>CAUJGQ010000093.1 GCA_963170165.1 Chloroflexota bacterium | reverse complement strand
CAGCCTCACCGAGTCACTCTTTGCTTTCGGTCTTGGCCCATTCATTGCCGGAATCACGAAGTACTGCGTCGAACCCGCGGCTGGTGTGGCCGGCATTCCCCGGATCGGCGGCACCAAAGATCCCGACCTGGCGGCAATTCGTGCGCTGGCCCCGGACCTTGTGATTGCCAGTGCCGAGGAGAACGTCCGCCAGCACGTCGAGACCCTGATGGCTTGCGGGCTGAAGGTGTATATCTCGTTGCCGCAGACCGTGCGTCGAGCCGTGGACGAGCTGCGCGATCTGGCCCGCATCTGCGGCGTCGCCCCCGCCGCTACGGCCTGGCTGGACGAAGTAGAGCGGCAATTGGCCGGGCGGGAGGGTGACCAGCGACCGCCGGTCAGCTACTACTGCCCCATTTGGCGGCGGCCGTGGATGGTGGCCGGTCCCGAGACGTATATGTCCGATCTGCTGCGGGTGTGCGGCGGCGCCAGCATCTTCGGCACTGGCCCGGCGCGCTACTATCCGGTGGATCTGGCAGCCGCCATGGCGGCCCGCCCGCAAGCGGTGCTGCTGCCCAGCGAACCCTACCCCTTCGCGGAACCGCATCGCAGCGAAGTGCTGACCTGGACCGACGTTCCGGCGGTGCGCGACGGCCGGGTCTACCTCGTGGACGGCCAGCTAGTCACCTGGTACGGGCCACGCATCGGGCAGGCGATCACGACACTGACCGCACTGCTGCGGTCGTAAGGAGTCAAAGTGGGACCACGCTCCGCGCTGGGTCTGGCGGCGCTGGTGGCGGGCGGCGCCGTTGCCCTTCATGCCGCCGCCTGGCGTTCGCTCCGATCCGCCGAGGATCTTGACCCGCAGTCCATCGACCGGCCGGGCGGGCTGTGCTTCATCGATGGGGTTGGACTGCACGTGGTTGACCAGGGCAGCGGTCCGGCCCTGCTGATGGTGCACGGTTTTGCCGCGGGCACACACACGTTTCGCGAGCAGATCGCGGCGTTCTCTGGCAGCCACCGTGTCATTGCTGTTGACCTTCCTGGGTTCGGCTACAGCGAGCAGCCCCCGCCTGGGCGCGGTGACTATTCGCACACCGGCTACGCTCGGTTGCTGGCACAGCTCATGGACCGTCTGGGCATTGCTCAGGCCACCGTGATGGGTCACTCACTGGGCGGCGCAATCGCCACGCGGTTCGCGGCGCTCTTCCCAGAGCGGGTAGACCGGCTGATTCTGGTGTGCGCCGCGGCGCCCTTCCGCCGCCCACCGTTGCCACCCGGGTGGGTGCTGCGCGCCTGCTATCCTCTGGCCGCCGCGGCGCTGAACGCTGCCCGCCGCCGTGGTCTGCGCACCGCTTCACGCTTCGTCTATGACCCGTCACTGGTCACCGACGAGGTACGGGAGATGTACCGCCGCCCGTGGCGGATGCCCGGGACCGCCGCTGGGCAGCTCAAGCTTGTGCAAGACAGCCGCCGCGATGCACCGTTTCCGCTGTCGGCCGTGCAGGCCCGGACGCTTGTGCTGTGGGGCGAGGCGGACCGGCTGATCTCACTGCGTACCGGACAGCGCTTGCACGCCGGACTACCTGACGCCCGCCTCGAAGTGATCCCGCGCGCCGGCCACCTGGTGCTGGAGGAGCAGCCCGCGGCCGCGAACGCGGTGATCCGCGCGTTCCTCGCGCAGCCCTCCCGGCCGGAGGACCATCATGCCTGACCCCGCCCCGCCGGCACTGATACGTTCCGGTCTGCTGCTGGGCGTGGCGCACGGGTTCTCCGAGCGCGCCGGTGGCGTCAGCCCAACACCGTTCGCTTCCCTCAACCTTGGTCCGCGCACGGGTGACGATGCCGGCCACGTGCGTGAGAACCGGCGGCGCGTCCTGGCAACGGCCGGGCTGGCGGGGTCCCCGGTCCTCGCCCCGCGCCAGACGCACAGCGCAGATGTCGCAACTTACCGCCCGGGGGACGCCATTCCCAGGGGGCAGGTGTTTGATGGCGATGGCCTCATCACGGACGCCCGCGGACCGGCGCTGATGGTGCTGGCGGCCGATTGCGTGCCGGTACTGCTGTGGGACCCGGCGCGGCAGGTAATTGCCGCCGTTCACGCCGGCTGGCGCGGCACGGCTGGAGGGATCGCGGCTCGGGCGGTGCGCGTGATGGGTGAGGTGTTCGGCTGTCGGGCGGAGGATATCCGCGCCGCGCTTGGCCCGGCCATTCATCGCTGTTGCTACGAGGTGGGGCCAGAGGTGGTGGCCGCGGTAGCGGCGGTCACGCCGCTGGCGCCCCATGCGCTGGCGGACGGCAAACGTGACGGCAAGGCGATGATGGACTTGCCCGCCGCCAACGCTGCGCAGCTCGCTGGCGCCGGCGTGCCGGCGGCACAGATTGACACCCTGCCGCATTGTACGGCGTGCCAGGTGGACCGCTTCTTTTCGCACCGGCGCGAACGCGGGCGCACGGGGCGCGCAGGCGCAGTCATCGCACTACGCTGACGCCGCTACGATGCCGGCACCAGCTTGCGGCCGGCCAGCACGGTCCGCAAATCAAGGGTGCGATAGCCGGAGGCGGCGAAGTGCACCGTAACGCGCCGGTCCGTGGTGTGCTGGATGGTGCCGGCGCCCCAGGTGTCATGGGTGACCGCGTCTCCTGGGCGAAACAGGACCGGCGCGCGTGACACCGGCGGTGCTGCCTGCACGCAAGGTGTCGCTCCCCGGGGAACACACACGTCGCACATCCCGCAGCGGCCGGCCGCCGCATACTGTCCGAAATACTGCAACAGGAACTGCCGCCGGCAGCTCTTGGACTGGACGTAGCCGCGCACCATCTCCAGCCGCGTGCGCGCCAGCGCCTGCCGGCGCTCCTCGCGCTCCAGCGCGCGTTCGATACAGGCGGCCCCGGCGTTGCCGAGCCGGTACCGCCCGCGCCGCTCGCGGGCGCCGCTCACCGCTACCAACACCTCCAACGTGCGAATAACGCGGCTCAAGCTGAGCCCGCTGCGCTCACTTAGTTGCTGGCGCGTCATCCCCGCCGCTGGCGACGGCGGTAACGCCTGCGCCAGCGCCACCAGATCGGCCACGCCCACCGCCCCAGAGCCGGCAGAGAAGGCGGCACGCCCCAGGTCTTCCGGTGTGAAGATCAACGGGCAACGGGCGATGCCTCCATCGCGCCCTGCGCGCCCCGACTCCTGGTAATAGGCCTCCAGGGAAGGTGGAGGATCGATGTGTGCCACGTACCGCAGGTCTGCCAGATCTATGCCCATGCCGAAGGCGTTGGTGGCAGCGATGGCGCGCACACTGCCGTCGGTGAAGCGTGCCTGTACGGCGTTGCGCTGGCTGGCCTTGAGCTGACCGTGATAGTAGGCCGTGTGGACACCAGCGCGGTTGAGCGCCTGCGCGGTCCGCCGTGCCGTCGCCGTCAACGCGGTGTAGACGATGCCGCGTCCGCCGGCGGCATCGCTGAGCCGGGTCGCGATCGCATCCTGATAGGCGGCCCCGCGCTCCGCGATCAGCCGTACCAGCGTTGCCTGCTTGTCCGCCTCGTCCCGGGCGGCATAAACCTCGTAGAACAGATTGGGCCGGTCGAAGCCGGTGACCACCAGTTCAGGGTCACGCAGCGCGAGCCGTTCGATGATCTCGTCGCGGACCGGAGCCGGAGCGGTCGCGGTGAGGGCCAGCATCGGCGGCCGGCCCAGCGCGCGGGCGGCATCGTCCAGCAGTTGATATTCAGGGCGAAAGTCGTGCCCCCACATAGACAAGGCGTGTGCCTCGTCGACGGCGATCAAGCTGATACGCGCCTGCCGCGCCTGGGCGAGGAAGCTTGCGGCCGCGCAGCGTTCCGGCGTCACATACAGGAGCCGTAGCGTCCCCTCACGGAGCGCCGCCAGCGCGGCCCGCTGCTCGGCCGCAGGCACATGGCTGTGTAGGGCGGCAACACCTGGATAGCCCTGGGCGCGTAGCTGCTGCACCTGGTCGCGGATCAGCGCCAGCAGCGGTGAGACGACGATGGTGCAACCCGGCAGTAACAGGGCTGCAGCCTGGTAGATCAGCGACTTGCCGCCACCGGTGGGCATGATTACCAGCGCGTCGCGGCCTCCTGTTACCGCCTCCACCGCCTGCCGCTGCCCGGGGCGGCACTCGAAGCCGGAGAAGTACCGTTCCAGCACCTGATCGAGCGTGCGTGCCGGCGGCTCAGGCTGCTGCTCGGTGACCACCGCCCACCTCCCCAACTTCGCAGCCGGCGGCCCGTGCACGAGCGCACGCGGGCCGCCGGGGCGGGTTGCCTGTGATTCAGCCGTTGATGATCTCGCCGCCGTTGACGTGCAGCACCTGGCCCGACATGTACGAGGCGTCGTCGGACGCCAAGAACACATACGCCGGTGCGACCTCCTCCGGCTGGCCGGCGCGCCCCATGGGCACATCAGAGCCGAACGACTGCACCTTCTCCGGCGGGAATGTGGAAGGGATGAGCGGGGTCCAGATCGGCCCGGGGGCGACGCCGTTCACCCGGATCTTCTGCTCCGCCAGCGACATCGACAGCGAGCGGGTAAAGGCCACGATCGCTCCCTTGGTGGCAGAGTAGTCCAGCAGCTGCGGGCTGCCGCGGTAGGCCGTGACCGATGTCGTGTTGATGATGCTGGCGCCCTGGCGTAGGTGGGGTAGCGCGGCCTTGGCCATGAAGAAGTAGGAGAAGATATTGGTGCGGAAGGTGCGCTCCAGCTGCTCGGCGCTGATATCCAGGATGGAGGGCTGCGGATGCTGCTCGGCGGCGTTGTTCACCAGGATGTCCAGCCGTCCCAGTTCGCGCACCGTGCGTCCCACCGCATCACGGCAAAACGCTTCGTCGCCCGCATCACCGGCGATGGTCAGGCAGCGCCGCCCGGCCCGCTCGACACACCGCCGGGTTTCCTCGGCATCGGCGTGCTCGCTCAGATAGATGATCGCGATATCGGCTCCTTCGCAGGCGTAGAAGTACGCCACCGCCCGGCCGATACCGCTGTCGCCGCCGGTAATCAAGGCAACCCGCCCGACCAGTTTGCCACTGCCGCGATATCCCTGGTCCTCGACACGCGGGCGGGGCGTCATCGCTGACTCAATGCCGGGTCGCTGGTCCTGCTGTTGAGGCGGGAACTGCCGCTGTGCCTGCCCGCCCTCCGGTGTCTCGCTCATATCCGCCATCTCATCTCATGGTGCTGCGCCATCAGGAGGCACGCTTGCTGCGACCGGGCTTACGTTCGCCTCGGTTCTCGCTCGCACCGGAAGTATGGCCATTGCCACCCGCCTCCTCCTCCGGCTGCTGGACGGCGGCGCGGCGGTTCTCCCAGCGTGCCTGGCCACCCTTGCCGCCGATCTGAGCGAAGAACGACGGGCCGTACTTGTCACGCACCGTCTCTCCGCCCTTGCGGCCCAACTGCTGGTAGCCCTCGGAGCCGAGCTCTTCCTTGCGCGCCTCGCCGCCCTTTTCACCAATGGTGGCGTAGAAGTCACGTCCGTACTTCTCCAACACCGCCTCGCCGCCCAGCCTGCCCGCCTCACGCACGGTCAGGTCTCCGGCCCGGCGCGGCGCCGCGTTCTTCGCCTTACGTTTGTCTGCCATGCTTTCCCCACATGTCTCCGGGGACGAGGTGGCTCCCGGGTACTCCCACCGCACGGTCACACGCACCCGCGTGATTCCCCTCCGCGCGTTTCACACCAAGCATCAGCGATGCACGCCCTTGCGGGCATACCGCCGCGTGCGTATTCGGTGGTTCGGGTTTAGTACGACGGGGTGCGCGTCAGGGCGGCAGACCCAGCTCGCCCAGCTGCCGGGCGAACGCGGGCGCGTCGGTGAATACGAAGCCGTGGATCCCAAGCTGCCGGGCGGCGTGCACATATGCCGCTACATCATCGAAGAACGCCGCTCGCTCGGGACGCACACCGGCGCTACGCAACGCGGCCTGATAGAAGGCCGGCTCCGGCTTGACGAGCCCCCACTCGTAGGAAAGCAGCAGGTGGTCGAACCGCTCCAGCAGGGGAAGGCGGGGGCGGATGAAGTCCATGTGCAGCACGTTGGTATTTGACAGCAGCAATACCGGCACTCGGCCAAGGAGCGACTCGACCATGGGCAGCACGGCATCATGCACTGTGAAGTGGCAACTCCACAGTGCCTGGAACTCCTCCTCCGGCACATCCAGGCTGAGCGCGGCGCAGATCTCGCGGTACATGCTAGCGCGGTCCAGCCATCCGCGATTGGTGCCCGCGGACAGCGGCTCCGAACCGATCGCCTGCCCAACCGCGCGGGGATCGAGCCCGGCCCGCTCGGCCAGCGCCCGGAACAGCACGTCGTTGTCATGAAAGACGAGGACATTGCCCAGGTCGAGGATCACCGCGTCCACAGCCGCCATCTTCACCGCCACCTGCCGCTATCCGCGGTCGCCGCCGGACCGTCATCGTACCTGAGTGCTAGGGTGCATCAGCAACGCCCTGTATAATCCGCCCAGAGCGCCGCAGGAGGAACGCCGCGATGGAACTGTATCGCGAAGGCGACATTGAGGTCGTGCGGTTGGGGCCGTTGGGTCCGTACGGGAACAACAGCTACATCATCGCTGATACCTCCGCGAAGGAGAGCCTGATCATCGACATGCCCGCCGAGGGTGAAAAGATCCTGGCAGCGCTGGCCGATGCGCGGGTGCGCTCCATCGTCGCGACGCACTGGCACCCCGACCACTGGATGTCGTATGACCTGATCCGCTCGGCCACCGGAGCGCCGGTGCATGTGCACGAGTCCGAGGTGAACATCCCGCCCGAGCGGATCGACGTCCGCGTCACCGACGGCCAGGAACTGCGTGCCGGCTCGGCCCGGCTGCGCGTGATTCACACACCCGGTCACACACCCGGGAGCATCTGCCTGCTCCTGGGGAAGGTACTGCTCACGGGCGATACGCTTTTCCCTGGCGGACCAGGCCGCACGGCCAGGCCCGAGGACCTGAGCACCGCCATTCGCTCAATCGTCGACCGGCTGTACGAGTTGCCTGAAGATGTGCTGGTGTGGCCCGGCCACGGCGACCCCACCACCATCGGCGCGTCGCGCGCGGAGTATCAGGTGTTCGCCGCGCGTCCGCACCGGCCCGACCTGTCCGGCGATGTGAGCTGGAACACGGACGAGTAGGGATCACACCAGCGATGGAACAGCTTGGGGTTACGCTTCCGGACACACTGGCGGCCTTCTACGAGGAAGTGCAGCGTCACTTTGCCGCCAAGGACATCGAACTGTACTGCGCATGGGGCGCCGGCCCGGAGTTCGGCGGCTTCTATCGCGAGGACGGCAAGGTACGGGTAGAGGTGCGGCAGGACCTGACTGGTGACGCGTTCTGCCACACCCTAGCCCATGAGCTGGCCCACGGGTTGCAGCGCGAAGACGGCTGGCCACTGGCCACGGCCAACCCCGAGTTGGGGGAGGGCAGCTCCGCCGAGGAAGTGGCATCGGTGCTGCAGGCGATTGTTCACTGTGCGGGGGCAGAGCTACGCATCGCCCAACTCGGCCTGGACCCCGCCGTTGAGCAGCGTGAGCGTCACAACAACGTGCGTTACATGCTACGTGCTCCCCACGCCGGCGCCGATACACCGGGCACGCCGGCATGGGGCTACTGGAGCCTGCTGTACGCCTACCTGACGGTGCTGCATTCCGAGCAGCAGGTGCGCACACTGCTACGCAACTTCGAACGATCGGTCCCGGTTGCGGCTGAAGCAGGCAAGCGGGCAGCCGCCATCATCCAGCATGAGGGATACGCCACGCGCCAGCAGGCGCTGGCCGCGCTGCGTGGCGTGCGTGACGCCCTCAACCTGGCGCCACATGTGCTGGTGACCGACCCTCAAGACGGTGCCATGTATTAGCGCAGACGCAAAGACGCCGCCCCCGGGAAGAGAACGGCGTTGACGCGGTACCGTGATGGTCGAGCTCAGCGGCCGCTGAAGTCCGGCGGGCGCTGCGGCGGGGCGGAATCGGCCGGGCGTGTGTCGGCGGTGGAACGGGTAGCGGCGGAGGTTTCCTCCTGCTTGCGCTCCTCTTCACCATCCTTGGTCGCCTTGCGGAACTCGCGCACGCTCTGGCCGAGAGCCCCGCCGATGCCCGCCAGCCGGCTAGCGCCGAACAGCACGATCACGATCACCAGGATGATCAGGAGCTCCTGCGGGCCCAGCCCACCGATACCTGCGAGCACCATTGCACACGCTCCCTGTGGCCCACCGGCTGCGCCGCCGGATGCCGGCCACCGGCAAGCCCAACGTAGCATCGGGGGTATAGCGAGTCAAGGAAGTCCAGGCCGGCGGCAGCGGGCTAGAACAGCGCAATCGGGTTCGCCGGAGAGCCGGTGCCGCCCGGGACGCGCAGCGGCGCGATCGTGAGCATGAACGTGTACCGCCCCTCCTCGGCGCAGGCATGGGCCAGTGGCTCGAGCAAGGAGTTGTCCAGCAGCGCCACGCCGTAGGCGAACAGCGCGCCGTGCACCGTCCACGGCAGCCCGTACTCGTTTGGCGCCGCATCCATCAGGTCCCATCCCAGCACAGCGATGTCGTGATCCCGGATAAACGGCAGGCACGACGCATGCAGCCCCGGCGACGGCGGGCTGTAGCCACTCCATGTCGGGTTGGCCGCCTGCCACGACTCACGCCCGCTGTACACTAGCAGCGCATCGCCCGGTTCCAGCCGCACGCCCTGTGCTTGGGCTGCCTCTTCCAGCTCCCAGCCGTGCACCGGGCGCTCAAGCGTGACATGCGGGGTCTGCCGATGGCGCGGGATATCGAGCAGCACGCCACGAGTAATGATGCCGTCGCGCCACTGGTCGACATCGCCCCACTGTGTGCCCTGGGTGGTGAGCACGGCTTTGGGGTCTCGCCCGCCCCACATGCCGTGCTCGTCCCAGACGTGGCACAGCGCGTCGATGTGGGTGGTGATGTAGCCGTGATAGCTGATGCCGTAGTAGTCCACCGCCGCGCCGCCGCTACCACGGTCCATCCAGCGGGTAAACTGCTGGGCAGGGTTCGGGTTGCCGGGACCGGGGCGGGTGGGGAACTCTCGTGACAGCGATACGGAGCGGCCACTGCGCACCAACCCCGCCGCCGCGACGCGCTTTTCGGCCGTGACCAGGTTGATCGCCCCGCGCTGGTCCTCCGCGCCCCAGCGATTCCAGTTGCGCCGGTCGCGCAGATAACCCATCACCTCGTCCCGGCTGGGAATAGTGCGCTCGGCAGTCATGGCATCCTCCCTGGCGTTCTCAGAGGGACGGTGCCACAGCCGGTGAAGAAAGGGAAGCCTCCTCCTCAAACAGCGGCAGAGGCGGCTGCAGCCTGACACCGAAGTCCGACACCGCCACGCCTATCAGCCGCAGGCTGGCGCCCGGCGCCAGTTCCTGGTCTAGCAGCCGGGTTGCCGCCGCGAACATTGTCTGCGGACCATCCGCCGGCGAGAGGAGCCGCGTCTGGCGGGTGAGCGTGCGGAAGTCGTGATGGCGGAGCTTGAGCGTCACCGTCCGGCCGTGCAGTCCTTGGCGTTGCAGCCGTTCCGCCACCTGCTCGCATAGCCGCTGCAGCGCCGTCAGCAGGACCTGCCGGTCCCCGATATCACCGGAGAAGGTCGTCTCCCGCCCCACGGACTTCAGCTCCCGCACCGGCGAAACCGGGCGGTCGTCGTGACCGCACGCCAGATCGCGCAGCACCGGGCCCCACTTGCCGAAGGTGTGTTGAAGCCAGACCACGTCCAGTGCGACAATCCCGCCGATGGTGGTGACCCCTGCCTGACGCAGCCGTTCCTCACCTCGCGGTCCCACACCCCACAGCCGGCCGGCAGCCAGCGGCGCCAGGAAGGTCTGCTCCGCCCCGGGCGGCACCACGACGAGCCCGTCTGGCTTGTGCAGATCTGAGGCGATCTTCGCTACCGACTTCGAGGTAGCGACTCCGACGGAGATCGTCAGCCCGGTGGCGGCGTGAACGCCGTCCTTCAGCGACCGAGCAGCGTGACGGGCCTGACCCACATCGACACCAGCCAGCGAGGCCGAAAGATCGAGATACGCCTCATCGAGCGACAGCGGCTCGACCAGCGGCGTCTGGGATCGGAATAGGTCCATCACGGTGCGCGAGACCTGGCTGTACCGCTCAAACCGAGGGGAAACGCGTACAGCGCTGGGGGGACACAGACGCAGAGCGGTACGCATCGGCATCGCCGAGCGGGCGCCGTAGCGGCGGGCCTCGTAGGACGCAGCGGCAACGACGCCACGGCCTTCCGGTGAGCCGCCCACGAGCACCGGCCGGCCACGCAGATCGGGCTGGTCGTGCTGCTCGACCGAGGCAAAGAAGGCATCGAAGTCAGCGTGGAGGATGACGCGGTGAAAACGCGGCGGATCGGGCCGGTGCGCGGGACTGTCCTCGGGAACCGGCGCGGCCATGCCTGCGCCTCCTGGAGCACCACGATCATACCGCGCCATACGCGCCGGCGCCCGCACCTGCCGCCACCCCTGAAGGCAGGTACGGGCGCCGGACGGCAACGCACCGCCGGGCTAGGCGGCCGGCAGGGTTACGGCGGGGCGCACCGGCGCCGGCTGGTCCAAGCTTTCCACCCTGAGCGGCTCCGCGATCGCGGCATCCGGCGCGAACGCGTCGGTGAGGTACTGCCACACCAACATCACCGCCACGAGCGCAAACCAGATCCCAACCAGTGCCATCCCAACCGTCATGACGCTCGCTCCTGCCTTACCACCACCGGAACAGGTGTTCGACTTGCGGGTAGCTTAGAACACCTGTTCCTAGGCTGTCAATGGAGACTATGACAACTCCACGCTCCATTCCGCTTTTCGTGCACGCTCCCCGCCGGCTTGCGCCACCGTGCGAGGTGGGTAAGACGCGCAGCCGGCCGGCAGCAGACGCACCGGCCGCAGAGGAGCCAGATACTCCGTATCGCGTCTCTGACGCAGATCAACGTACGGGGCAAACGGTCACCTGCCACTGCTGCCGCAGGGTGATGCAAGCGGTTCGTGAGGAGTATTGGCGTGGCCGCCGCTTCGGCAGGAGAGAGAAGCAGGTCAGTGGCCATCAGCCGCTAGACCCAACGGCGGCCGGTGTGATACGTCAGGAACGCTACCGGCGGGCGTCGCCGGCGTGGAGGGCCTGTGACGGAGGAGACGGCCGAAACGCTTGTCGATGTACTGGATGAAGACGGCCGCTTCATCACCAGCGCGGCTTGCATCCTCGACGCGAGCACCAGCGGTACGTGGAGCGGCGCCCTCAGTGACATCGAACCGAACAAGCGGCTTTCCAGCGGCCGCTACCGGCTGCGCACCCGCACCGGCACCGAGGTGCAGGTGGTAGTGCGTGGCCGGCAGCGCATCGGCACACGCGAACGCTACCCGTTCTCCGGCACGGGTGCCCTGCCGCTACGCTGGGAGTGAAGGCGCGCTACCGGCGTGACAGCCGCGTGTGGCGCATGTCCACCCACAGGAAGAAGCCGTCGCTGCCGGGGATGAAGAACTCGGTGACGTCCTCGCCTTCGACGGCACGCAGCCGCAGCGCGTAGACCGGGTAGTTGGAGACCAGCGAGAACGCCCCGGCCGGGAACTTGCTGATACTTTCCTCAATCACCCGCACGAAGAACCGCTCTTCCACGGGCAGATACTGAAACTGCACCGCTCCCTCCGACTCGTTGTTCTCCTCACTCTATCCAGACACAGGCACTCATCCAACGCGCTGTTCGCTGGCCGGTGTTGAGCCGATACCACATGAGATCGCGTGACATGGAGGGCCGGACCATGGACTGTCATCACTGCCGGGAAAGGCTGCCGCTGTCGGCGCGTCTCTGTCACGGCTGCGGCACGCCGGTGCCGCCTTCAGCAGGTGTTACCCGGCTCCCCGGCGGTGGTGCATACACCGTCACGGATGCCGGCGCCACGCTGCGTGACCGGCCGTTCGCCTCGGCCCGGGAGGTTCTACACCTCGCGCCCGGAAGCCTGCTCCAGGCAGACGGTAGCCAGTGGGACTACCTCCAGGTAGAGACGGCGGACGGACGGCGTGGCTTCGTCGACGCACAGGCAGTCACGCCGCTTGCGGAGGCCGCTCCGACCGAGGACGCAACGAACCAGCCGGCGCCGGCACCCACACCACCTCCCGCCACCTCCGACTCGGCGGCCCTTCCCTTCAACATCCCGCCGCTGGATGGGGAGTGTGTGCTGTCGCGAGCGATGTTCTTGTACAACCCGCGCGAAGAGCAATGCCTGGTGCTCACCAATCGCCGGCTGATCGTCTCCGGCGGCGTTTTGGGCAGCCTGCCGCGAGTGCTGTTCCTGGAGGAGATCGATGCTGTCCGGCTACTCAATAGCGGCAGCGGCGCCACCAGCGGCGAAGGCAGCCTGTTCCTCAGCGTCAACGGCATCGCCAATATCATCCAGGTGGGAGGGGTACACGCGCCCCAGCGGCTTCGAGACGAGATTCAGCGGGCCTGCGCTGCGCTGAAGCCCCGTCCCCGAGCACGCACGCGCACCGCAGGCGCCGGGCCGGATTAGCTTACGGCCAGAACATCGCCCGCGCCGCGGCCCGCAGCTCCGCACGGAAGTCCGGGTGGGCGACGCTGATCAGTGCCTCTGCCCGCTCCCGCACCGAACGGTTGAGCAGCCGGGCAATCCCGTACTCTGTCACCACCGTATCGGCGATATCCCGTGGCACGGTCACGATCTGCCCCGGCTCAAAGCGCGGCACGATGCGGGAGACCGCCCCCGCCCGCGCCGACGAGGGCAGCACGGTGACGTAACGCCCGCCGCGCGACATGAACGCCCCCATGGCAAAGGAGAACTGCCCGCCAGTGCCGCTGTATACCCGCGGGCCAATCGTCGAAGCCGCAATCTGCCCGGTGAGATCCACCGTCAGAGCATTGTTGATGGCGATAAAGTTGTCGTTGCGGGCGATGTTGCGCGGGTCATGCACGTAATCGACGGCGTAGAACTCGAAGAAGGGATTGTCGTTGATGAAATCGCGGTCCTCCTGCGAGTTCCCCGCCGTGGTGGCGATGAACCGGCCAGGGTGGGTCGTCATTCGCCGCGAGGTGATGACGCCTCGCCGTACCAGGTCAATGGTGCCGGGCACGGTCAGCTCGCCGAAGTAGCCGAGATCCCGCCGTGCGTCCAGCGCCCCGAGCCGCACCAGGTTGCCAGTGGTGGAGCCGGTGCCGATCTGAATGGTGTCGCCGTCCCGCACCAACGTGCCGGTGTAGCCGGCAATCGCCTCATCCCAGGGCTCGGGCGGTGGATACACCCGCGCGGTCGCGTCCGGTAGCGGCGTAGCGTCATCGACGAAGGCGTCGATCTCAGCCACCGCAATCCAGGAGTCGCCGAACGTGCGTGGCAGGTAAGGGTTGACTACCGCGATATTGGTGCGGGCACGGCGGACCGTGGTGCGGGCGTCCCAGACGCTGTGGCCCAGGCAGACAAAGCCGTGCGCGTTCGGCGGTGTAACATGGATGACGTTGACGTCCACCGGGCGTGCCTCGTGGCGGCCGTCGTCTAGCCCTTTGTGGTGGCCGTAGAACATGAACGGGGTGTAATCCGCCTGCCGCCGCTCCAGCGCCTCTCGGGTGAAGGGGCTCGCATAGAGCACATTGACCGTGATCCGCCCCTCAAACTCCGGCTCAAACCAGCCGAACTCCCCCTGCGGCAGCGCCGTGACGGTCACATCGCGCAGTTCCTCCCGCCGAGCTAGCAGCGCCTCAATCACGACCCGCGGTCCTTGCCCCACTGGCAAATAAATGTGATCACCGGGACGGACCAGTGCCGCCGCCTGCGCCGGCGACATCAGCCGTTGGTTGAACATCTCCTGCCAGGCGCTGCTTGGTCGGTTGACAGTGGTCATGGCGCACTCCGTCCGCGGGGACTGCTGCCTTCGGCCATTCCAATGCCGGTGTTCTCACACGGCGGCCCGGCGTTTGTCAACCCACACGGGACGGGGCCGGTGGCATCCGGTATCATGCCGGGGGCCGCCGTGCCCATTCCCCGTTTTGGAGTGCGCCATGCCCATCACCTATGAGAAGAACGGCCGGATCGCGATCATCACCATCAACCGGCCCGACGCGCTCAACGCCATCGATCCGCAAACCAGCGCCGAGTTGACCGAGGCCTGGGCAGATTTCCGCGACGACCCAGAACTGTGGGTGGGGATCCTCACCGGCGCCGGCGACCGCGCCTTCTGCGCCGGCGCCGACCTCAAGGAGCTGATCCCCGCGCTGGGTGAGCAAGCGCGACAGGGAACACTGAAGGAGTTCAATTTCGGTGGCATCACCCGAGGGTTCAACACCTGGAAGCCGCTGATCGCCGCCGTCAATGGCCACGCGCTGGCAGGTGGCACCGAGCTGGTGCTTTCCTGCGACATTCGCATCGCGGTGGAAAATGCCCGCTTCGGTCAGCCGGAGGTGCGTTGGGCGATCATCCCTGGCGCCGGCGGCACCCAGCGCCTGCCCCGCGCCATCGGCCAATCCGCCGCGCTGGAGCTGATCCTCTCCGGCCGGCAAATCGAGGCGCAGGAGGCGCTGCGCCTGGGGCTGATTCACCGCGTCGTGCCCCAGGGGACGGCGCTGGAGGAAGCCAAGAAGACTGCCGAGGCGCTGCTCGTCAACGGGCCGCTAGCGCTGCGCGCCGCCAAGCAGGCGGTGATGGAAGGCTGGGAGTTGCCGCTGTCGCAGGGCTTGGACCTCGAACTGCAGCTGTTCGGCGAGATGTTGCTGACCGAGGACAGCATCGAGGGACCGAAGGCTTTCGCCGACAAGCGCCAGCCGCAATATAGGGCCCAGTAAGGTGGCGACAGCGCAAGCGGTGCTGCTCGAACGCCTGCTGGCGGTGGCACGGGCTGACCCTCGCATCGCCGGCGTGCTGGACTACGGCTCAGCCAGCTATGGCCGCGCCGACCAGTGGTCTGATCTCGACCTTACCCTGTTCATTCGGGATGACGGCTTACCCGGCTTCGAAGCAGCGTGGGAGCAGTGGGCCACCTCCCTCGGCGACCTGCTGCTTGCCTACCGCGGCCACTACGGCAACCCGTGGACGGTGTACGCCGCCGAGCCTCTGCCGCTGCAGGTGGACTTCAACTTCTACCCAGCGTCCACCGTGGACTGCGTGCGCGACTGGCACAGCAGCCCGGTGAGCGTCGCGGCGATGCTGCGCTATGACGCCACCGGCGGCCGCCTGCGCGACTCCGTCGCGGCGCTGCTCGGGCGCTCGCTCGCCCCGGCGCAGGCGGGGGCCGAGTTTATGCGGCTGTGCGGTGACCTCTGGTACTTCATCCTGTATGCAGAGAGCAAGCGGCGGCGCAGCGATGGCTGGCAGGCGCGGCAGGCGTTCCACACCGAGGTGATGGAGCACTTGCTGCGCCTGCTGCGGCTGGAGGCAGGCGCGACGGCGCGCTGGCAGTGGAGCAGCGCCGCCTTTGACATCGAGCGCGACCTACCGGCTGAGCGGCTGCGGCGGCTGGAGGACTGCGTTCCTGCCACCGGGAACGACGACCTTGGGCGCGCGCTGCGGGCCGCAGCGGCGCTGGGCCACGACACCTGCGCTGCGACGGCGTCACGCCACGGCTGGCCCTGGCCGGAGCGGCTGGGTAGCGCCGTGGTGCGCGCCCTGGATACCCCAGACGCGCTGCCACATTAGGTGAGGAACTCCAACACCGCAGCGTTGAACTCGGTCGGGTACTCGGTGGCGAAGCCGTGACCGCCGCGCGGCAGCACGCGCAGGTGCGCCTCGGTGATTCCACGGGCCAGCTCCACCGATTCGGACACCGGCGTGAGGATATCCTCCGCCCCCACCAACACCAGCGTGCGCGCGCGGATGCGCCCCAGCCGGTCCACCGTGTCGTGCGCCATCACTGCCGACTGCTGGCGGTGGTAAGCGTGCACCGCGATCGGGTACGGGTCCTTGGCCGCCAGCTCCAGCGAGCCCATGACCCGGGCAGGCTCAGCCATGAAGGCGGGCGTCATGCTCCAGGGCATCGACAGCAGCACCCGTTGCTCCCGCGGCAGACCACGGTCCATCAGCGCCGCTTGCGCCGGAGCGAGCGTCCGGCGGAGCTGACCGGCACGCGCCCGGCTGCATGCCAGTATCAGCCGGTCCACCCGCTCGGGGTGGTTGATCGCCAGCTCCTGCGCGATCATCCCGCCCATCGACACGCCGAGCACGTGCGCCCAATCGATGCCGAGCGCGGCCATCAATGCCGCCGTGTCATCAGCCATCTGCCGGATACTGTAAGGCGCGTCAGGGGCTGAGGTGCGCCCGGCGCCGCGGTTATCGAACACCGTCACGCGGAAGCGCTGCGCGAAGACGGGCGTCTGCAACGCCCACGCGCCGGCATGCGCCCCGAGCCCCATGATCAGCACCAGATCGGGTCCGGCGCCGTGCTGCTCGTAGTACATCTCGATGTCGGTGGCGCGTGCGACCGGCATGGCGCTTCCCCCAGGCGAAACGTGTTCCGGCAGGCATGATAGCGGTCCGGTTGGCCGGCGTCACAGCGGACCGCGGGCGGCATCCTGCATCCGCACCCGCGCGATGTTCGCCTTCTCGGATGGATCAGGTGCGTCAACCGCCAACCAGGCGTCGAGGATCTCGCGTGCCACCGCTTCGGAGGTGGAGCGTAGCGACAGGCACAGCACGTTGGCGTCGTTCCACAGGCGAGCACCGCGGGCGGTCTCGGCGTCGTGACAGAGGGCAGCCCGCACGCCGGGCACCTTGTTGGCGGCGATGGTGACGCCGGTGCCGGTCCAGCAGCACAGCACCGCTTGTTCCGCTGCCCCCACCGCGACCAGCTCGCCCACGGCGCAGGCAACCTCTGCCCAGCCCAGCGCCTCACCGCCCGGCGGGCCGTGGACCGATACCCGATGGCCGCGTACCTGGAGCTCCGCAATCAGCACATCGGTAAGGTGCGTTCGGTCATCCGCGCCGAAGGCAATCCGCACGGTGGCTTCGCCCTCCGTTCTTGTTCCCAATCTATACCCCGACGCGGCGCGGGCCGGTATGTGGCGGGCAGCAGCGCAGCGGGCTCCCCCGAGCATACGCGCTTGCCCGCGACCGAGACAGGTGGGGCTGGTTCGATATATACTCGTATGCAATACTGCGAGAACTGCCGGGTAAGTAGGAGTGCGGGCCGGCATGTCGGTCAAACATGGCATCCTTGGCATCCTCGCGGATGGACCGCGGCACGGCTACGAACTGAAGACGCAGTTCGATGGGCTCACCGGCGGGCTGTGGGACCTCAACGTGGGGCAGATCTACTCGACACTCGAGCGGATGCGCAAAGACGGCCTGGTGGCGTTGGAGGAGTCCGGCGAGGGCGCGGATGAGCGCAAGACGTATCGCGTCACCGACGCCGGGCGAGAGGAACTGGACGGCTGGCTACAGGCGCCGCCGCTACGGCCGCGGCCGCTGCGCGATGAGTTCTTCGTGCAGCTGGGGCTGCTGATTGACCGCAATCGCCCGGCGGCTCTGGCGCTGATCAATGGTGTCCGGCGCGTCCATCATCTGCGCCTGGCATCACTGACGCGTCAGAAGGTGCTGCTCGCCCGCTCGCAGGAGCGGGGCCGCATCCACCGCGAGTTGCTGCTCGACGCGGCGCTGCTGCACGTCGAGGCTGACCTCACGTGGCTGGACCGCTGCGAGGAGCGGCTCGGCGCGCTGGGCGGCGGGCCGCAGGCGGAACGGCCGCCGCCCTAACCTCCCTGCCCAAACCGGGGCGGCACGCGAACGTCCAAACAGCCATCAGCCGGGAGAGTACCCACCATGCGCGACGCGATCATCACACTGGACGGGGCAACGCGCCGCTTCAAGCGCGGGCACGCCGTCATTACCGCCGTCGATGCCATCTCCCTCGCCGTAGAACGGGGCACCTTCACCGCGATCATGGGCAAGTCTGGCTCCGGCAAGTCCACCCTACTGCACCTGATGAGCGGCCTGCTCACCCCTGATGCCGGCCGGGTCGAGCTGCTGGGGAATGACGCCGGCCAGCTGTCGGACAACGATCTGACGCTGCTGCGCCGCGACTACATCGGTTTCATCTTCCAGTTCTTCAACCTGCTGCCGTCGCTCACCGCCGCCGAGAACGTAGCGCTGCCGCTGCTGCTCGCCCGCCGCCCGCGCGGTCAGGCGCTGTCGCGCGCCCGCGAGATGCTGGCGACGATGGGGCTAGCGGACCGGGTGGACCATAAGCCCGATGAGCTGTCCGGCGGCCAGATGCAGCGCGTCGCCATCGCGCGAGCACTGATCAATGACCCGCCGCTGCTGTTCGCCGATGAGCCAACCGGCAACCTCGATTCGGTTGCGGGCGAGGAGGTGCTGTTGCTGCTCAAAGACCTGCAGACAAGGCAAGGGCGCACCATCGTCATGGTCACACACGATGCCAAGGCGGCGGCCTATGGCGACCGCATCATCACGCTGCGTGACGGCCGGGTGCAGCAGGACATCGCCACCGGGGGAGTGGCCGTATGAACGGGTTGTACACGAGCCTCTCGCGCACCTATCTGCTCGCCAAGAAGCGGCGCACAGCAATGACCGTGATCGGCATCGCTCTCGGTGTGACGATGGTTACCGCCGTGGCGCTAACCACCGCGGCGCTGGTCGCTAACTATCGCTCCGTGCTGGAGGGCATCGGCGGCCGTGCCGAGTTGCAGGTAACCTCCATCGGCGGGCTGGGCTTCCCTGCCGCCATCCGCGACGAGGTGGCGGTCGTGCCCGGTGTACGTGCCGCCGTTCCCGCGGTCAGCAGCGGTGCGCCGGTGCTGGCCGGCGAGCGCAAGGCCGCCGCCTCTTTCTACGGCATCTTGCCGGATCAGGAAGCGCTGGTGCGCGACTACCGGATAACCGACGGGCGGCTGCCACTGGCGGCGGGCGAGCTGGCGATCACGGATGAGCTAGCCGAGCGGCTGAGCGCCGGGCCCGGCGACACGGTCCAGCTCCTGTCAACTGCAGGTTTCGCTCCGTTCACCGTTGTCGGTGTTTTCCGCGCGCAAGGGACGGTGCGGGGAACGCTTGGTCCGTTCGGCGTGCTACCGCTGGCGGAGGCACAGCGCATCTTCGGCAGGCCGGGCAAGCTGGACACGGTAGACCTGTTGCTGGAACCACAGGCCAAGCGCGCCGAGGTGAAGGCGCGGGTTGAGCAGGTACTCGCTGGGCGTGCTCGCGCCGGTACCCCTGCCGACCGCGCCCGCGACATGGATTCACTGCTCGATTCGCTGATCTTTGCCCTGGGGATCGCGGGCTCGATCTCGTTGTTCAGCGGCGGCTTCATCATCTACACCAACGTGGGCATGGGCGTCACCGAGCGGCGGCGTGAGCTGTCTGTGCTGCGGGCGCTGGGAATGCGCCGGGGGGAAGTCGTGCGGCTTGTGCTGGGCGAAGCGGCGCTGATGGGCGCTGCGGGCGCGGCTATTGGCTTGCTGCTGGGCTACGGCCTGGCGGTGGGCATGGTAGAGCAGCTCACCCGCCAGTTCCTCGCCATCTACGGCATCGAGGCCGCCGGGGCGCGGCTCGGTCCGGCCAACATCGCGGCCGGGCTGGCCGTGGGCATCGGCGTGGCCGTCTTTGCGGCGTGGGGCCCGTCGCGCGAGACCGTCGCTATCAGTCCGGTCGAGGCCATGCGCCAGGGCGAGCTGACCCGGCCCGAGGAGCGTCACGGTCTGCGGCGGGCACTGATCGGCGGTGCGATCACCATGCTCGCGGGTGCGGGCATCATCGCCGTCTGGACATGGGGTGACCTCTCCAGTCCGCTCACCCGCCAGATTGGCGGCGGGCTGCTGATGGCCTTCCTGCTCGGCATCGTCGTACTGATGCCGGTGCTGCTGCCGCTGCTCAACCGGTGGTTGCTTCGGCCGTTGGCACAGGCGATGTTCGGCTTCACCGGCCGGCTGGCCACCGACAACCTCATGCGCCACCCACGCCGCACCGCGGCCACGGCATCGGCGCTGATGGTAAGCCTCACCTTCATGGTGGCGATGGGCGGCTTCGCGGCGGCGCAGCGGGCGACGCTGGAGGACTGGTTCCGGCAGACGGTGGGCTGGGACCTGCTCGTCTCCTCCTCGTACGAGCTGATTGGCGCTCAGGTAGAGATGGACCCGGCCTTCGTCGAAGACCTGCGCGCCGTATCCGGCGTGCGGATAGCCTCGCCGCAGCGCTTCTCGCGCATCATCATGGGCGACGGCGCCCCTGCCTTTTTGCAGGTATTCGACCATACGCTGCTGCCGATGTACTCCTCGCCGCCGCTGGACCAGGGTGACTGGCAGGAGGGTGTGCAGCGACTCCAGGCCGGCGGCGCGGTCATGATCAGCACACCGTTGGCAGACCGCCTGGGATTGGGTATGGGCGATGAGCTTGAGCTGCTCACCCCCTCCGGCCCTCAGCGATTTCGCATCGTTGGCATCCAAAAGGAGCTGGCCCCCTTCGGCGGCACGGTGCATCTCGACCGGCGCGACTACGTCACCTACTGGAACGACCAGACGGTCACGGTCGTGGCGCTGGTCACGGAGGACGGCGCGGACCCGGCCGCGGTCCAGGCGGAAATCATGCGCCGCTACGGCGCCGAGCGCAATCTCACCGTCCAGACCAACCAGGGGTACTGGGACGCGATGATGGAGCGGGTGGCGGGCTTCTACCGGCTGATGGACGGGCTGATCTGGGTGTCCATCCTCGTCTCGGGGCTGGCCATCGCCAACACGTTGTTCTCGGGCCTGCTGGAGCGGCGGCGCGAGTTCGGCATTCTGCGCGCCACCGGCGCCCGGCGGGCAGAGACGATGCGGGTGGTGGTGGGGGAGGCGCTCAGCACCGGCGCGGTTGGCGGCCTGTTCGGCCTGGGCGCCGGGCTGCTGATGTTCCTGCTGATGGTGCAGTCTTCCCAGCAGTTCAACGGCACAGCGGTGGATCTGCGCTTCCCCTGGGTCGCGACCCTCACCGCGCTCGGTGTCGCGCTGATCCTGGCGCCGATGGTGGGACTGTTGCCCGCCCGCTGGGCGGCACGCATGGACGTGGTGGAAGCGCTGCGCTACGAGTAACGGCTAGGGTGCTGTCGAGAAGGGCCAGGGACGCAGAGCCGCCAATCGCTACCACCAGATGATCTCTTCGGCGTCGTCGTCGTGGTCGTGGCCATGTCCGGGGGCATCCCAGATCTGGGTACCGTAGTACTTCCAGCCGGAGTCGGCGAAGATACAGACGATGTTCCCACGCTCCAGCCGCCGGGCAAAGCGCATCGCGCCGTGCAGCACGGCGCCGGCCGACAGCCCGGGGAAGATGCCCTCACGGTTCATAACATTGACGGCATGATCGAAGGCGTGCGGCGTGCGGATCAGCACTTTACCATCTAGCAAATGCGGGTCGAGGATCGGCGGCAGGTAGCCATCATCCAACGATTTGAGACCCTGCACCTGCGAGCCGGGGTGCGGCTCAACACCAACCAGCTTGACATGGGGACGGGCTTCCTTGAGGCGCATTCCCGTGCCCATGATGGTGCCGCCGGTACCGAGACCGGCCACCAGCACATCAACAGCGGGCAGGTCCTGCAGGATCTCCGGCCCGGTGGTCTCGTAGTGGGCGCGGACGTTCTGGGGATTGCAGAACTGGTCGAGCATCCAGCAGTGCTTGCACTCCTCGTCATAGCGCCGGGCAGCCTCCATCGCCCCGCGCACGCCCTCGGCGGCGGGAGTCCAGACCACCTCCGCGCCGTAGACGTGCAGCAACACGCCGATCTCGGGGAAGACGCTTTCCGGCACGAACACCTTGACGGGATGCCCCAGCCGCCGGCCGATCATCGCCAGGGCGATGCCGGTGTTGCCCGTGCTCGCCTCGATCAGCGGCATCCCCGGCTGCAAACGGCCCTCCGCCCGTGCGGCCCGCAGCATCTGGAGGACGATCCGGTCCTTGATTGAGCCGGAAGGGTTCTGCCCCTCCAACTTGGCGAAGATGCGTACCCCGGGCTTAGGCGAGAGGTGCTTGAGCTCCACCATCGGGGTCCGGCCGATCAGGTCAAGCAGATCCATCGCGACCTCGCCAGTTCTACAGCGCCACCAGCGCCATCGCTCGTGGCGTGAGCATAGCGCACCCCGCCGCCGGCCGGTCCTGGGCACACAGGTGTAAAGCTCACACTCCCCGCAGGTCAGGCGACCAGATGTATTTGTGGGTCTGGAGAGACAGGCGCACGCCCGGTATTGGCGCGGCGGTGAGCCACTGCACCAGTGTGGCGGGAGCAAGCAGCCCCCAGGCGGGCTGAACGAAGATCGAAGCCGGCGTGCCGGCCAGGTGGTCTCGCACGAACCGCTCGGCGTAGTCGTAGTCGCGGCGGTCCACCAGCACAAACTTAACTTCGTCGCCAGAGCGCAGCCGCGGGAAGTTCTCCAGCATGGCATGCCGCGCCATACCGGAGCCGGGGCATTTGACGTCCAGGTCCCAGAAGAGGCGTGGGTCATGCGCCGGCCACACCGGCAGCGAGCCGCCGGTCTCCACCTCTACGGTCGTCACCCACGGCAGCGCCAGCAAGGCATCAATCAGATCTCGCAGCTCGCGGCGCTGGACCAGCGGCTCACCGCCGGTAATGCAGACGTTGGGTAGCGGCCCGAAGCGCTCTACGGCAGCGACCACTTCCCGAACAGACATCCGCTCGCCGCCGGTGAACGTATAGGCAGAGTCGCACCAGGAACAGCGCAGGTTGCAGCGACTGAGGCGGACAAAGACCGTAGGCAGCCCAACGCGCACCCCTTCCCCCTGCACCGAGGCGAACAGCTCTGTGATCAGCATGACGCGCAGCCCTCACGGGGATGGTAGCGTAGCCCGGCGGTCACCTGCTGGCGCCTTGCCTGCAGGGCCCATCGCTACGCTGAAGCGGGCAACTGAGGAGACATGCGTTGTCGGGCCGTCACTACCTATACCTGCTGCTCGCGCTGACCGCCGCCTGCGCCCGCGAGCCGGTTCCCGATCCCGCACTGGGTGCGGCACTGTTCGCGGCGGCGGAAACAGGCGACCACGGCAAGATCGCGGAACTGGTACTGCGAGGCGCGCCGCTTAACAGCCAGGACAGCCATGGCCGGACTGCGGTGATGGCCGCCACGTACGGCAACCACGTGGAAGCGGTGCGGTTGCTACTCCAGGCAGGCGCCGACGTTAACCGGCAAGACGCGATGCGCAACAATCCGTTTCTGTACGCCGGCGCCGCGGGCTACCTCGAAATCCTGCAACTGGCGCACGCCGCCGGCGCTGATCCCAGGCTCACCAACCGCTTTGGCGGCACCGCGCTAATCCCCGCCGCCGAGCGCGGCCATGTCGAGACCGTGCGCTACCTACTCACCGAAACCAGGGTCGACGTCAACCACGTCAATAACCTCGGCTGGACGGCGCTGCTAGAGGCGATCATCCTCTCGGACGGCGGCCCGCGCCATCAGCAGATCGTGGACCTGCTCATCGCCGCCGGCGCCGGCGTGAATCTGCCGGACAAGGACGGGGTGACGCCGCTGCGCCATGCCCGCCGCCGCGGCCAGGCTGCCATCGTGGCACAGCTGGAGGCAGCCGGCGCGCGGGAGTAATATGCCCGCTCCCTAGCGGCGTATCCGTCCCGCGATGGGGCATCGCTCAGGCGCCGCGGTAGCTGGGAGCGCGCTTTCCCAGGAAGGCGGCCATCCCTTCGCGGCCGTCTGCGGTCTTAGCCATGGCGGCGATACCCTGCGCCTCGTGCTCCATCTGCGTCTCCAGCGACTCGGCGAAACCGCTTTGCAGCAGGCGCTTGGTGACACCGAAGGCAAGCGTGGGGCCGGCGGCCAGCTGCGCTGCCAGCGAGCCCGCCTCTCTCAGCACGTCGTCATCCGGCACGACGCGGGAGACGATACCCCAGTCGCACGCCTCCTCGGCGGAGAGGGAACGGTTGGTGAGCGTCAGCTCCAGCGCCCGCTTGAGCCCCACCAGCCGGGGTAGGAAGTAGGTGCCTGATCCGTCCGGCGTGAGTCCGGCGCGGGTATACGCCATCGTGAACTTGGCAGACGCGCCGGCGATGACCAGGTCACAGGCACAGGCCAGGCTCATGCCGGCGCCCGCCGCCGCGCCGTTGACCGCCGCGATCACCGGCGCATCCATCCGCGCCATGCGGGAGATGGCGGCGTGGAAGTAGGTGGTCATCTCTTTGAGGTGGCGGGGGAGATCCGTGCCCTGCTCGGAGAAGCTCTTGAGGTCGCCACCGGTGCAGAAGAACCGCCCAGCGCCCGTGATCACCACCGCACGTACGGCAGGGTCCTCATCACAGCGCAGGACGGCATCCAGGAAATCGCGGAAGGCATCGGCGTTGAGCGAGTTGGCCGCCTCCGGTCGGTTGATCGTGAGGTGCGCCACCCCATCGCGCACCTCGAATAGCAGTGTGCCGTACACGCTCGGTCTCCTCCCTGCCCGCGCATGAGCCATCGGCGGTCAACCGTCAGCAGCGGACCGGGGTCCTCTGCGACTCTGCCACGCCAGGTCACGCACTTCGGCGGGATGAAGCGCCGTGCTGCTGGTTGGCGCTACCGGCGGATGGCCATGCCCTCCCAGGCGAGCCGCTCCTCGCGGCGCGGATCGTTCTCCACGCTGCATGGCGTGTCGAAGATCATCGTGGTGCGGGTGTCCGTATCGTACACCGGCCAGGTGGGAATGCCATCGTGGTTCGGATTGCCGGTGCGGGCAAAGGTAGCCCAGGTGTCCGCCATCACACCGGCCAGTGCCGCGCGGTCAGGCTTCGCGCCGGTAATGGGGGCAACATCGGGGTGGTTGAAGACGAACGGGATTTCCAGCGCGTGTGCCGACTTGAACAGGCCGCCGAGATAGTCACTCTCCCAGGTGAACAGATACATGTACACCGGCGCAGAGCCACCGGCCGCCTTGCGCTCGGCAAGCTGGACCGAGCCGAGCCGGGTGCGCTCACTGGAGATGCCAATCAGCAGTTCCCAGGGGGTGTCGTTGGGTCGGGTGCGGCGGTAGACGCCAAGGATGTCATCCATGCGGCGGCCCAGCATCGGCCGCAGCCGCTCGATCAGCTCGGACTCTTGCAGCCGGCGGCGGCGCGGATCGCCCGCCAGGAACAGCGCCGCCTCGTCCTTGTTGGTGCCGATCATCAGCGGCACATTGGCGGCGGAGGGCGCAGCCACCGGGTCGAATGGATGGGCAGGCAGGTAGTTGCCATCCACCACCGGCGCAAAGCGCATCACCGCGCCACGCGGCAGGCCGGCCATGTTCGCCGAGCCGTCCTCGGGCACGGGCATCGTCGCGATCGCCTTCGTCAGCTCGGCGTGTGGAAGTTCCTGGAGCCGGCGCAGGTCGGTAACGGGGATGCCGAGGTGGTCCAGCAGCGCCTTGGCCATGGCGGTACCGTTAGCAGCCTCGACGCCGCGCAGTCCCGGCCCGCTCTGCACCACGGCACGGTGGAACAGACCTTCGGCGGAGGGCATCGCCAGCAGCGTGCTGACCTTGGAGCCACCACCGGACTCACCGAAGATGGTGACGTTGCCGGGGTCGCCACCGAACGCGGCGATGTTGTCGCGCACCCACTCCAGCGCCAGCACGGCATCCAGCAGCCCGGCAATACCCGAGCCGGCGAACTTCGTTCCGCCGATCTCCGCAAGGTGCAGGTAGCCGAAGACATTGAGGCGGTGATTGATCGTCACCACCACGACATCGCCGCGACGGGCGAGCGCGGCGCCGTTGTACCAGCCCTCGGAGCCAGCGCCGGCGGCGTAGCCACGCCCGTGCAGCCACACCATCACCGGCCGCCGGGCGCTACCATCCGTGCCCGGTGTCCATACGTTGAGCACGAGACAGTCTTCTTCCTGCGGCAATGCGGGTAGTGCGCCGATCGTGCGTTGGTCGGAGAGCGCCTGGTCCGCGACGGCGCCGGCCTGGGGACAGATTGGCCCGAACAAGGTAGCGTCGCGCACCCCCGCCCAGGGCACGGCAGGCTGAGGCGGCAGGAAGCGGCGTGCACCACCGGTGGGCGCGCCGTACGGGATACCGCGGAATACCTGAATGCCGTTTAGCTCCGCTTCACCCTGCAGCTTGCCCGCGGTTGTCTCCACGATCAGCCCGGCCATGGCACTCTCCTGCGCGCGTGAAATTGCCGTGAAGGTAACAGCACCTGACGCGAACGTCAAGGTTAAAGAGCGCGATCCGCGTGCCATGCTGTGACGGCGCGAGGGGTGAAGCAATGCCCGCGGAACAGACGGCAGAAGTAGCGCATCCCTATGTCGAGCGGCGGCCAGGTGTCCACGGACGCCGTCCGGTGATTCGCGGCAGCCGCTTTCCCGTTTCCCCCATTCTGCTGGAGGAGCGTCGGGGCATGACCATGGATGACATCCTGCGCGAATTCCCTTGACTGCGGCCCGAGGAGGTGTACGACGCGCTGTCGTACTACCACGACCACCGGGCCGCGATGGATACCAAGATTGCGGCGCTGCTCGATATGGAGTCGCTGATGCGGCGGTTCCCACCTACCTTACGCCCGCCCGCTGATGACGAAGACTAGTCCATACCTCGATGAAGATGTCCACACGTTCGTCGCCGGCTCGGTCCGCCGGCGCGGATTTGGCGCGCTACTGACATAGGATGCAGGTCAGCGCGGCGCATCCGATGATGATCAACTCGCGTTTGCCGCGGCGATAGGAGCAGCAGTTATCACCTACAACATCGCCGGCTATACCCGGCTGCATGCTCAGTGGCGTGCGCTTGGTCAGCGTCATGCGGGTATCATCATCGCTGCCCAGAGCGATGTCCGTGCGAATATCCGCGCACTTCTGCGGTTGCTCTCCTCGGTCAGCACCGAGGAAAACACGGGGAACCTCGTGGACCTGAGCAACTGGCGTTAGGCTGGTTTCCACCGTCCTTCACCCGAGCGCCCGCCTTGCCTATGATTGACCGGATGATGACGTGGGGCTGAGGGGGTTGACGCCATGGCCATGAAGAGCGACCTGGAGATCGCACAGGCAGCACAGCTCCGGCCGATCACCGAGATCGCCGGCGGCCTGGGGCTGCTCGATGACGAAGTCGAGCAATACGGCAAGTACAAGGCGAAGGTCTCGCTGGATGTGCTCGGCCGGCTGCGCGACAGGCCCAACGGCAAGTTCGTGGTGGTCACCGGCATCACACCCACGCCGCTGGGCGAAGGCAAGACGCTGACCACCGTCGGCCTGGCCCAGGCGCTCAACCGCATCGGCAAGCGAACCATCGCCAACATCCGCCAGCCCTCGCTCGGCCCCACATTCGGCATTAAGGGCGGCGCGGCCGGTGGTGGCAACTCTCAGGTCGTGCCGATGGAGGATTTCAACCTCCACCTCACCGGCGATACCCACGCCGTCAGCATGGCACACAATCTGCTGGCCGCGCTGATCGATAATCACCTCAATCACGGCAATGCCCTCGATATCGACCCCTTCTCCATTTCGTGGCCGCGGGTGCTGGACATCTCCGACCGCTCACTGCGCCATGTCATCCTTGGCCTGGGGGGCAAAGAGGACGGTGTGCCGCGCGAGTCGTCGTTTGACATCGCCGTGGCATCGGAAGTGATGGCGGTACTGGGTCTCTCCACCGACCTGCTCGACCTGCGCGAGCGTCTGGGGCGGATCGTGGTCGCGACCGACAAGAAGCGCCAGCCGGTGACGGCCCAGGCGCTTCAGGCTGCCGGTGCAATGACGGTGTTGCTGCGCGACGCGATCAAACCCAACCTCTTGCAGACGCTGGAGCACGGCCCTGTGTTCGTGCATACCGGCCCGTTCGGCAACATCGCCCACGGCAACAGTTCTGTTCTGGCCGACCAGATCGGTCTCAAGCTGGCGGATATGGTCGTGACTGAGGCCGGCTTCGGCTCGGATCTCGGCTTCGAGAAGATGTGCGACATCAAGTGCCGCCACTCCGGCCTGCGCCCGGACGCTGCGGTGATCGTCTGTACGGTGCGGGCGCTGAAGGCGCACTCCGGCCGTTACCGCGTCGTGGCGGGACGTCCGCTTGACCCGGGCCTCACCTCGGAGAACCTCAAGGCTATCGAGGAAGGCATCGGCAACCTCGAGAAGCACATCGAGAACGTCGCCCTTCACTTCGGTGTACCGGCAGTGGTGTGCATCAACCGCTTCACCTACGACACCGACGCGGAGGTGGAGTATGTGCGGTCGCGGGCGCTAGCGGCGGGAGCGCTGGCCTGTGAGGTCAGTGAAGTGTGGGAGCACGGCGGCGCCGGTGGCGAGGCGCTGGCACAGGCGGTGGTGGCTGCCACCGAGCGGCCCAACAACTTCCGCTTTCTGTACGAGCTGGACGCCTCGGTGCCTGACAAGATCACGGCCATCGCCACCAAGCTGTATGGCGCCGACGGCGTGGATATCACCCCAGAGGCCAAGCGGCAAATCGACCGCTTCACAAACTGGGGACTTGGCAAGCTGCCGGTGTGCATCGCCAAGAGCCATCTGTCGCTGTCGGCCGATGGCAACAAGCGCGGACGGCCACGCGGCTTCCGCGTGACCGTGCGCGAGGTGCGTCCCTCCGCCGGAGCGGGTTTCCTGGTGGCGCTGCTGG
This sequence comes from Chloroflexota bacterium, assembly GCA_963170165.1. GTDB lineage: Bacteria > Chloroflexota > Dehalococcoidia > CAUJGQ01 > CAUJGQ01 > CAUJGQ01. Next base: position 3,182 of record CAUJGQ010000093.1, on the reverse strand, counting down.
GTGATATCCGCACCATGCCGGGGCTGCCGTCGGAGCCTGCCGCCAACCACGTAGACATCGACGAGCGCGGCCGGGTCGTGGGGCTGTTCTAGAAGCGCACGAACTCCAGCACCAGCCGGTTGAACTCACGCGGATGCTCGAACGGCGGCCAGTGTCCGCAGCGATCGATGATGTGGATGGGGGCGCCAGCTAACCGCTTGGCGGCGCGGTAGGCGTGCCGCACCGGGATCAGCTTGTCCTGCTTGCCCCAAATGATCATCACTGGTGCGCCGACGCGCCGGATCTTCCTGAAATGCTGCCGCCAGCGGCGCACGCCAAACAGGGAGATATTGGAGCGGATCGCGGTATGGTTGACCCGGCCATGCCCTGGCTGGTTGCGCTCCTCTACCAACGCCGCCACCACGTCATCAGTGATCACCGATGGGTCGTGGACAATCCGGCGCATCGACATGCGAATTACGTTCGGCTCACCGCGCGCATTCTCCAGCCATGGCCGGGCAACGGGCAGCGACAGCAGCCGTAGACCCCAATCGATGTCGCGCCCCAGCCCGGCGCTGGAGACCATCACCAAATGGGTGACAAGATCGGGGCGTTCCGCCGCGAGTAGACCGCACATCAGCCCGCCAGCCGAGACGCCGACCAACGCGGCCGGACCACCCGCAACCTCCTCCAAGAACGTGATCAGGAACGGTACCGAGTCCTCAGCGGCATAGCGGATATCCGGCTTCTCTGACTTGCCGTGCCCGGGCAGATCGAGCGCATACACCCGGAAGTACTCACTCAACTCTTCAAGGTTCCAGCGAAACGTCAATGACGAGCCGCCGACACCGTGGACCAACACCAACGGCCGCCCGCTACCCGCTGCCAGGAAGTAGGTGGAATAGCCGCCGATGGTGCGAGTGTGCTCTTCGATAACATTCATTGATCATCATCCTAGCGCCATCAGCAGATACGGCATCATCCCAGGGGAGCACCTGAGGAGCTTCGGGGGAGGTATGTCCTAAGTATCGGCCGGCGAGGCGGCCATCTGCATCCTGGCCGGTTCCCGAACTCCCTCAGCATAGCGAAGCTAGCCGGCAAGGTGACAGGCGGCAGATTACCCGCGTTGACTGGCCCGGCGGTAGCCTTCTAGGATCGCCCCACAGCCAGCGGGAGGCGGCACATGGCCGGCGATGAGGCGCAGCGATTGACAACCAAAGGCGACGGCAGCGACGAGGAGCCGGAGGTGAAGGTGCGGTTCGCCGACCGCACCTGTCCGCGCTGTCATACCAAGTTCGTGGCCTCCTACTATCGCGGTGAGGATTACGTGAAGAGCCGCTGCCTAGACTGCATGCTATTCTGGCCGACACCGCTGATGGCGTAGGCGCCACCCGTTGACGTTCAGGCGGGCCAACCCTACACTTGGGGGGTCTAGCGCGCGCTGCAACCTGCGCGCGCTATAATGTGTCCGGCAGCAATCGAGAGTAGAGACCGGCGACGGTGGCAGAACCACACGCCCGAGTGGCGCAACGGCAGCGCAACCGACTTGTAATCGGTAGGTTAGTGGGTTCGAATCCCCTCTCGGGCTCCGGATAGTGAGTAGTACCCAACAGCCGGCCACGCTTTCATCAGGATGAAAGCAAGGGACGGCAGCTTGGTGGGGTGGCCGAGTGGTTAATGGCAGCAGACTGTAAATCTGCCGCGCGACGCGCTACGCAGGTTCGAATCCTGCCCCCACCACCAGAACGGAAGGATGAAGGCGGAAGGACGACGGATGAATCGGTGAGCCGCTGCTCGGGCACACCGCTCCTCCCCATCCCAGAGCCTTCGGTTCTGGCCCTCGTAGCTCAGTAGGTGAGAGCGCGTTCTTGGTAAGAACGAGGTCTCCGGTTCGAATCCGGACGAGGGCTCCCTTCACAGATGCGTGCTCCGTGATGCGTGACGAACGCCACCGGCCACGCATCGCGTAGCACGCATCACGTCTTCACGGGGGATGCCATGGCCAAGCAGAAGTTTGAGCGAACCAAGCCGCACGTCAACGTGGGCACGATTGGGCACGTGGACCACGGCAAGACGACGCTGACGGCGGCGATCACCAAAGTGCTGGCGCTCAAGGGCGAAGCGCAGTTTCGGTCGTTCGACTCGATTGACAACGCCCCCGAAGAGCGGGCGCGCGGCATCACGATTGCCATTGCCCATGTCGAGTACGAGACGGACAAGCGCCACTACGCGCATGTGGACTGCCCGGGGCACGCGGACTACATCAAGAACATGATCACCGGCGCCGCCCAGATGGACGGGGCGATCCTGGTGGTGGCCGCCCCCGAAGGGCCGATGCCGCAGACCCGCGAGCACATCCTGCTGGCCCGCCAGGTGGAAGTGCCGGCGATCGTGGTGTTTCTCAACAAGATCGACCAGCTCGACGACCCGGAGCTGCTGGACCTGGTGGAGCTGGAGCTGCGCGAGCTGCTGAGCAAGTACAACTTTCCCGGCGATGACATTCCGATCGTGCGGGGGGCGGCGGTGCACGCGCTGCAAAGTGCCGCCACCGACCCGAACGCCCCGGAGTACGCCTGCATCCTGGAGTTGATGGAGGCGGTGGACTCCTACATCCCGACGCCGGCGCGGCCGGTGGACAAGCCGTTTTTGATGCCGATTGAGGACGTGTTTGGCATCAAAGGGCGGGGGACGGTGGTGACGGGGCGGATCGAGCGCGGGCTGGTCAAAGTGGGCGAGGAGATCGAGATCGTCGGCTTTGGCGAGACGCGCAAGACGGTGGTCACCGGGGTGGAGATGTTCAAGAAGCTGCTGGACCAGGGGCAAGCGGGGGACAACGTCGGCTGCTTGTTGCGCGGGGTGGACCGGGACGAGGTGTACCGGGGGCAGGTGCTGGCCAAGCCGGGGAGCATCACGCCGCACACGCGGTTTGAGGCCGAGGTGTACACGCTGTCCAAGGAGGAGGGGGGGCGGCACACGCCGTTCTTCCCGGGGTACCGGCCGCAGTTTTACATCCGGACGACGGACGTGACCGGCAACATCGAGCTGCCCGAGGGGGTGGAGATGGTGATGCCGGGGGACAACGTGAAGATGACGATCAACCTGATCGCGCCGGTGGCGGTGGAGGACGGGTTGCGCTTTGCCATCCGCGAGGGCGGGCGCACCGTCGGCGCCGGCGCCGTCACCAAGATCTTGCAGTAACGTCA
>CAUJGQ010000092.1 GCA_963170165.1 Chloroflexota bacterium | reverse complement strand
GGCCCCCTCGCCCGGCAGCCGCCGCTTTTCCCACCAGCCCTTCGGCGTCAGCATCCGCGCCGACTCCACGAAGTCATCGATGTGGGTGTGGTTGGTGGCGTAATGGCCGCCGGAGCGGGTGGCGATCCAGCCGCCCAGGGTGGACATCGTGAAGCTCTGGGGGAAGTGACGCAGGGTGAAGCCGTGCGGGCGAAGCTGGTCCTCCAGCGCTGGGCCGTAGACACCGGCCTGGATGCGGGCCGCGCGGGAGGTCTGGTCCACCTCCAGCACGCGGTCAAACTGGTCCATGTCAACGGTGACGACGGCGTCTGGCCCCTCGGGCGGGGTGACGCCATCGACGACGGAGGAGCCGCCGCCGTAGGGGATGACGGTGTAGCGGCGCCGGTCGCACCAGTCTAAGACCGCCTCGAGCTCCGCTTCGTCGCGCGGGTGGGCGACGGCATCCGGCGGCGCGCGGAAGACGCCGCGCAGCTCCTCCAGCCGGTCACCCTTGGTGTGCTGGGCGCGCTCACGCGTGCCGGTAAAGGGAAAGGTGGCGAGCGTCTCCGGCACGGTGATGCGCGGCGGGCGCAGCTGCAGCGCCTCCAGCGGCGGGATGGGCGGCAGCGCGACATCGACGCCGAGGCGCTTGGACAGCCGCTCGGCCTGCTCGTGGCGCTGGGCGGCGGACGGCTCCTCGCTCTCCAGCCCGTGCATCCAGATACTGCGGCGCGGCTTGGGCACGTACGGCGCGGCGGACATGACGAAGCTCCCTTCGGTCACTGCGGTCAGCGGAGACGCTGCCGGCCAGCTTGTCAGCTTCGCCGCCCAGCCGCAAGCCGGAGGGGAGCCGGACCCCCCTGCCCTCCGGGCATCCCCCCTGCTAGGGGGGATAACGGGGGTGGCGGGCAGCCGCCTGCTAGGGGGGATAACGAGGGTGGCGGGCGTCCCCCCCCTCGGTCACCCCCCTAGCAGGGGGTCGTGAGCGCAGCGAGCGGGGGGGGTACTGGCAACGAAGGAGGGGAGACGGCCCCCCTGGCTTTATGCGGCGGCTAGTGTGGCCAGGCGGCGCTGGATGTCGGTGACCCGCGCGCGCACCTGTGTGGCGGCGCTGGCATCGGCGGCAAAGCTGGCCGTGCGCATGGCCGAGAGCGCCACCATCTCCTGACGGGCGCGGCGCACCTGCTCGCCGATGGTGACGAACAGGCCGGCCACCGCCTCCGATGCCTGCGCCCGCGCCGCCTCGATGCGGCCGTTGACCTCCAGCGCGCGCATGATGTTCAGGTCGGCCTGGAGCCGGCCGGCATGCTGGCTGAGCCCGGCCATCGCCCGGTCCAGCCCGGTCAGCGCCGTCACCAGCTGGTCGAGCCCGGCGGCCATGCCCTCGGCCAGCGCCGCCAGCGAAGCCGCCGCCCCGGCGAGCTCGGCTTTGCCCTCCAGCAGCTCGCGCACAAACACCAGCGCGACTTCGGTCTGTAGCTTGGTGGTGGCGGTGGGAAACACCATGTTGCCCAGCAGCTCCATCACCGCGGTCATCGCCTCGGTCAGCCCGCCGAACACCTCGCGGTCCGCATCGGAGCGGCTACGCATGATCGCCGCCACCGCGCCCAGCGATTGCCCCGCCTGCTGCATGCGCGTGGAGGCGAGCAGCGCATTGAGCGAGAACAGCCCGACATCGTCTGCCAGGTCCAGCACAAACTGCGCCTTCTGCGCGAGCTGGGTGTGCAGCGCGGCGTACGTATCCAGCCGCACGGCGATGCTCTCCAGGAAGTCGCTGACGGCGGCGAACTGCGACAGCAGCGGCACGAGCACGGCCCCGCCAGCGACGGCGGCGGGAGGAGTGCCTAAGCGGCTGCGCACGCCGGCGCCGAGGGCGGCGTCCCGCGCGTGCAGCTCGGCGGGCAGCGCCGCGTGCATGAACGCCTCGTAGCTGGGGAAGCCAGCCCCGCGCAGCAGCTCCCCCAGCCGGGCCGTGGAGGACTCCATGGCCTGCTTGCGGTTGCGGGGGTTGCCGGCCTCGACCTCGCGCTCCAGCGCCAGCAGCTCGGGATACAGCTTCTGCGCCGCCTGGAAGTACGCTGTCGAGGGCTTGAGCCGGACCGACAGGTAGCCGCCGGTGACGGGCACGACGGTGGCCAGCACCCAGTAATACTTGCCGTCTTTGGCCAGGTTCTTGACGTAGGCGGCGATGATGCGGCCGGCGCCGATCTCATCCCACAACAGCTTGAAGACGCAGCGCGGCATGTCTGGGTGGCGGATGAGGTTATGGGGCGCGCCAATCAGCTCGGCGCGGGAGTAGGCGCTGACCCGCTCGAAGACGTGATTGCCCGCCAGGATGATGCCCTTGTCGTCGGTGGTGGAGAAGAACAGCTCCTCGATGCCGAAGTAGCGCCAGGCTTCGCTGGGCGGTGGCGCGCTCCGCCCCCGGCGTGGCGCCTGGCCGGCGCTTGGTCCCTCACTGCTGCTACTGTTTCCGGCCGTCATGCCTGGCACGTCCTCTCCGCTGGGTGGCCCGCCATCCCCGTGCTGTGAGTATCGAACGCCGCCGCGCCGCGGTTTAGCCGGGCGGCCGCCGCATTGATGCGCATTGGTGCGAAGCCCGCGGACCGCGCATCAATGCGCATCAATGGCCGGCCTACAGCCGGAACCGCCGGCCGGTGGCAGAGGTGGCCACGGTGGCGTGGACCAGCTCGTCACCCATCGTGCAGCGCAACAGCCGCAGGGCCTCGCCGTGCAGGCGGGCCTCCTCGTGGGGCGTGCTGCCGGGGAAGGCCGTCTTCAGCACGTAGCCAATGAAGGCCGGGCGGCAGCCCAGCGCGGCCATGGTGGCCAGCAGCGCCACGGCGTGCCGCTCCATCTCCCAGAAGGGGCGCAGCTGCAGATGTGCGACCAAGAACAGCAGCCGCTCCTCGATGCAGTCCTGGACGGCGGATTCGGCGATGGGGGTGGGGCGTTCATGACGCATGGACGGGTGCTCCTTCTGCGGGGTCTGCGCCGGGCAGCGACCAGACCCAGTGTGAGTTCTTGCCAAAGCCGGCGCGGTGGCGGCGCACGCCCAGCCGGCGCGAGGCGGTGCGGATG
>CAUJGQ010000091.1 GCA_963170165.1 Chloroflexota bacterium | reverse complement strand
TCCTGGAGGTTGAGGAAGTACCAGGGCGCCTTGGCGGGATTGGGGGTGGCGTCGGGGTTGGCTTTATCAAGCAGCGGGCCGGAGATCGCCGCCGACAGGATGGACAGCGTGATCGTGAACAGCACGGCGCTGATGAACTCGATAAAGACCAGATCCGGCCAGACCAGCAGCTCTTCATCGCGCTGGCGCTTGGGCCGCACGTTGGCCTGCTGGACCGGCCGCTCCTCAACTCGGGTTGCCATAGTCGCTTTGCTCCAGTCGCGCCGAGGACGGATCACCTGCCCTCGGCGCCCCTCGTCTTACAGCGGGCGGGCCAGACCGCCGTCGCGGCGGATGCGCCAGAAGTGCACGGCCATGAAGATGGCGGCCAGGAGCGGCAGGCCGATGACGTGCAGGGTGTAGAAGCGCACCAACGCGTTCTGGTCTACAGTCACGCCGCCGATGAGCAGGTACTTGGAGTCCGCGCCGAACACCGGCGCCGAGCCGACCATGTTCGTGCCGACGGTGATCGCCCAGAAGGCCAGCTGGTCCCACGGCAGCAGGTAGCCGGTAAAGGACAGCAGCAGGGTGAGCACGAGCAGGATCACGCCCACCACCCAGTTGAACTCACGCGGCGGCTTGTACGCGCCGGTGTAGAAGACACGCATCATGTGCATGAACACCAGCAGCACCATGGCGTGCGCCATCCAGCGGTGCATATTGCGCATCAACTGCCCAAAGCGCACCTGTGTCTGTAAGTCCTGGATATCGGTATACGCTCTGTCCACGGAGGGGACGTAGTAGAACATGAGCAGCACACCGGTAACGGTCAGACCGATGAACATGAAGAACGTCAGGCCGCCGAGGCAATATGTGTGCGTGATCTTGACGTGAGTGCGATGGATGCGCGTGGGATGCAGATGCAGGAAGACGTTCGTCGCCACCACCAGCATCTGATTACGGGGGGTGTTGGGATACCCGGAGCGGAAGATCGACTGCCACACAAAGTTGTGGAACAGGGCGTCGTACAATCGCTCGCCAAAGGTGCGTTTCGTCCCCCGCGGACGCTCCGATATCGCCATACGATCCTCCGCTCACCCCTCCTGCTGGGGCAGCCACACCGGCACGCCGCGCCCGCCGCCCCATTGCCCTGGGCCAGCGATAGCATGCGTCACGCGACGGCCTTACCGCAAGAGACGCTGCCGGCGGGGAGCTACTGCCGGCAGCCGAACACCACTTGTGAACCCTGGTGCAATCCGCAATCTAACACTGCCTTAATTCAGTGTCAACGCGGCTTACCCCTCACCTAATACCCCGCCCGCTTCAGGCGCCATAACCCTTTAAGGTCATCTACCGCAGTTTTGACCACCTTCACACGCGAGTCCGGATCATCCACCCAGCGGACGGGCACCTGCTTGATGCGGTAGCCCTTCTTCTCCGCCAGGATCAGCGTCTCGGTGTCGAAGAACCAGGCGTTGTCCCGCACCAGTGGCACCAGCGCATCGGCGGCGGTGCGGGAGATCGCCTTGAAGCCGCACTGCGCATCCGTAAACCGTGTCCGAAAGGCCGCCTTGATGATCAGGTTGTACCCACGCGACGTGATCTCCCGCTGCAGCTTGCGGCCAATCACCTTGGCACCGCGGCCCAGCCGCCGCCCGGTCGCCAGATCGAACCCTTCCTCGGCAATCGCCCGGATCATCACTGGATAGGCGTTCAGATCCGTGGAGAGGTCCACATCCATATAGGAAACGATGTCCGCCGAGGAGCCGAGCCACGCTGCCCGCAGCGCCCGCCCCCGCCCCTTCTTCTCCAGATGCATCACCGCAACCCGCGGAAACCGGTCCGCCAGTTCCCGCGCCACGCGCAGCGTCTCGTCGGTGGAGGCGTTATCGGCGATCAGGATGCGCCAGTCGTACGCGAGGTGCTCGCTGAGGAAGGCGTGCAGCGTGGTGATGCTGCGCTCCAGCACGTGTTGCTCGTTGTAGACAGGGATTACAGCATCGACGCGAAGGCTGGAAGGGTCGCGCTGGCTCATGATCTGGGTTTCCCACACTGCGCCCGTAGGCGCAAGAGGGACGGCTACGGCCGGCCAAACCGCCGCGTCAGCCGCCGGCCGTCCGTGTCGATGATGGCAACGTCGGGCATCCCAATTCCGGGCCACAGCGCGGCCGGGTCCTCCCCGGTAACCGCTGCCACATACAGGCTGAGCGTCAGCCCGTGCCCAGCGATGGCAAACGGCGCCGGTTCGGCGCGCGCCAGCCGCTCCACACACGCCACCATCCGTGCCTGCGCCTGTGCTGCCGGCTCCCAGCCATGCACCGCGGTGTGCGGCGTGGCGAAGTACCGGCGCACGGCCGCTGGGTAGTCGTCGAACCACTGCCCGATCACCCGCTGCACTTCGCGCAGGTCCTCCACCAGCGTGACGGTGATCCCGTTCGGCCCGGCAATGATGTGTGCGGTCTCCGCGGCTTTCAGCTCGGGGCTGGAGAAGATGCGCTGCACCGGCTCCCACAGCTGTTCCTGCGACGCCAGCGTCTGCGCCGCCTGCCGGCCCGCATCCGACAGCGGCCACAGTGCCGGGTGCGCAGCCCGCTCCGGCTCTACCGCTGCGTGGCGCAGAAGGAGGATCCCAGCCATCCGCTCACTGTGCTCCGTGCAACCGCAGCACCCACAGGCCGCTGTTGATGTCGCTCGCCAGGACGAGGTCCCCATGGAGCGCCACGCCCCAAACTTCCGCCGCCCGCGGGAAGGCGCCAAAGGGGTCAGCGGCCGGTGGCGGCACGAAGCTAGCGACCTCCCGCGGACTGTCCGGGCCGGCCATGTCCAGCAGACGCACGCCGTCGGCGTACCAGGACAGCAGCACATACCGGCCCAGGGCAAGCGGATTGTGGACCGTGAAGAATCCCGGCCCCGGCGGCGGGAACACCTGGGCATTAGCGGTACGATACAGCGCCCGCCGCACCGGCTGCGCGGGGTTGGAGATATCCCACACGCGAACACCGCCCCAGGGCCGGGCGGACGGCACCACCGACTGCGCCCCGCCGCTCAGTGCCACGTCACGCAGACGCGCCCCATGCTCGAACGAGACCCCGACCACGGGGATGGGGCTGTTCGGCTCGTCAAGCGGTGGTTTCGCCTGTCCACCGCGGGCGATGACGACCAGCACCTGCGCGCCGTTGTTGCGCGCCAGCCGCGCCTTCTGGCCAGTACCGCAGCCGCCGCCCTCCACCAGCGCCACCGGCCCCGAGGCCACGGCGGTGCAGCCGTCGCCGAGATAGCTGAGTCCGCCCGACACCACGCCGCTGCGCTCCGGCTCCACGCCATCGGCGTAGCAGCCCGGCACTTCCACCACCGTGCCGTCTACCTCGGCGCGCAGCATCAGCCCGCGCGGGCTGCGAAAGACGTCGTCCTCCTCTGCCACCAGCAACAGGCCGTTCTCCATCTCATCGACGGAGTGAATCGCCCCCTCGCTGTCCGGCTCATACAGCCGCGTCACCACGCGCGGCGCCGCCGGGTCGGCGATATCCAGCACGATCACGCCAGCGTCCCAGTAGGAGGCGTACAGGCGCATGCCATCCCGCGAGACGCGGACGCTGTGAGCGTAGACGCTGGTGTTGCAGCCGGTCCCGGCGCTGATGCCCAAACCGGCGCGCACGCCCCAGTGCGCCAGTTGCACGGGACGGCGCGGGTCGCTGATATCGAGGATGCGGACATCGCCCGGGCCACTGCTCTCCGAGAAGGGCACCGCCAGCAGCGCCAGCACTTGCCCATCCGGCCGGATCGTGACATCGAGCTCGTGCACGCCACGCGAGCCACGGCCTGTGTCGAAGAATGACAGTTCCACCGGGTTGCGCGGATCGGTGATGTCCACCAGCGCCAGGCCGGACGCCGCCCCCGAGACCGAGCTGCAGCGCTGGATGCCGGCCGCCAGCAAGTTCCCCTGAAAGGCGGCGGTCGCCACCCGCACCGGCACTACATCCTCGGCAGAGGTGCCCGCAAACCGCGCGGTGGTGGCGACGTGGGCGGGCGCTGCCGGCACGGCCAGGTCGACGACCCGCACGCCTAGCGCCGGACACTGGCTACCGCTGCCCCACGAACCCAGGTACGCGAACCCATCCAGCGCCCGCACGTTGCCGGTAAAACCCTGGCCACCGAAGTCCTGATGCCCGAGCAATTCCAGTGCCGGTGGCTCCTGGCGCAGCGGCGCCGCCACCTTGGCAGTTGGCGCAACCGGCGCCGTCGCGGCCGCCGCGCTTGCGCTCTGGTCCGGTGTGGCAGCCGCCGCAACCGCCGTAACCTCCCCCGGCGCGGCGGCACGTGGCTTCTCGCCGGTACAGGCAGCAGCCACCGCAACGGCGGCCACCAGCAACGGCCCCGCGGCAGCAGTCAATAATCTCCGGCGCATCGTCAACCTTCGATCAGACAAGCTCCTTCGAAGGTAGCACGTCCGGCTCCATGCGACTCACCGCCACGCGGGACACCGCTCGCCGATGGCTGTTCGCGTCACAAGCATTTGCATGGCTACCAGCCGGCGGCGCTGCCGCGAATCGTGGCCGAAGCCGAGCGGCTGGCGCAGGCCGCACTGCCGGAGGGGCTGGCCGAACGCATCCACGCCTCGGGCGGCCCCACCTGGAACCGGCTGCCGGTGGAGGCGGTCCAGCATCTCGCGGGAGCCGCGGGGCCGGGCAGCCCGCTGGGGGAACTGCTGGCGGCGCTGGGCGCGGACACCGGGCGGCGGGTGCGCGAGCGGCTGGTCACGGGCCTGGCCGCGGGCAAGCACCCGAACGCGATTGCCCGCGCGCTGCGGGACGAAGCGGGGCTGGCCCTCTCCCGCGCGGAGACCATCGCCCGCACGGAGGTGCTGCGCGCGTACCGGGCGGCGTCGCTGGCCAGTTACCGGGCGAATCCCGGTGTGGTGCGCGCCTTCCGGCGGGTGGCCGGCAAGGACACGCGCGCGTGCATCCTGTGTCTGGCGCTGGACGGCCAGGAGCAGCCAACCGGCGAGCTGCTGGCCACGCACCCGCGCTGCCGGTGTGCGGTCGTGGCGGTGACGCGCGCGTGGGAGGAGTTGGGCTTTCCCTCCGAGGTCCAGAAGCTGGCGGACGGGGCCGAGGCGTCCCGGCCAGGCCAGACGCAGGAGCGGGGAGAAGCGTGGTTCCGCCGGCAGGGGTCGGAGACACAAAGGGCGATGCTGGGGCCGGGCGGGTTTGCGCTCTACCAGCAGGGCGCCCGCCTGCGCGACTTCGTGGCGGTGCAGGACTCCCCGGACTGGGGACCGACGCTCAGACGGAAGCGGCTCGGGGAGGTGGCGGCGGGGCTGCGGGCAGGGGATGTCGTGGGGTTTGCGCAAGGCTCTGGGAGCGGCGGAAGGCCGGGACATCTGATATCGCGAGCAGAGGTACCGGCATGGCTGGCGGACTCGGCGGTCAAGCACACGACGGTGCATGTTACCAGCCGCGCAGCTGCTGAAAGCCTTCGGCGCGAAGGGGTGCGGATCCCTCGGGACGACGAGGATGAGGCTGCGTTTGGACATGGGTTCTATACCTCCAACCGCGCGGACTACCAATACGGCGATACGGTGGTTGGGGTAGCTGTTCGGGTGCGCCGTCCGTTGATGATTGAGGATGCTGTGCTTGACGCTCACCTGGTTGATGACCTTCGTACTGCACATCCGGGACTCTCCACGGACCAGGCGATTCGTGCGGCGGGCTATGATGGGGTGGTGGTAAAATACTTTGGCGGCGAATTCTGGGTCATCGTGTTCGACGAAGCGCAGGTGCGCATCCTGGAGGAACCAGGTGACCGATAGCAAAGTGATGCCGGACTGGCAACGTTCTGCGCCTCCCGGCCAGGGAACCGCTTGTCGTGCTTGCATTCATTTCCGGCCGGACATCACCTGTGCCGCCTATCCCGAGCGCATTCCCATCATCATCGCCAGCGGCCAGGTCGACCATTGGGTGAAGCGTCCGGGTCAGGTAGGAGACGACGTCTTCGAACTGGCGATGACGGATGAACCATGGCGGTTCGGCCAGGCGGCGCGAATGCGGGCGCGGCTCGCGGCCCGCGCAGCGGAGCGATAGCGCTGCGTTCCCAAAGCTGCTTGCCGGCGAGCTTGACCCTACAGAACCCCTGCGGCATCGTGGCGTACGCGGGTCCGTGTGCCGCCCCACCCTGCGAGCCCGGACCGCCGGACCCTGCCATGCCGGCCGAGGTGATCTACTGCGGCGATAACGCCAAGGTGCTGCCGAAGCATGTCGCGGATGAGTCGGTCGATCTGGTGTACATCGACCCTCCGTTCAACACGGGCCGGAACTATGAGGTGTTCTGGGGCGAAGCGGCAGAGAAGCGTGCCTTTGCGGACCGTTTCGGCGACCCCCGCGCGTATGTGCGATGGATGGAGCCGCGCATTCGCGAGATGTACCGCGTGCTGAAACCCAGCGGCAGCTTCTACATCCACTGCGATGACCACGCGAGCCACTACCTCAAAGTGCTGCTCGATGATGTGTTCGGGGTTGCAGGG
>CAUJGQ010000090.1 GCA_963170165.1 Chloroflexota bacterium | reverse complement strand
GCTAGGGGCATGCTTTGGGCGCATGTCTCTGCCACGAATGGAGATTGGTTATGCGCAAGGCGCATGCATCTGGGCAACTGGGCTGTCCTCAGCCGGGTGGGCGGCACGCCGCACGCGCCCTCCATCCCCGCGGACAGCCCGATACCGCCTTTCCGGAGCGGTGCGACCCTGCTCCTCACGAATTGTGATGAATGATGAGCCTGCTCGGGGGGATAACAGGGGTGGCGGGCAAATCCGCAGCTGGGGGAGCTAACGAAGGGGCGGGCAAATCCCTAGCTGGGGGAGCTAACGAAGGGGCGGACAGATCCCCTGCTAGGGCACGGGCCGCGAGGGAGGTCAGCGCTGCCGCGGGGATAACGAGGGGACGGGCAGCGCCCCTGCTGGCGGGGATAACGAGGGGACGGACAGCGCCCCTGCCAAGTGTCAGCGAGCGTCCGCCTCTCATTCCTCCCCAGCATCTGGCCGCGAGCAGAGCGCCTCCCCGTTACCCCCCCCTAGCAGGGGGGTCGCGCGCGCAGCGCGCGGGGGGGGCCGGCAGCGCTCGCTGGCAACCGCCGCTCGTTCATCCCCAGCGGGGGTCCGGCAGCGCTGGGTCGCGCGCGCGGCGTGCGGAGGTTGTCCCCGCGTCACCTTCATCGTTCGGTACTGGAGGCCACCACCATGCCTGACCGCGAGCCTGCCCCCCGCTCCCCTCTGCTGCTGCCCGGTTGGCAGGCGCTGCACCGGCGGCTGTACGGGCTGGAGCCGGCGCCGCTGGTGCTGACCGCGCCAGACGCGCCGCTACCCCGGCTGGAGGCCGGTCTGTACCGAAACGACCGCGGCCGCTACCAGTTTCCCCGGCTTGATGCCTACCTGCCGGTGGTGTTTACGCCCACACCTACCAAGGATCGCGCCAAGGTGGCGGCGCAGTGGTTGGAACTGGCCGGCCGGCTGGCGGCGGAGCTACGGGCGTGCGGCGTGCACGGTCCCCTGCTGCTTGACCCGGCGGTGACCGATGTTCGCCCGCTGGAGTGGGCCGGTTTCCGGGTGACGGTGCGCTACACCTACCAGATGGACTTTCCCTATGACACCGGCGCCGCCCGCCACGCCGTGCGCAAACAGATCGGCAAAGCCGAGCGGGCGGGGATGCGCGTCGAGCAGGTGACCGACCCGGCCGATCTGTACACTTGCCTGGCGGAGACCCAGGAGCGGCAAGGGTTTGACCTGGGACTGCGGCTGCCGGACGTGCAGGCGGCGGCGCGGCTGCTGGGCCCGGAGCACTTCCGCATGTACGTCTGCTATACCGCGGCCGGCGAGCCGGCCTCAGCCCACGCCATCTTGCACGCGCCGGGGACGCGGGCGGTGGCGTGGCTGGCGGGCACCCGCCGGGCGCACCTGACCACCGGCGCCAACCAGTTTCTGATCGCGCGGGCGCTGGGCGGTCTGGAGGCGGCCGGGGCTACCGGCTGCGACTTCGCTGGGGCGGATCTGCCCTCCGTTGCCGCGGCCAAGAACGATTGGGGCGCACGGCTGTTGCCGGTCTATGAAGTGGAGGCGCTGTCGGTGCGATACCTGGTTAAGGGGGCACGCGACCTGGCCCGCCGCCGGTGGCACGCGCGGCGGGGACGGGCGGCGTAGACCGGGGAGAGGGGCAAGACAGCCGATGTGTGGAATCGCAGGGCTCGCGCCGGGCACAGGCGGCCGGATTGACGCCGGAATCATGGAGCGACTTTCGGGCTGCATTGCCCATCGCGGCCCGGATGACGCGGGCTGGTTGGTGTCGCACGAGGGCCACCAGACGCGCGGCCGTGGCCCGATGTGCAGCGGTGGCGCCGATGCCGTGCTGCTGCACCGGCGGCTAGCGATCATCGACCTGACCGAGGCCGGCTGGCAACCGATGCTGTCGGCTGATGGCCGCTACGCCATCGTCTTCAACGGTGAGATCTACAATTACCGTGAGCTACGCGATGAGCTGGCCGCGCTGGGCTACACCTTCCACTCGCAATCGGACACCGAGGTGCTGTTAGTCGCGTGGGCGGCCTGGGGCCGGGCCGCGCTCACCCGCCTAACCGGTATGTTCGCCTTCGCCCTGCTCGATCAACAGCAGCGGACACTCGTGCTGGCGCGCGACCCGTTCGGCATCAAGCCGCTGTACTACACCCGCTGGGGCGGCGGGCTGGCGTTCGCCTCCGAGATCAAGGCGCTGTTGACGCTGCCCGGCGTCTCCCGCCGCGCCCAGCCGGAGCGCCTGTACCAGTACCTGCGCTTCGGCGTGACCGATCACGGCGGCGGTACGCTGTTCGCCGATATCCGCCAGCTACCGGCGGCGCACCTGATGGAACTGTCGCTCGATGACCCCGCAGCGGCCCATCCCGCCCGCTACTGGTACCCGGCGATGGACCAACGCGCGGACATCTCCCGGCGGGAGGCAGCCACCGAACTGCGCAACCTGTTCCTGGAGAGCGTGCGGCTGCACCTGCGCTCCGATGTGCCGGTGGGAGCGGCGCTGTCCGGCGGCATCGATTCCTCCTCGATTGTCATGGCCATGCGCCACCTGGAGGGGCAGGCGCTGGACCTCCATGCCTTCAGCTACATCACCCATCACCCGCGGCTGCGCGAGGAGCACTGGATCGATCTGGCCGGCGCGGCGGCCGGGGCCACCATGCACAAGGTGTGCCCCACGCCGGAGGAGCTACGCGACGACCTGGACACGCTGATCGCCATCCAGGATGAGCCGTTCGCCAGCACCTCCATCTACGCCCAGTACCGCATGTTCCGGCTGGCAGGCGAGGCCGGGATCAAGGTGATGCTGGACGGCCAGGGAGCAGACGAGATGCTGGCGGGGTACCGCGTGTACCTGTCGGCGCGGCTGACCTCGCTGGTGCGCCGGGGTCAGTGGGCCGCGGCGGCACGGTTTGCGGTGAAGGCGGCGCGCAACGCCGGTGATGTGCGGCTGCCGCGGCTGCTGCTGGAGACGGCGGGGGGAATGCTGCCCCCCGGCCTGCAAGCGATGGTGCGGCGGGCCGCTGGCTACGACCTGATGCCGGACTGGCTCAACGGCTCGTGGTTCACCGCTCACGGTGTCGAGAGTCGCACGCTGCGCGCCCGCACCAGCCGCGACGCGCTCAAGGTGGAACTGGAGCAGGCGTTGGTAGACACCAGCCTGCCGCAACTGCTGCGTTACGAAGACCGCAACAGCATGGCCTTCTCCATCGAAAGCCGCGTGCCGTTCCTGACCCCACGGCTGGTGGACTTCGTCTTCTCGCTGCCAGAAGATCATCTCATCGCCGGCGACGGCACCTCCAAGGCCGTCTTCCGGCTGGCGATGCACGGCCTCGTGCCTGATGCCATCCTCCGCCGTCGCGACAAGATCGGCTTTGCCACTCCCGAGCAGGAGTGGTTGGACGCCCTGCGCCCGTGGGTATCGGCCGTGCTCCACAGTGAGGCCGCCCGCACCATCCCGGCGCTGCGCTACCCGGCGCTGGAGGCGGAATGGCAGGCAGTCGCCACCGGCCGTACCCCCTGGAACAGCCGCTTCTGGCGCTGGCTCAATGTCATTCGCTGGACCGAGCGGTTCGATGTAGCGTACGGGTAGGTGAGAGGGCGCCAGGCGACGGCGCGGATCGCGGAACGATGATCCTTGGGAGGATTATTCCCCGGCCATCACGTGGACGGCCTCGCGCGGGAAGGCGAGCGCCCAATCGCGGCGGTGGCGCACGCCCATGACTTCGTACGGGTGGGCCGGCACGTCAACCTCCACATCGTGGCCGGCGGCGTTGCTGCGCTCGATGCGGAAGAACAGTGTGTAGACGGCGCCATGAGCGATCTCGTCCACGATGCGGGCCAGCACCACCGTGTCACGCGGGGTCTCTGTTCCCGGCCGGTCCGGCCGCAGCAGCAGCACCCGCTCCGGCCGGATACAGACATCGACCACCGCCCCCACCGGCAACGCCGTGGTGGCGCGCAGCGTCAGCGCTCCCAGGTCCACCGCCGTGCCGCCGCGGTCTGCCACCACCTGCCCCCGCCAGATGTTGCGCACCTCGGTCAGTTCGGCGACGCGGGCAGAATTCGGCCGGTCAAAGACTTCATCCCGCGTACCGGTCTGGAGCACCTGGCCGCGGTCGAACACCGCCACCCGGTCAGCGAGGTGGTACGCCTCGCGCAGGTCATGGGTGACAAACACCGTGGTCAGATCCAGTTCCCGCTGCATCCGCGCCAGCTCGCGCCGCAGGCCGACGCGGATGGCGCTGTCCAGCGCGGAGAAGGGCTCGTCCAGCAACAACAGCCTGGGGCGCGGCGCCAGCGCACGGGCGAGTGCCACCCGCTGTGCCTGGCCGCCGCTGAGCTGATCGGGACGGCGCTCCGCCAGCCCGGCGATACCCAGCACCTCCAGCAGCCGGCTCACCCGCGCCCGCCGCTCCGCCGCGGGCAGCCCGCTCAGGGCAAAACCGGCGTTGTCGCGCACGGAGAGATGGGGAAACAGGGCATGCTGTTGCACCACCAGACCCGCCCCCCGGCGCTGGGGTGGCAGATCAATGCCACGCGCCGCATCGAACAGCGGCTGCCCGCCCAGAGAGATGCACCCGGCATCCGGCCGCAACAGTCCGGCGATGGCGCGCAGCGTCAGGCTCTTGCCCGAGCCGGAGTGGCCGAACAGCACGATCAGCTCGCGGCCCACCTGGAAGCGGGCGCGCAGCTGAAAGCCGCCCAGCCGCGCGGCGATATCGACGGTCAGCCCGGCCGGCTCGCTCAACGACGGCGCTCCTCCGGAAGGGTGATAGTCGCCTGTTCCCTGTGACCTATTCTCCGCGGCCCCCGGCGATGCGGAACAGCAGGAGTACGACGAATGACGCGGCGAGCAGGATCACAGCCAGCGCCAGGGCGGCGAACAGATCGGACTCCATCGCCGACATCACCGCCAGCGGCATGGTCTGGGTGACGCCGGAGAAGTTGCCGGCGAACATCATCGTCGCCCCGAACTCGGACAGCGCCCGCGCCCAACACAGCACCACCCCGCCCAGCACGGCCGGCCGGGCCAGCGGCAGTGTCACCCGGAAGAAGGTCCGCACCCGCGAGACGCCGAGCGTGTACGCCATCTGTTCCAGTGTGACATCGACGGACTGAAACCCCACCTTGGCGGCGCGGATGTAAAACGGCGCCGAGACGAACACCTGGGCGATGATCACCGCCGTGGTGGTGAACGCCAGCTCGATGCCCAGCCCGCGCAATAGCCCGCCAAACACCCCCCGCCGCCCGAAGGCCATCAGCAGCGCCACCCCCGCCACCACCGGCGGCAGCACGATCGGCAGGTCAATCAGCGTGTCCAGCAGCCGCTTGCCCGGGAAACGCGCCCGCGCCAGCACGTATGCCAGCGGCGTGCCCAGCGCCACCACGACCACCAGTGTCAGCAGGCTGGTGGCCAGGCTGAGGCGGAGCGCGTCGCGCACCAGCGGCTTCTGGACGCTGGCCAGCAGATCACCACCGGCGGCGGCCCGCCACAGCAGCGCCCCCAGCGGTGCCGCCACAAACAGCGCGAACAGTGCTCCGGGTAGCAGCAGCGCGTGCATCAGATCCAGGCGCGGGCGGACGCCGGCGGGCAGGCCGTTCATCGCACCTCCGCACCGGTGTCTGCATCGATGATGAAGTTCCACCGCTTGAGAATTGCCTGTCCGGCCGCCGAGCGCACGAACTGGATGAAGGCCCGCGCCGCCGTCGGGTTGGGTGCGCCGTTCACCATGGCAATCGGATAGGTGGCGGTCGTGGTGAACGGCGCCGGCAGCGGCAGGCTACGTACGGCCGCAGCCACAGCCGGCGTCACGTCTGAGGCGTAGACGATGCCGGCGTCTGCCTCACCCAGTTGCACCTTGGTGACCACGGCGCGGACATTGGCCTCCTCGGACTTGAGGTTAGCCAGCACCCGCTGCCCGAAGCCGGCCCCGTACCGCCCGTCCGTGGACATCTTCTCCAGGGCAGCGCGGGCGTACGCACCGGCGGGCACGTTCTTGTCGGTCAGCACCAGCTTGAGGCCGGGACGGGCCAGGTCCTCGATGCTGCTAATGCGACCGGGGTTGCCGGCGGGATAAATCGCCACCAGCGTGTTCTTGGCGAACAGCCGGTCCTCACCGTTCAGCACCCCGGCCTTGCGGGCGGCATCCATCTGCGGCTGGTCGGCAGAGGCGAAGACATCGGCCTTCGCTCCCTGCTCCAGTTGGGTGCGCAGCGTGGTGGAGGCGGCGAAGCTGAAGCGGACAGAGGCGCCGGGGTGGGCGGCGCTGAATGCCGTGCCCAGTTCGGTAAACGCGTCGGTGAGCGAGGAGGCGGCGAACACCGTCACCTCCCCCGTGACCGGCGGCGCGGCAGCGGGCGGCGCCGCCCGTCGCTCCCCACCACAGGCCGGTAGGAGCATGGCGAGTGCCACCAGGGCGGGCAGAAGCCGTCTCAACATGCCACTCCCTCCAGCCGCGCCCGCTCCTCCTGCAGCCAGGCAAGCGTGGACCGCGCGGCGCCGATCTTTGAGGCGTACACCAGCCGCTCGAAGCTGTCAGATGGGGCGTCCGCGGCCAGCCCCGCCAGCCGCTCGACATAGGTGGCGCTGACGCTGATCTGGGCATCGAGCAGGCGGCGGCTGTGCGCCGGACCGGCGGCGCGGCAGAAAAACAGCTTGAGCAGCAGATCGGATCGCACCTCGCGCAAGCGCCGCACCGGCTCGCCCAGCCACGTGCAGAACAGATCCTTGGCGGAGGCCGTCAGGTGAAACACCGTGCGCGGCGGCCGCAGCCCCACGACGGTGCGCTCCCCCTCGATCAGCCCCTGCTCTTGCAGTTCTTTGAGCATGGCATAGATGCTGCTCATCTCCAGCGGCGTCACCAACGCTAGCTCGGCTTCCGGCGCAAAGCGGCGGCTGACGTCGTAGCCGTGCATCGGCCGCTCGTGCAGCACGCCGAGCAGCGCGTACTCCCCCAGTGACAGGCCGGATTTGTACCTGCTCATGGCGCCCTCCTGCACTGCATATTCCAATGGTGACTATATGACCACCGAATATAAAGGGCAAGCTCGCGCCGGCCACGCCGTTCCGGCAAGCTAGGGGCAACTTGGCGGAGGTGTGGCATGAAGCTGGCATTCAACATCGGCTATTCCGGCGCTCAGCTGGCGATCCCGCTGGATCTGATCCTTGAGCTGGAGCGGCTGGGCTTTGATTCGGTGTGGACGGCCGAGGCCTACGGTTCCGATGCCGTCACCCCGCTGGCGTATATCGCGGCGCGGACCGAGCGCATCAAGCTGGGCACGGCCATCCTGCAGGTGCCGGCCCGCACGCCGGCCAGCTGCGCGATGACGATGGCGACGCTGGACGCCCTCTCCGGCGGGCGGGTGCTGGTGGGGCTGGGGCTATCCGGCCCGCAGGTGGTCGAGGGCTGGTACGGCGTGCCCTACGGCAAACCGGCTGTCCGCCTGCGTGAGTACGTGCAGATCCTTCGCGCTATCTGGGCGCGGGTGGCGCCGGTCTCCTTCCAGGGGCAGGAGTATCAGCTTCCCTACACCGGACCGGGCAGCAGCGGGCTGGGCAAACCGCTCAAGAGCATCCTCCATACCCGACAACTGCCGGTGTACCTGGCGACCATGGGGCCGGTGAATATCCGTACCACCGCCGAGCTGGCCGATGGCTGGCTGCCGATCTGGTTCTCGCCCTACCGCATGGACCTGTTTCGCCCCGCGCTGGAGGAGGGCTTTCGCCGCGCCGGTGGTGGCAAGTCATTCAAAGAGTTTGATATCGTCCCCGGCTGCACGGTGCACGTCACCGACGACCTGCCCGCCGCCTTCCGGGCGATGAAGCCACAACTGGCGCTGTATGTGGGCGGCATGGGCGCCCGCGAGAAGAACTTCCACAACGAGATGATCGCCCGTTACGGCTACGCCGATGCCGCCGCCCGCATCCAGGAGTTGTACCTCGCCGGCCGCAAGCAGGAGGCGGAGGCGCTGGTGCCGGATGAGCTGTGCGACGAGTTATCGCTGTGCGGCCCGGAGGCGCGCATCCGCCAGCGCTACCGCGCCTGGGAGGATGCCGGCGTCACCACGATGATGGTCCAGTCACGCCAGATGGAGGCCTTCCGGCTGATGGCCGCGATTACCGGCGCGGCGGCGCCCGCCTGAGCGCGACCGGGCTGACAGGCGGTGGGGCGCGGTCGATAATGGGTGGCACGCCCGGGGAGGGGCCACTGATGACGACCGAGCCCGCGCCAAACCAGGAGATGCCGCCGATGGTGGCGGCGTTTGTCGAGAACCCGTATCCGATGCTGGAGATGCTCCGGCAGACCGCGCCCGTGTTCCATGAGCCATTGGGCAACCGCTATCTGCTCACCCGCCATGACGACGTGGTGACGGCGCTGCGCGGCCCGGCCTTTCTGCAAGACCCGCGCCAGGCGGCGGAGGGCACCTTCGGCCATACCTTTGCCCAGAACGCACTGTTTGCCGAGGAGGAGGCGATCCCGATGCTCTTCCTTGACCCGCCGGCGCACACGCGCCTGCGCGGGCTGGTGAGCAAAGCCTTCACCCCACGCGCGGTGGAGGCGATGCGCCCCCGTGCCCGCGCGCTGGCGGCTACGCTGCTGGCGGAGGCCGGGGAGCGGTTCGACATCATCGCCACCCTGGCCGCGCCGCTGCCTACACTCGTCATTGCCGAGATGATCGGCGTGGACCCGGCGCGGCGTGACGAGTTCAAGGCCTGGTCCGACGCGCTGGTGAACATCTTCAACCCCTTCGCCACCGCGGAGCAGCAGGCGGCCCGCGATGCGGCGCGCGCGGCGATCCACACCTTCTTCATCGAGGAGATTGACCACCGCCGCACCGCCCCGCGTGACGACCTGATCAGCGGCCTGATCGCCGCTCAGGAGGCGGGCGACCGGCTGACCGATACCGAAATGTCCACCATGCTGCAGCTGCTGCTGGTGGCCGGAAACGTCACCACCACCGACTTGATCGGCAACGGCGTGTACGCGCTGATCACCAACCCGCAGCAGTACGCCACGCTCCAAGCAGACCGCGGCCTGCTGGTCAACGCCGTGGAGGAGATGCTGCGCTACGACTCGCCGGTGACCGAGACGGGGCGGGTGCCCAGCACCGAGGTGAGCTTTCCCGGCGGCGCCGTGGCGGCACGGCAGAGCATTACCCCCAGCCTGGCCGCCGCCAACCACGACCCCGCCGTCTTCCCCAATGCCGGCGCCTTCGATATCACCCGCGAGAACGTCAAGCATCACAGCTTCGGAGGCGGCCGGCATATGTGCCTGGGCGCGCCGCTCGCCCGCGTTGAGGCGCAGGAGGCCTTCGCCGCCCTGCTCGACGCCTGCCCCTCCCTGCGCCTGGCGGCAGACGCCAAGCCCCAGCGCCGCCTGCTGCCCGGCTTCCGCGGCTTCACCAGCCTGGTGGTGGAGCGGGGTGCTTAGCCCGGATTGCACATGCGCGGGCAACGCGCGCCAGCGTAACGCGCAGCGAGCACCGCAGCACAGATAGCAAGCACGCCCTCACCCCCCACGTGCGTGGAGCTGATCGATCACGCGAAGGCGCGAAGGCGCGAAGCCGAGCCGGGTGGGGACCATGACCAATACCCACTTCGCGTCTTCGCGTCTTCGCGTGAAGCTTCACCCCCACGTGCGTGGGAACCATGGCAGCTTTGGGCAGCACGCACGTCCGCCGCAATGCGGGTTCTCTGCTCCCTCCCTGTTACGCTCATCGCATGGATGTGGCGGTGATTGGCGGCGGCGCGGCGGGGCTGATGGCGGCGGCGACGCTGGTAGAGGAGGCTGCACCGCGGGTGACACTGTTCGAGCGCAACCCGCGGCTGGGAGCCAAAGTAATCATCTCCGGCGGCGGCCGCTGCAACGTCACCACGGGGCTAACCAGCATCCGCGCCGTGCTCGCCCGCTACCCGCGCGGCGGCCGCTGGCTGCGCCCGGCCATGCACGCCTTCCCGCCCGCCGCGGTGATCGACTGGTTCGAGCGCCACGGCGTTCCGCTCAAAACGGAGGCTGATGGGCGCGTCTTTCCCGTCTCAGACAACGGTCACGATGTAGTCGCCGCCTTCGCGCGGGTACTAGCGGCGGGCCGCGTCGATGTGCGGCTGCGCTGCCGGGTGACGGCGGTGACGCCGGCCGGCGCCGGCCGCTTTGCCATCGCCACGGAGCACGGCGGCGCCGGGCCGTTCGAGGCGGTGATCCTCACCACTGGCGGCAGCGCCTACCGGCACACCGGCTCGACCGGCGATGGCTACGGCTTCGCCCGGTCGCTGGGCCACACCGTCACGCCGCTGTACCCCAGCCTGACGGCATGGGTGGTGGCCGAGCCCTGGGCACGGGCGCTGGCGGGGCTGTCGTTCCCGGATGCTGAGCTGGCCATCGCCGGGATGAAGGCGCGGTTCCGCGGGCCGTTTCTGTTCACGCACTTCGGCGTGAGCGGGCCGGCAGTGTTCGCGCTGGGCTCCCTGGTGGCGGACCGGCCGTTCTCGCCAGAAGCGCCGCTACCGGTGCGCGTCAACCTGCTGCCGGAGCTGCGACCGGAGGCGGTAGACGGTGCCTTGCAGGAGCGGCTGGGGCGGCTGGGTGGCCGCGCGGTGGTCAACGTGCTGGATACGCTGCTGCCGCGCTCCATCTGCCCGGTGCTGTGCGCGCTGGCGGAGGTCGCACCGCGCACACCAGCGGCCCGCCTGCCGCGGGCGGCGCGGCAGCGGCTAGCGATGCTGATCGGCGCGCTGCCGCTGCCGGTGACAGGACGGCGCAGCGGCGATGAGTTCGTCACCGCCGGCGGCATCCCCACCGAGGAGGTAGACCCGGTGACGATGCAATCCCGGCTCGTGCCCGGCCTGTATCTGGCCGGCGAAATCCTCAACGTGGACGGCTTTACCGGCGGGTTCAACCTCCAGGCGGCCTGGTGCACGGGGAGAGCAGCGGGGAGCGGATGGAAAAGCGCACAGGGATGAGCACCCTATTGCCGTAGGGTGATGCCGCCGTCTACGGCGATCCACTGGCCGGTGATATTTCGGGCGCCTTCGCTGGCGAGGAAGGCGGCCAGCTCGCCGATGTCCTCGGGGGTCTGCTCGCGGCCCATAGGCACGCCACGTGCCACCACCTCCAGGAAGATGTCGCGCGGGTCCCGGTCCGCGTACTGTGGCACGCGCAACTGCATGCCCGTGGCCAGCCCCTCCCAGGCGCGCGTCCACAGAAAACCGGGGCAGATGGCGTTGACGCGGATGTTCTGGGGGGCCTGCTCCAGCGCCAGCGACTTGGTCAGCGAGATCACGCCGGCCTTGGCTGCTGCATAGGCGGGCAGGGTGGGGGAGGCGATCAGTCCCGCGATGGAGGCGATGTTGATGATCGCACCGCCGCCGCGCGCCCGCAGATGGGGCAGCGCTGCCTTGGTGGTGACAAACGTCGTGCGCAGGTTCTGCGCCAGTTGCTCATCCCAGGAGTCCGGCGCCATGTCCTCCACCCGGCCGCCACCGCCGGTGGGGCGGGTGAGCGTCGGGTCCAGCGGCGCGCGGCCCGCTCCGGCGTTATTGACGAGAATGTCGAGCCCGCCAAAGTGCTCGGCGATGCCGTTGACCCCGCGGGCGGCGTCTTCGGCTACCGCCACATCACACACCAGCGCCATGCTGGGCACACCCAGCGACTCCCCCAGCTTCTCCGCGTCGCCGGTATCCAGATCCAGGATGCCGATGCGTGCCCCTTGCCCGGCCATCACCCGGGCAATCCCCGCGCCGATACCGCGCGCACCGCCCGTGATCACCGCTACTTTGCCATCAAGCCTGCCTGCCATGCCGCGCTGCTCCTCTCGCCCGTGGTGCGGCTGAGTGTAGCGGGAGCCGCGGGAGGAGGGAACCAAGGCTCGCTGGAAACGATATCGTGATGGAAACCTTTACAAGGGCGCGGGCAGCGTGGTAGCGTGCACGCCATCAGCGCTCCGCATGGACGGGTTGCGATGGCCACCATTCACGATGTCGCCCAGCATGCCGCCGTCTCGATCGGCACCGTCTCGCGCGTGATCAACAACCATCCCTCCGTCCGCCCTGTTACCCGCCGGGCGGTGCTACAGGCGATTGAGGCAATCGGCTACCACCCGAACGCGGTCGCCCGTAATCTGCGCCGCGCCCGCTCAGGGACGCTGGCTGTCGCCGTCTCTTACCTCGATAACCCCACCAATCTCGCCATTGTCCATGGCATTGCCCATGCCGCCCGCGAGCGTGGCATCGGCCTGCTCCTGTGCGACGCCGACGGCTCCTATGTCACCCAAGGCGCTCACCTGACCCGGCTGATGGAGCAGCGCGTTGATGGCGTCGCTATCCGTCCCGCTGGGGACTTCCTGCCCCAGGTCGCGCCGCTGCTGCGCGCCGGGATCCCGGTCGTCCCCGTGGGGATACGCCGCTCCTCGGGATTGCACCCAGAGGTGATCGTCGACGAGGAAGCGGCCTCGCTGGCAGCAATGCAGTTGCTGACCGGACTGGGCCACCGGCGCATCGGCCTGCTGTTGCGCGGCTTTCCCGATATGCGCGAGGACGGCACCGGCGCCAACCGGCATCGCTTCCAGGCTTACCGCCGCGTCCATGCCGAGGCCGGCCTCGAGGTCAGCCGCCGGCTGGTGCGGCTGGTGTACCGGGAGGAGGACATCTTCACCCAAACGGCCGCGTTGCTGGCGCTGCCGGACCGGCCAACAGCGCTGGTGGCGGCGGTGCATTACTTCGTGCCGGAGATGTTGAAGGCGGTGAAGGCCGCCGGGCTGTCCATCCCCGGCGACCTGTCGTTCATCGCCTATGGTGATTCATCCTGGGCCGAGGCCGTCACCCCGGCGCTGACGGTGGTGCGGACGGATTACGAGGAAATGGGCCGGCGCACGGCGGATCTGCTGTTGAGCGCCATCGCTGGAGAGGCGCCGCCGGAGCCGCCACCGTTGCCGTCTGCGCTGATCGTTCGGGAGTCATGCGGGCCGGCGAGGGCGGCCTGCTGAGGGAGAGCGGAACCACGAGGAGGGAGCGGCATGTACGGGATGCAGATTGACCGCCGGCGGCTGCTGGCCGGTGGGGCAGCGCTGGCGGGCGCGGCCGGGCTGGCGCTGGCCGGCTGCGGCGGCAGCGATGACAAGCCGGCGGGCAGCGGCAGTAGCGCTGGCGCCGCGCCGGCCGCGGGCACGCAGGCGCCACCGGCGGCGGCAGCCAAGCCCCCCAAGAAGGGCGGCACGCTGGTCGTCGATTCGACGGAGCCGCAACCCAGCGCACTGGTGTTTGCCTTCAACGCCGCCAATACGTACCTGCGCTACGGCCTGTGGGACCAGCTCGTGGGGCGCGGCGAAGACAACAAGCCCAAGCCGATGCTGGCCGAAACCTTCGAGATGAAGCCCGACTACACGGGCGTGCATATCAAGCTGCGCCAGGGGCTGGAGTTCCACAACGGCCGCAAGCTCACCGCCGAGGATGTGCGCTACTCCATTGAGCTGTTCCGTGCCGACAAGACCGTCTCGCAGCTCAAGAACCCCGGCAAGGCGATCACCAACATCACCGTGGACGATGAGCGCACACTGACGCTGACGTTCGTCGGCCCGCGGCCGATGATGGAGGATTACTTCAACCTGCTGCCGATCGTGGACAAGGACACGATTGAGCAGGCGACACAGATGAAGGTGATCAACGGCTCCGGCGCCTTCAAGTTCGTCTCCTTCACCCCCAATCAGGGCTACGTGATGGAGCGCAACCCCAATTACTGGGACACCGGCAAGCCGTATCTGGACAAGATCCAGGGCAAGGTCTACACCGACGAGCAGGCGCGCACACTCGCCCTGCAAACCGGTGAGCTGATGCACACCAACCAGGTCACCTATGCCATGGTGAAGACCTTGCGCAGCAACAAGGACATCTTCATCGGTGACGGTGGTGTCAACGGCTTGTACTACGCCGGACTGGTGGTGAAGTACCCAGCGCTGGCCGATGTCCGCGTCCGCCGGGCGCTGGCGCTGGCCGTGGACCGCAAGCGCATCGCCAGCGAATGGGGCGAAGGGGTGATCCAGCCGCAGGCGCTGCCCTGGCCGAAGACCTCCGCCGCGTACGTCGCCGAGGATGAGGCGCTGGCCGCATACGACCCCGAGCAGGCCAAGTCGCTGCTGCGCCAGGCGGGTGCGGTGGGGATGAGCCTGCCGCTCGATATCGGCCAGGGACGCGAGGACCTGGGCCAGTACGTTCAGGACGCCTGGAAGAACATCGGCGTCAACGCCCAGCTCAACATCTCCGAGTACGGCGCCTATCTGGAGCGGTTCCGCAACCGCAAGGTGGAGACCGTATGGGTGGCGCCGATGGGCTTCTCCGACGCGATGCAGCCCGCCACCTACTTCGAGTTCGCTCAGCCGGTGCGTATCCCCAACCCCTCCCACTACGAGCCGGACTCCTACAAGCAACTGCTGGACAAGATCAACGAGGCGGACGTCCGCTCCCCCCAGGGCAAGGAGCTGATCCGCCGGTGGAACAGGCTGTTCCTGTTTGATGACCCGTTTGTGGTGCCGCTGGCGGTGAACACGACGCTGTTCGCCATGCGCAAGAACGTGATCGCGCCGCCGCGCGGGGCACAGGACCGGCCGCCTTTCTCCGAATTCTGGATCGACGGCTAGCCGGGAGGCTCAGGCCGCGCGGCGGTTGTCCGGCCTCCGCGCCGTTGATAGCGCGTGAGGGTGCTCGATGGGCGTTTACATCGCCCGGCGGCTGCTGTCGGCTGTGCCGGTGGTGTTGCTGGCCAGCATGTTCGTCTTCGCTATTCTGCAGCTCGTCCCCGGCGATGCGGCAGTCTCGCTGGCCGGGCCGGAGGCGTCCGACGCCGATGTCCAGGTAATCCGCGAGCGCCTGGGGCTAGACCGGCCGCTGGCCGTCCAGTACCTCTCCTGGGCGGGCAAGGCGATGCTCGGCGATCTGGGTACGTCCTTTCGGAGCGGCCGGCCGGTGCTGGATGGGCTGCGCGACGCCATCGGCCCGACGGCGGAGCTGACCGCCTTCGCCTTCGCCCTGGAACTGGCGATCGGCGTGCCGCTGGGCGTGATGGCCGGTGTGCGCCCCCGCTCGCTGTGGGACTGGGGGTTGTCCGGGATGACGGTTGCCGGTGTCGCCATCCCGCATTTTGTCCTGGGATTGGTGCTGCTCTACGTCTTCAGCTTCCGGGCCGGCTGGTTCCCCGTCGGCGGTCGCGTGTCACTGACGGACAACCCCATCGAGGGGCTGCGGGCGCTGGTGCTGCCGGCTATCGTACTGGGGCTAACCGGCGCCTCGGTGCTGGCCCGCTTCGTGCGTAGCTCCGTCTCCCAGGTGATGAACCAGGATTACATCCGCACCGCCCGCGCCAAAGGGCTGCGCGAACGCAACGTCATCATCCGCCACTCGCTGCGCAACGGCCTGATTGCCGTGATCACCGTTATCTCGCTGCAATTGGCGGGGCTGCTCACCGGCTCGGTCGTGATCGAAAACGTCTTCTCCCGTCCCGGCATCGGCCGGCTGGTGGTGGGCGCCATCCAGGCGCGGGATTTCCCCGTGGTGCAGGGTACGCTGCTGTTCCTGGTCGGCGTCTTTATCCTGATCAACCTCACGGCCGACGTGCTGTACGGCGTCGTCGACCCGCGGATTCGCCTGCGCTGATCCTGTACTACTACCGCCGGAGCCCGCTACGCCATGAGCGTCAACGCCACCACCACCACCACCGACAGCGCCCCCCTGCGTGCGGCCGCCGGCCGGACCGATTCGCTGTTGTGGCGCACGCTGCGCGACGTGCTGCGCAACCCGATGGGTGTCGCCGGGCTGGTGCTGGTCGTTGGGCTGGTGGTGGCCGGCTTCTGTGCGCCGCTGCTCACCAGCCATGACCCCATCGCCCAGATCCGCGGGCACCGCCTGGAGGGGCCTTCGCGCGCCTTCCCCTTCGGCACCGATGAGTTTAGCCGCGACCTGTTCAGCCGCACGCTGTACGGGCTGCGGGCCTCCTTGCTGGTGAGCATTGTCGCCGTCGGCATCGGCGGCACGTTGGGGGTTACGGCTGGGTTCGTCGCCGGCTACGTCCACGGCCCGGTAGAGACGGTGATCATGCGCTTTGTCGATGCCATGCTGGCGCTGCCGGGCCTGCTGCTGGCGATCGCCATCCTGGCAGCGCTGGGACAAGGGCTGGAGAACGTGGCGCTGGCGCTGGGTATCGGCGCCTTTCCCCGCTTTGCCCGCCTGGGCCGGGCAGGGATGCTGGCCGAGGGCGCACGCGACTACGTGCTGGCCGCCCGCGTGCTGGGCGCGTCGCGGGCGCGCATCATCTTTCGCCATGTGGCTGTCAACGCGCTGCCGCCGTTGCTGGTACAGGCAGCGCTGTCGATGGCAGCGGCGGTGCTGGTGGAATCCAGCCTGGGGTATCTGGGTATCGGCACCTCACCGCCCGCGCCCTCGCTCGGCTCGCTGATCAACGGTGCGCGGGCGCGGCTCGATTCACCCCATTACTTCATCTTTCCCGGTCTGGCGCTGGCCCTGTTCCTGCTCGGGCTGAACCTGCTGGCCGACGCCGTCAACGAGGCGCTGGACCCCCATCACCGCCGCCGCTAGGCGCGAAAGGAAGGCAGAATGTCACCAGACGCATCGGGCGGCGGCCCGTTCGCGGGGCTGCGGGTGGTAGAGGTAGGCCGGTTCATCGCCGTCCCCTTCGCCGCCCAGTTGCTGGCGGACGGCGGCGCAGACGTGATCAAGGTTGAGCCGTTGGAGGGGGACGAGTCGCGTCTCAATACGCCCGTTGCCCCCGGCGAGGGCCGCCAGTTCCTCAATAAGAACCGCGGCAAGCGCAGCATCGCCCTGCGCCTCGGTCACCCGGCGGCGCAGGCGGCGCTTGGGCGGCTGGTGGCGGGCGCCGACGTGGCGCTGTTCAACCTCCGTCCCGGTCAGGCGGAGGAGTACGGGCTTGGCTGGGAGCAGCTGCGCGACCGCTACCCACGTTTGATCTATGCCGACATCTCCGGCTTCGGTTTGGCCGGGCCGGATGCTGGTGTGCCGGGGATGGACCACATTGTCCAGCCGCGCTCGGGGATGGCCGCGGCGCTGGGCGGGGTACATGAAGGGATGCCGGTCTCCTCGACACTGCCGCTGGTCGATTACTTCGGCGCCCTGCTGCTGGCCTGGGGCATCTCCACTGCTCTGTATACCCGCGCCACCACCGGCCGCGGGCAGCTGGTCCGCACCTCGCTGCTGGCCGCGGCGCTGGTGGCGCAGAACAATTACCTGACCGACATCGTCAGCCTGGACAGCTGGCGGCCGGAGTTTGTCCGCTGGCTGGCGGCGGCCCGCGCGGACGGCGCCCCGTACGAGGAGCAATTGGCGCGGCGGCTGCGGCGGCGCCCCAGCGGCACCGGCGCACATGTCTACGCCCGCTGCTACCGCACCGCGGACGGCTTCATCGCCATCCAGGCGGGGACCGTGCCGCTGCAAAAGCGCACCATCGCGGCGCTGGGGGCTGACGACCCACGGCTGACCATTCCCGGCTGGCAGCCGGAGGAGCCGCACGTCTACTTCGAGGAGCAGGCGGCGCGGCTGCAGGCCACCTTCTTCGCCGGTACCACGGCAGAGTGGCTGGCACGGCTGCGCGCCGCCGGCGTACCCTGCGCCGATGTGCGCTTCCCCGAGGAGATGTACGACGACCCCCAGGTGCTGGCCAACGGGCTGATCACCACGATGGAGCACCCAACCCTGGGGCCGGTGCGGGTGGTGGGGCCGCCGGTCCAGTTCAGCCATACACCGCTGGCCGCCGGCCGCCCGCCACGGCTGGGGGAGCATACCCGCGCCGCGCTGCGCGGGGCCGGCTACGACGACCCCGCCATCGATGCGCTGGTGGCAGCGGGCATCGCCGGCGAACTGAGCTTGGAGGAGGCGCGCAGATGAACCGCGATCCGCTCCACACCGCCGTCTGTGACCTGTTCGGCATGGAGACGCCGATCTTCGCCTTCACCCACTCGCTGGAGGTGGTGAAAGCGGTGGCGCTGGCCGGCGGGCTGCCGGTGTTCGGCGCCACCCGCCACACGCCGGAGGAGATCGCCATCGCCATCGAGCGCATCCGTGAGAGCATCGGCGGGCGGCCGTTCGGTGTGGATCTGGTGCTGCCCTCCGGCATGCCAGAGCGAAACGACCGCGCCGCCATCGAGGCACAGCTGCCGCCCGCGCACGTCGCCTTTGTCGAGCAGCTCAAGCAGGAATACGGCATTCCGCCGCCGCTGCGGGCGGGGAAGCGCTCGCGTTTTGTCCGCTCGGCCGAGGTCGCACGCGAGCAGGTACGCGTGGTGCTGGAGGCGCAGCCGCCGCTGCTGGCCTGCGGTATCGGCAGTCCCGCCGAGGTCGTGACAGAGGCGAAGGAGCGTGGCATCCGCGTCGCCTCGCTGGTGGGCAACGTCAAGCATGCCCGCCGCGCCGTCGCGGCCGGCGCTTCGCTGATCATCGCCCAGGGGTACGACGCCGGCGCCCACACCGGTGAGATCGGTACCTTCTCGCTGGTGCCGCAGGTGGTACGGGCGGTGGCGCCGTTGCCGGTGCTGGCGGCCGGAGGCGTCGTCAGCGGCGCGCATCTGGCGGCAGCGCTGTGCCTGGGCGCGGCCGGCGTGTGGAGCGGCACCCAGTGGCTGGCGACCTGCGAGTCACCCTTGGAGCCGGCGATCAAGCAGAAGCTGCTGGCCGCCTCTGCCGACGATACCACCCGCACCCGCGCCATCAGCGGCAAGTGGAACCGCCAGCTCAAGACCGCCTGGACGGCAGCCTGGGATGACCCCGGCACGCCCAATCCGCTGCCCATGCCCTATCACGACATCCTCGTCGGCGACACGCTCACCGCCATCCAGGATCACCAGATTGGCCCGCTGTGGGGCTCGGCCGCCGGCCAGGGCATCGGCCTGATCACCGAGGAGCGCCCCGCCGCGGCCGTGCTGACAGAGATGGCCGCCGAGGCCCGCACGATCCTGGCCGCGCTCACCGGGTAAGGAGAGCAGGGCACGGAAGCTCCTCCTACGGTCGGAGAGCAGGGGGCAGCTGCCTTGCTCTCTGCTCGCTACCAAGGGATGCCGGATGCCATGACCGAAGGGAGTCACCGTGGACTTTCGCTTCACCGCCGAGCAGGAGGCGTTTCGCGCTGAGGTGCGCGGCTTCCTCGACGAGACATTGACGCCCGCCTTCTGGGAGTATCAGCGCGCACGGCGGCATCCGGGTTGGTCGCCGGAGTTCTCCAGAGCGGCGGCGGCGCGTGGCTGGCTGGGCATCGCCTGGCCCAAGCAGTACGGCGGCCAGGAGCGCGGCATCATCGAGCAGATGATCTACATGGAGGAGATGGCATACGCCGGCGCGCCGCAGGAGCACCACCGCCGCGCCGTCCAGCAGGTGGGGCCGAGCATCATGCGTTTTGGCACCGAGCAGCAAAAGGCGGAGTATCTACCCGCCATTACCGCCGCGGACATCTCGTTCGCGATGGGCCTGTCCGAGCCCAATGCCGGCTCCGACCTGGCCGGCGTGCAAACGCAGGCGGTACGCGACGGCGATGACTACGTGCTCAACGGCCACAAGTGCTTTACCAGCGGCGCGCACTTCTCCGACTACTTGTGGACGGTGGCACGCACCGACCCGGACGCTCCCAAGCACCGGGGAATCAGTATCATCATCGTGCCGCTGCGCGCCCCCGGCGTCGATGTCCGGCCGCTGATAGACCTCCAGGGCCTGCACCACTTCAACGAAGTGCTGATGCGGGATGTGCGGGTGCCGGTGGCCAACCGTGTGGGCGAGGAGCATCGCGGCTGGTACGTCAACGCCGCCACCATGGACTTCGAGCGCTCCGGTATCGCCCGCATCGCCGGGCTGCGGCGGCTGCTGGACCGCTGCGCCGCGGCCGTGCGCGAGGCGCCGCCGGACGCGCGCCGCCGGCAGGCGCGGCAGCGCCTGGCAGAGCTGGCCGTTGCGGTGGAGGTCAGCCGGCTGCTGTCGTACCGGGTAGCCTGGCTGCAGGACGGTGGCCGCGCACCCAACTACGAGGTGTCGATTCAGAAGATCCTGGCCACGGAGACCATCCAGCGGCTGCACCAGTTCATCGTCAATTTTCACGGGCTGCCCGGGCTACGGGTGCTGGGCGACGCCGGGCCCGCCGCGGGCGACGACGAGGACAGCGGCAGCGCCGGTGGCTGGGGGCCAGGCTACGTCAACGCCGTGCGGGCGACCATCGGCCAGGGGGCGAGCGAGATTCAGCGCAACGTCATCGCCACCCGCGGCCTGGGGCTGCCGCGTGGCTGAGTCCGTCGGGGGATGTGATGGAGTTTGAGTTTAGCCAGGCCGAGCGCGACTTCCGCGGGCGGGTGCGCGACTTCTTCGCCGGGCAGCCGCCGCCCGAGCACGGCGACCGCACCCAACGTGCGGCCTACCGGCGGACGCTGGGTGAGCGCGGCTGGCTAACGCTGCACTGGCCAGAGGAGTACGGCGGCCAGGGAGCAAGTCATATCCAGCAGGTGATCTTCAAGGAGGAGTCGTTCCATGCCGGGGCCGAAGGCGGCAACTCCGGCGTCAACATGCTCGGCCCAACGCTGATGCTGCACGGTACCGACGAGCAGCGCCGCGAGCATCTGCCCCGTATCGCCTCCGGGGAAGTGCAGTGGTGCCAGGGCTTCTCCGAGCCCGGCGCCGGCTCCGACCTGGCCGCTCTCCAAACCCGCGCGACGCGCGACGGCGATGACTATGTCATCAACGGCCAGAAGATCTGGACCTCGGGGGCACACGAATCCGATTGGATCTTCATGCTGGCGCGCACCGACCCGGAGGCGCCCAAGCACCGCGGCATCTCCTTCTTCCTGGTCGATATGGCCACCCCCGGCATCCAGGTGCAGCCGCTGATCCAGCTCACCGGCGCCCACGGCTTCAATCAGGTGTTCTTTGAGGATGTGCGGGTCCCCGCCCGCAACCGGGTCGGTGATGAACACCGCGGTTGGTACGTCGCCACCACCACGCTCGATTTCGAGCGCTCCGGCATCGAACGGGTGTTAGTGGCAGACCGCGACCTGCGGCGGCTGGAAACCTGGTGGTGCACCGGCGGCAGTGCGCACCAGCCGGCCACCCGGCGGCACCTACTGGCCGATCTGCGCGTCGCGGTGGAGGTCGGGCGGCTACTGGCCTACCGGGTCGCGTGGATGCAAGGGCGGGGCCTGGCGCCCAACTACGAGGCCTCCATGGCAAAAATGTACAACTCCGACCTGGGCCAGCGGGTGGCAAATGTGGCCGTCAACGTGTGCGGCCTGCCCGGCCAGGTGCGCTCCGCCGCCGCCGCTTTCCGCTACATGGACAGCGTGCGTCTCACCATCGGCCAGGGCACGGGGGAGATCCAGCGCAACATCATCGCCACCCGCGGCCTGGGCCTGGCGCGGGGCTAAGGCAGCGGGCGCGATGGATGAGCCGCCGCCGGCGCGGAGGACTTCCGCGGCAGCATCCAGCTCGCCCGCAGTGCGCGGCAACCTGTAAACAGCGCACAGGGGACCGAGAGCCCAGGCGAAACGCACGACCTACCCCATCGGCTCCGGCATAGTAGCGGGGACGGGGGCGACGGCGCGGGCGAAGGCGCCCTGCCAGGGGAGCACGGGCAGCGGGTAATCGCGGCCGTCTGGGTGTGCCAGCCAGTGCAACGCCGCGCTGCCGGGGGCATCGGGCGTCCCGGCGATATCGGGCACAGCCCGCACCGGTACGCCGTCAACCTGCCAGCCGCCCGCGCCGTCCGGCTGTGCCGCCACCGCCCGTGGCTGTGTGCCGTCTTGCTGGAAGGCGATGAGGGCAGGGCGCATCAGCGACAGGGCAGCATCTTGCTGGCTGACCTCCACCCGCGTCCGCTCGCGCGCGCCGCACAGCGCCAGCACGGCGCCGAGAGCGGCGTACACCCCTGCCACCGGATCGGAAAAGTTGATGCCGGAGCGGTGCGGCTGGCCCTCGGGGTCTGCGTACAGCCAGCCCAGCCCGGCCGCCTGCTCGATGGTGCTGCCGTAGCCGGCGGCCTCCGCCTGCGGACCGGACAGCCCCAGCGCCGGCATTGACACGACGGCCAGCCGCGGATTGAGTGTGTGCAGCGTGTCGGCATCGATCCCCAGCCGCTCCGCCTGGCCGGGGATGAAGTTCTCGATCAACACGTCCGCCTCGCACACCAGCGCCTGGAAGGCTGCGATGCCGGCAGGGTCGCGGAAGTCGCAGCGGTACATCTGCTTGTTGCGGTCGTTGAGAATCTGATACAGCGACCGTTCCCACGCCAGCCCGGTGCGGAACGTCCCCGCGCCGCTGCCGGGCCGCTCCGGCTTGATCACCTCTGCCCCCAGCTCGGCCAGGAGCCGCGCCGCCATCGGCCCCGCCCATACCGAGCTGATATCCAGCACCCGCACCCCGGCCAGCGGCCTGGCGCTGGCGGTGGCCTCCCCGGCGAACGGACCAGCCAGCGGCGGCCCGGCGGGCGCGCGCACCGGGAACCGTGGGAGCAGCAGGCCGTCTTCGGCGACGAACGAGCCACGGGCGCGCAGGTGGGTATCTGCCGTCAACCCGGCCAGCGGCAGAACCGGGGCACAGGCGATGTGAGCGGCGCGCAGCCCGGCGGCCACCTCGTCTACCGCGCTGTCCAGCAGCCCGGCCGTGATCAGCGCCCCGGCCTCATCGCCCAGCGCGGCGATACCCCACATGAAATCGGCGAAGCGGGCGTCCCGCAGCTCCGGCTGGTGGCTGAGATCTGCCAGCACGCCCAGTTGCACAGGGTCACGCAGGGCGATGGCGATGGCGCCGTCACGGCAGTGGTAGACGCCCCAGCCCGCCAGTCCCCAGGTGTCCCCGGCGCGGATGCGGACGGAGCCATCGACAGCGTAGCGCAGCGCCGCCACTTCAATCATCGAGGCGATAACGTCGCCCAGTGCCACCCGCACATCGGCGGCGGCCAGCCGGGCATAGGCGGCGGCAGACAGCGCCAGCATGGCATGGATGGCAGCGCACATCGCGGCCAGCGGCGCGCCGGGCGCCAGCGGCGGGCCGTCCGGCTCTCCCGTCATCGCTGCCAGCCCGCCCCAGCCCCAGGCGGCGGCGTCGCTGCAGTCCTCCCAGCCGGGGCGGTCTACCCCCACGAAGCCCGCGCGGTAGCGGGCGGTCCCATCCGCTGAGGTGAGCGTCAGCGCCCAGGGCGGGGCGGCGGCCCCAATCTCCGTGGCGGGGACGACCTCCGCCCCAGCGCTGCCCAGGAGCCAGCTCAGGAAGTCTGTCGCCGGATGCGGGGCGTGCACCAAGGCTGTCCAGCCGGCGAAAGGTGTAGGGGCGGTGAGGAGCGAATGGGCGGAGGCAGGCATGGCACCGAGCGTACCGGGCGGAGCGGGTAGAGGGAATAGGGGACAGTGTTTGGTGCTCCGCATCGCTGGTGTACGCTTGCGGTCATGGAGCGTGATGCGGAAGATGAGCTCCGCGAGTTCTTGCGGGCGCTGGCCAGCCCCGAGCGGCTGCGGGTGGCAGGAACGCTGGCCGGGGCCGCCGAGACGCTGAGCGTGGCCGAGGTGGCCGCGCGCGCCGGTCTGCCCCCGCGGGTGGCGCGCGCAGCGCTGGCAGCGCTGGCGGGGGCCGGGCTGGCGGCTGTCGAGGAGCCGGAGCGCTACCGGCTGGACGGGGCACATTTGCGCGCGCTGGCGGCGCGGCTGCTGGCCTCGCCGGTATCCCAGGCCCGCGCCGCCGCCACGGACGAGCGCGCCCGCGTGCTCGCCAGCTTCTTCCGTGACGGCCGTCTGCTCAAGCTCCCCACCGGCGACCGCCGCCGCGCCATCGTCCTGGAGGAGATCGCGACCGCCTTCACACCGGACCGCGCCTATCCCGAGCGCGAGGTGAACGATATCCTCCGCCGCTATCATGACGATTACGCTACCCTCCGCCGCTACCTGGTAGACCTGCGCTACCTCACCCGCGCCAGCGGCATCTATCACGTGTTGCGGGCATAGCAGCCGCGCCGCTGCCGCCCCTGGCCCCTGGCCCCTGGCGCCGATACCCTGCTGGCCATGGATGCACTTGCAGGAATCACGGTGCTGGACCTGACGGCCGGAATCGCCGGGCCGTACGCCACCAAGCTGCTGGCCGACCTGGGCGCCCGCGTGATTAAGATCGAGCGGCCGGGAGGTGACCCGGCGCGGACGTTGCCGCCGTTCCTGGGTGACGAACCTGGCCCGGAGCGCAGCGCTACCTTTCACTTCCTCAACACCAACAAGCAGAGCGTGGTGCTGGACCTGACCACCACCTCCGGAAAGCAGGCGCTCTACGGCTTGCTGCCGCTTGCGGACCTGGTGGTGACGTCGTCCTCCCCAGCGACGGCGGAGCGACTGGGTATCGATGCCGCCACATTGCGCGCCCGCCGCGACCTGCCCGTGCTCGCCATCACCAACTTCGGCCAGACGGGGCCGTACCGCGACTACCGCCTATCGGAGACGGTGCTGTACGCCATGGGCGGCGAGATGTACTCCCACGGCACGGCGGATCGGGAGCCGCTCAAGCTGGGTGGCACGGCGGCGCTGTTGCAGTGCGGGGCAATGGCCACCGTCGCTGCGCTGGGGGCGTTGCATATCTGGGAGACGGCCGGGACCGGCCAGAGTATCGACCTGGCCCTGTTCGAGGCGCAGATTGCCTCGCTGGACCGCCGCTCCTCCACTATCCTCGCCTATCGCTTCTCCGGCCGGGTGCAGGAGCGGGCGGCGGGCGGTGGCGGCGGCCTGGCCAGCGGCATCTACCCCGTGGCTGATGGCTATGTGGAGGTGACGGCCGCCTCCGGCGACTACTGGGCCCGGTTCGTTGAGATGCTGGACGACAACCGGCTGCGCCAGCCCCGGTGGAGCAGCCCGCTGACCGCGCGGGACCCGGCAGCTAAGGAGGAGGTGGATGCCATCGTCTACCCCTGGATGCTGGCCCGCACCCGCGCCGAGGTGTGGGAGGCCGCCCGCCGTGCCCGGGCGATGGTCGCTCCCCTATACACCGGCGCCGACCTGTACGCTGACGCGGTGCTGCACGAACGCGGGCTGTGGGCCGAGGCAGAGCACGCGCTCCTCGGCCGGCTGCCGATGCTCGGCCGGCCCTACCTCCTGGAGCAGTCCCCCTGGCGGCTGCGCCACCCTGCCCCCCGCCTGGGCGAACACACCGGCGTGGTCCTGGGGGCGCCGCCGCCACCCGCCCGCCCGCCCGAGACGCCGGACCAGGCCATGCCGCTCCCGCTGGCAAACGTGCGCATCTGCGACTTCACCGCGGTATGGGCAGGGCAATCGGCCACGATGTACCTGGCCGATATGGGCGCCGAGTGCATCAAGGTCGAGAACCCGACGGTGTGGAACCCGATGACGCGCGCCGCCGCGCCGGTGCTACCCGCGGCCATGGCGGCGATGATGCCCCCCTGGATGGGCGGCCATCCCGGTGGTGACCCCGGCCCCCGTCCCTGGAACAACTGCCCCGCCTTTGTGCATGTCCAGCGCAACAAGCGTTCGATCACCGTAGACAGCCGCCGTCCGGAGGGGCTGGCGCTCGTCGAGGAGTTGATCCGCGTCAGCGATGTCCTGGCCGAGAATCTTGCCACCGGCACGCTGGAGAAGCTCGGGCTGACCGATGACCGCCTGCGCGAGCTGCGGCCGGACCTCATCATCCTCCACCTGCCCGCCTTTGGCCGGTCCGGACCGTACACCGCTGGGCGCGGCTACGGCTCCCATATCGATGCCGTGGCGGGCGGGACGATCCTGCGCGGTTACGCAGACACCGCCCCGTATTCCAACACCCAGATCTTCGCGGGGGATTACTTCGTCGGGCTGCATGGCGCCGTGGCGGTGATGGCCGCGCTGCGTCACCGCCGGCGCACCGGCGCGGGGCAGGTGATTGAGCTGGCCCAATGGGAGTGCTCGGCGCAGATGTTTCCTCAGGCTGCGCTCGACGCCGCCTGGAACGGCCGCGCCCAGCGCGCCACCGGCAATCGCAGCGCCGAGGGCTACATCCCCAACGGCGTCTTCCCCTGTGCCGGCGCGGATCGCTGGCTGGCGCTCTCCTGCCGCAATGACGGCGAATGGGCAGCACTGGTGGCGGCGATGGGCCGCCCCGGCTGGGCGCTGGATGCCGCCTTTGCCACCGCCGCCGGCCGCGCCGCCGCCGAAGGGCTGATCGAACAGCAGATCGCCGCCTGGACAGCGAAGCAGGAGCGCGATGCGCTGTTTCACCGGCTGCAAACGGCGGGCGTCACCGCCGGGCCGGTGCTGAACGCCGCGGATGCTGCCACCGACCCGCAGCTTGCGGCCAACGGCGCCTGGCAGACGCTGCCCGCAACCGACGACTACCCGGAGACGCCGTTCCAGCGCCCGCCCTACCGCTTCTCCCGTTCCGATATCCGCATCCGCACCGCCCCTGCCCCCTTCGGCGCGGATACCGCGGCCGTCTACCGCGACCTGTTGGGGCTGGGCGACAAGCAGATGGACCGGCTGCGCGCGAGCGGGCACATCACCAACCGCTACGCCGAGAACGTGTTGGGACGGTAGCGGACTCCAACCGCTCCACCGGCTCGCCGCAGGTGCGCCGCCCGGACCCGCCGCCCCGGATGGCAGGGATGACGCTGCGCTCCCGACGCTGGCGTGCACTGCCCTGAGATGCCGTACTCACCTCCGGCTGGCTGCTCTTGACAGCGCAGGCGCACGGGATTACCGTTGCAGTATCAATACGATACCGTATCGTATTATGAGGTGCTGTATGTCAAGCATCGCGAAGGCGGCTCCCGCTCCGACCTATGCACGGCGCTGGTGGACGCTGGTTGTGCTGTCCGTCAGCCTGGTGATCATCGGCCTGGACAATACGATCCTCAACGTCGCGCTGCCGACGCTCCAGCGCGAGTTCAACGCCTCCGCCTCCGGCTTGCAGTGGATCGTCGATGCCTACATTTTGGTGTTCGCCGGTCTGCTGTTGACGATGGGCTCGCTGGGAGACCGGTTTGGCCGCAAGCGCGCCTTGCAGGCCGGGCTGGTGATCTTCGGCGTTGCCAGCCTGCTGGCCACCGCTGCCCAATCCAGCGGGCAGCTGATCGCGGCGCGGGCATTGATGGGTGTTGGGGGTGCGCTGATCATGCCCTCCACCCTCTCGGTGATCGTAGACGTGTTCCCCAGAGAGGAGCGCGGCAAGGCGATCGGCATCTGGACCGGGGTGGCGGCGCTTGGCATCGCCATCGGCCCGATGCTGGGTGGCTGGCTGCTGGAGCACTTCACCTGGAGCGCGGTGTTTTTCATCAACGTTCCCATCGTCTTGCTGGCGCTGGCGGCGGGGCTGGTGCTGGAACCAGAGAGCCGCGACGCCGGTGCGCCGCCCATCGACCTGGGCGGCGCCGTGCTTTCCGTGGCTGCCCTCTCCGCGCTGGTTTTCGCCATCATCGAGGCGCCGGGGCGCGGCTGGCTGGACCCGTTGGTGTTGGGCGGGTTTGCCGGCGCGCTTGCCCTGGGGTCGGCCTTCGTGATGTGGGAGCGGCGTGCCGGCCGGCCGATGCTTGACATCCGGCTGTTTGCCGATCGGCGGTTCTCGGCCGGTGCCGGCGCCATCGCCCTGGCCTTCCTGGTGCTGTTCGGCGCGTTGTTCCTGTTCACGCAGTATCTCCAGTTCGTGCGTGGCTACTCGGCGCTCCAAGCCGGCCTGCGTCTCACCCCACTGGCAATCGGGATGATGCTGGGCGCCTCCAACAGCCACCGGCTGGTGCGCCGCTTTGGCACCGCCCGGGTAGTGGCGGGCGGGATGCTGACCGTGGCCGTGGTCGCCGCCGCCATGTCTCAGCTCGACACGGATACGGCGGCATGGCTGTTCTCCCTGGGTCTGGTGGCGCTGGCGGCGGGCATGGGGAACACCATGGCTCCTGCAACCGAGGCCGTGATGGGCGCCGTGCCGGAGGCGAATGCCGGTGTCGGCTCGGCGATGAACGACACCTCCCGCCAGGTAGGCGGCGCGTTGGGCATCGCCGTGTTAGGCTCCCTGTTCAACGCCATGTACGCTGCACACATGATCGACGCCACCGCCGAGCTGCCGGCGGCACAGGCAGACGCCGCTCAGAACTCCGTCGGGATGGCGATGCACCTGGCGGGAGTGCTGGGCAGTCCTGCCGGCGAGGCGTTGCAGGCGGCCGCGGCGCGCGCCTTCGTGGACGCGCTCAGCACGACGCTGCTGATCGGCGCGGGGATTGCTGCCGTGGGGGCGCTCCTGGTGTTGCGCTTCCTGCCGGGGCGCCCGTCGCCGGCGCCGGTTAGCGCACCCAGGAGCACACCCACGTGACCGAACGAACCGCGGCCACCCCGGGCCGCCCGCGCAGTCCGGCCGCCGGGCGTGCGATTCTCGATGCCGCGCTCCGCCTGCTGGGTGAGCATGGGTATGCCGCGATGTCGGTGGAGGGGGTAGCTGCTGCCGCGGGTGCCGGCAAGGCCACCATCTACCGGCGCTACCGCGACAAGAAGGAACTGGTGATGGCAGCCATGGCTACCCTGATCGCCGATACCGGGCCACCACCGGACACAGGCGACACCCGCGCCGATCTGGTGGCGCTGCTGGCGCAGGTCCAGCGGCTGCTGATGACCGGCCCGGTCTTGCCCATGGCCGGGACCGTCCTGGTGGAGGAGCGGCGCAACCCCGATCTGCTGGAGCAGTTCCGCGAGGCGGCCATCCGGCCGGGGCGGGCGCGGCTGCGCCCCGTGCTGCAACGCGGCGTCCAGCGTGGCCACGTGCGCCCCGATATCGACCTGGAGTCGGTAGTTGATGTGTTGACGGGTGTGTTCTTTGCCCGCCATCTCGCCGGCCGCGATGCACCGCCCGAGCGGCTG
Organism: Chloroflexota bacterium; assembly: GCA_963170165.1. Classification (GTDB taxonomy): domain Bacteria; phylum Chloroflexota; class Dehalococcoidia; order CAUJGQ01; family CAUJGQ01; genus CAUJGQ01. The sequence goes on along the minus strand of CAUJGQ010000090.1, from coordinate 4,593 downwards.
GACTCGGTGGTAGAGCTGCTCTGGCGCGGCATCGCAGCCGCGGAGGGACCTGGTAGGTAACGTGGGGGCGCCGCTGGGCCGCCGGTCTCGTATGCTGGGTGCCGGAGCGGGCTTGGCGGTGCGCATGAAAGAGTTTCCGACGGCGGATGCGGCGCTGGAGGGCGTGACGGACGGGATGTCCATCATGGCCGGCGGCTTTGTCTCGGCGGGCTCGCCCACCAACCTCATCCGGGCGCTGGTGCGGCGGGGGACGCGCGGGCTGACCGCCATCGCCAACAACATCGGCTTGGGCGACGAGCTCGACAGCCTGGCCGAGCACGGCCAGCTTGCCAAGATGATCACCACCTTCGCCATCCGCGCCTCCGGCAGCCGCACCACGCACTTCGAGCGGCAGTGGCGGGCGGGCGCGGTGGCGCTGGAGCTGGTCCCCCAGGGAACGCTGGCAGAGCGCATCCGCGCCGGCGGGGCCGGCATTCCCGCCTTCTGGTCTCCGGTGGGTCCCGATACGGTCGCGGCAGAAGGCAAAGAGACACGGCTGTTCGGCGGCCGCCCCCACGTCCTAGAGCATGCCCTGACCGCCGATGTGGCGCTGATCCGCGCTCAGCGGGCAGACGAGCGGGGCAACCTCGTCTATCGCGGCGCGGGCCGCAACTTCAACGTGCCGATGGCCACCGCCGCCCGGCTGGTCATCGCCGAAGTGGAGGAGATCGTTCCCACCGGCAGCCTGGACCCGGAGCACATCGTCACCCCCGGCATCTACGTCGACCGGCTGGTGCGCTGTCCTGCCGTCCCCGTGCGCTGGCAAGGGTGAGGGGTCCGGCCCCCTGCCCCACAGGCATCCCTCCGGCACACGGGGCAGGAGGCGGGTACTCCCCTCCCCATCACCCTGCAGAGACGTGGAGCACGGTATGCCACTTACCAGAGAGCTGATCGCGATGCGGGCCGCGCGGGAACTGGCCCCGGGGATGGTGGTGAATCTGGGCATCGGCCTGCCCACGCTGGTGGCCTCCTACGCGCCGGAGGGTGTGCTGTTCCAGGCCGAGAACGGCATCCTCGGCTATGGCGGCGTACTGGAGGATGACGCGCTGTTTGACCCGGACATGATCAACGCCGGCGGGCAGCCGGTGGCCACCGTGCCGGGGGCGTCGTTCTTCTCTTCGGATGCATCGTTCGCCATGATCCGCGGCGGGCACATCGATGTCGCCATTCTCGGCGGCCTGCAGGTGTCCGTCACGGGCGACCTGGCAAACTGGATGGTGCCGGCCCGCGGCGGCGGCTCCATCGGCGGCGCGATGGACTTGGCTACTGGCGCCCGCCGCCTGATCGTGTTGATGGAGCACGTCACCAAGACCGGTGAGGGGCGCATCCTCCCGGAATGCACCTACCCGCTGACCGGCAAGGGTTGTGTCAACCTGATCGTCACCGACCTGGCGGTGCTGGAGGTCACGGCTGCCGGGCTGGCGTTGCGCGAGATCGCGCCCGATATCACCGTGGCCGAGGTGTTGCGCGCTACCTCCGCTCCCCTGCTCGTTCCAGCGCAGGTGCCGCTGATGGAGCTCTAACGCAGAGATGGAGAAGCCCGCTCCTCCCCCGCGTGCGGGAGAGAGAGCGGGCGGCGGCTAACCCGGGCCCCGAGACGCTGCCCTGCTCACCGCGCGGTCAGCGGCAGCGTGCCGGCCGTCTCGCGGAAGGTGAAGCGCGGGCAGCCATGGCCGGGGTAGGTGGTGCGGCTGTGCGCCTCGGGCCGCTGCAGGATACAGGCCAGCCCGTCTGAAAAGACGCAGTTGGCGCAGGTGTGCAGGTGCGTCTGGCAGCGCGGGCAGCGCTCATCGCCGCTGACGGCGAAGCTGATCAGGCGGTGACAGGTGGCGCAGCGCGTCGCCCTGGCCCGTTCTGCTTCCTTCGCCTCCTTGTCCGCCGGGAGTTCGTGCACCAGCAGCACCGGCGCGCCGGAGCGCACCAGCCGGTCGGCGTTGGAGCCCAGCACCAGCCGCCGCATCCCGCCGGCGCCGTGAGTGGTCATCACCGTCAGGTCGATCTCCCCCTCGGCGGCATAGGCCGGCAGCCGCTCGGCCACCGAGCCACGCAACACGACGCACTGCGCCGCGATGTCCGGATAGCGGGCGCGGACGCCATCCAGGTAGGCGCGGGCCGCGTCCTCTGCCTGCTGGTCCATCGTGGAGAGATCGGGGAGGTAGCCGTACATCGGCGCCATCGCCGCCAACCATGGCTCCACCCGCACCAGCACCAGCATGGCATGGGTGCCACGGACCAGCGTCATCGCCGGTTCCAGCGCGTGCTCGGCCAGCGCCGAGCCATCGAGGGGGACAAGGATGCGGCGCAGCGCGACGGTGGCCGGCATCACCGTCGTGTCCTCATCCTCCGGGGCGGGCGGGCGCACCAGCAGCACCGGCCGGGTGCACAGGCGCATCACCTTGTCTGCCACCGAGCCGATCATCCAGCGCTCCACCCCGCCGCGGCCGTGCGTGGCCATCACCACCACGCCGCCGGGCGCGTCATCGGCAGCGGCCAAGATTTCGTCAACGGGGTCGCCGGTGGCGATGATGACGGAGGTAGTCAACCCGCGCTTGGTGAGCACTGCCGCCCAGCGCTGCAGGTACTCCTCAGAGGCCGGGGCCTCCGGTTGGGCCGGGCGGCCCTCGGGCAGCGTTGCCAGAGCCCCGCGCACCTCCGGCGGCTTGACGGTCATCAGGCGCATCGGCGCGTGCAGCGCGGTGGCCAGCGCTTCGGCGTACGGCAGCGCAGCCTCCGCCACCGCCGAGCCGTCCAGCGGGACAACAACCGTGGACATCTTCATCGCCGTACCCTCCCTTCGGCCGTGGCTACCCTCATCTTGGACGTACACCGGCCGTCGCGTCTGTCAGGCAACCTCTGCGGGTGCGGGCGGGGGCTGCCGCATTCCGGGAGATGCCTGACGCCCCGCGGCGGAGCCCGCCCGACAGACGCCCCGCGGCGATCCGCGCATCCTGAGGGTACAGCCCCCAGGAGGCAGCTCCATGATCGGCTCGCTCGATGCGCGGGAGAAAGATCAGGTGTTGCGCGCCGAGTGCATCGGCCGCCTGGGTCTGTTTGGCGGCGGGAGGGTGCATATCTTTCCCGTGTGCTACGGCTATGACGGGCAAGATGTCTACCTGCACTCGCGCGACGGTGGTAAGCTCGCCTATTTGCGCGCCCACCCAGGCGCCTGTCTGGAGGTGGAGCAGATTACCACGCCTTCCCTGTGGCGAACGGTGATCGCCTATGGCGTCTACGAGGAAATCACGGAGCCGGTGGCCCGCCGCCGGGCGCTGGCCCTGATCGCCGGTCAGGGCGGCCGGCCGCACCCGCCCAGCCTGGCCGCCTGCCCGCCGGGTGACGGCGAGCCGGTCGTCTACCGGCTGCGGCTGTATGACATCCAGGGCCGCTACGAGCGCGACGCGCTGCTGGCGCGCTGAGCGGAGGGTATGCCATGGAAACGATCCTTGTCACCCTGGACGGCTCGCCGCTGGCGGCGCAGGCCGTGCCCGTAGCGGCGCGGCTGGCCGAGCAGTTGGGCGCGCAGGTGCGCTTGTTGCGCGTGACGCCGCCGGTGGACGGATCTGCACCCGGCGACCTTCCCTCGCTGGTTGACCTGGAAGAGCGGCGAGCGCGCGAGGATCTCCAACGTCAGGCCGCCGCGCTCGGCCCGGTGCCGGTGGATACGGTGGTGCTGGTCAGCGCATCTCCCGCCCAGGAGATCATCCGCTACCTGCGCGCCAGCCCGGTGGACTTCGTGGTGATGGCCACGCACGGCCACGGCGGGATGCAGCAGCTCGTGGCCGGCAGCGTCACCGAGGCAGTACTGCGCAGCGGCCTCGCCCCCGTTGTCGCCGTCCGCCCGACCGGCGTGGCATGATGAGCGGTCAGCGGGGAATTCCGCACGGCTAATCCTGCCCGAACACCAGCGTCCTGATCGCTGCAAGCTGACCGCTCGACAAAGGAGGCCCGGTGATGATTGTTGGCGAGGCGATGTCCATGCACACGTACACGGCCGCGCCCGATGAGACGGCGCTGAGCGCGGCGCACACCCTCACCCAGCTCGAAATCACCGGCCTGCCCGTTGTTGATGCCGAGCGCAAGGTGTTGGGTATGATCACATTGATAGACCTGATCCGCGCCATCCGCCGCGGCGACCAGCTGGGCGAAGTGCCCGTCTCCGCGTTGATGCAGGTCTATCCGATCTTCGTCACCCCTGAGACCGGCCTGTTGGAGGCGGCCGGACTGATGGAGGAATGGGGTGTCCACCGCCTGCCCGTCTGCCGTGAAGGGCGGCTGGCCGGTGTCCTCTCCCGGGGAGATGTGCTGCGCTGCCTCCTGGGCGGGCCGGTGGCCGTCTAGCGCCGAGGAGCAGCCGCCCCCTGCCCTGCAGGCGCCTGCCTGCCAGGGGGATGATGGGGTAGTGGCCCCACCGGTTCACCCCCTGTGCAGGGGCAGCGCCCCCCTCGCTAAACCCCGGCGGTGGGAGACGGCGGCCCGTCATTCGGGGGGCGTCGCGAGCAGCGCGCCCCTCGCTAAACCCTAGCAGGGGCATCGCAAGCAGCGGCCCAACGTTAA
>CAUJGQ010000089.1 GCA_963170165.1 Chloroflexota bacterium | reverse complement strand
GTGGGCTACGTCGTGTGGCTGGCGGCGCGCCGCCGGCTTCCCGTGCCTACCCCTTTGGATCTACCCATTGCCGGTCTACTGGTCGCGGCGGCCATCGCCATCGCCGGCTCGCTGGACCTCCGGGCCAGCCTGGAGGCCGTGTTGCCGCTGCTGCCAGCCGCGCCGCTGGCAGTAGTCATGGCTGACACACGGCTGCTGAGCGCCGCTGCACTCCGGCGTGGCGTGACACTCTCAGCAGCTCTCGTTGCGGTCGTTGCCTTGGCGTCCGTGTGGGACCGCTGGCACGAGTGGCTGACCCTGGTCTCCGCTGTGGATGGAGGTCTCACCGCCAGCCGGCTGCTGCCTCCCTCAGTCCCGCGGGTGGATGGCGCCGGCAGCCATCCAAACGTGGTCGCCTCGCTGCTGGCGATTTCATTGCCTTTCGCCATTCTCACCGTGCGCAGCGGCGGGCGGGCCGAACGATGGCTGGGCGGTGCGGCGATGGTGCTTCTGGGTACCGCAATGTTCTTCACGTTGTCGCGCGCCGGTTGGCTGGCGGCACTGGCAGGCGGGTTGGTGACCGCGGCCGGGTTCGGCGCAGCTCATGGACGCCTGCGGCGGATCGCCCGGGGGTGGGCGGTGGCGGGCGGGCTGACGGCGTTGCTGTGCCTGGCTGCACTGACGGTGATCGGTGGGGCGCGGCCGAACTGGCTGTTCCGCGACTCGCTCAGCCCGCGCGCCGATATGCGCCGTGTCGGCATCGAGGTCGTTCGGGAGCACCCGTTCTCCGGTGCCGGTCCCGGTATGTATGTGCCGCTCTATCATGAGTACGGCGGGGCTTATCCATTTGCGGCGGTCCACAGTCACAATGTCGTGGTGCAGATCGCCGCAGACTACGGGTTCGCGGGCCTGCTGGCAGCGGCAGCGCTGGCGGCCACGGTCACCCTGCTGACGTATCGACGCCTGCGCTATGGCGATGGCGCGGCGCGGCGGGCAGGTGCGGTGGCGGCCGGCGCGTTCACCGCGTTCCTGGTTCATGGCATGGCGGACGCACCGCACCTCTTCCCCGAGATCCTCTTTATTCTGTTGGCGGCGGTAGGTCTGCTGTTGCGGTCTAACCTCGTTGTCGATCGTCCACGTCAGCGGCGCTCCCGATTCGCGGCGGGGCCGGCGGCTGCCATTCCATCGCTGGTCTTGCTTGCCTTCGGCGTTGCGCTGCTCCCGCTGTGGTGGCGTGGTGACCGGGCAATGGCTGCGCATGAGTCGAGCGTACGCGCCGCTGTGGCCGGCCGCTGGGACGATGCCGTCTCCGCTGCCGAACGCGCCGCCGGCCGCGATCCCAACCTGGCGGCCTATCACTTCCAGGTGGGAGCTGCTCGGGCATCACGGTATCTGGCAGCGAGCAACCTGGAGGACCGTGACCGGGCGGTCGCAGCCTACCGGCGCGGACTGGCCATCCAGCCGCGCAACGGCGCTGCCCAGGTTGATTTAGCGGCGCTCCTGCTGGATGCCGGCGACACGGCGGCGGCCGGGCCGGTCATTGCCGCCCTTGGCAGACAGGCCGGGCGGGACAACCTGCTCCAGCTGGCACACGCCGTGCTGATTCAGCGTCTGGGCGATCGTGACCAATCCATTGAGACATATGCCGGGCTGCTGGCGCTCAACCCGTCGCTGGCATTGACGCCGTTCTGGCGTGATGACCCGTTTCGGTCAGCGCACTACGTCCAGATCATCGATCGTTCGCTGGAGCGGGCAGAGGAGGTGACAGGGCCGGGCCCGGCCGCGGACCGTCTCCGAACGACGATCCGGGTGCTGACCGGCCGGGGTGCGCAGGACGGCGAGGCGCTGCGCGCGCAGCTGGCGGCCCAACCTGACGACATTGGATTGCGGGTGTCACTGGCACGGCTGCTTCTCGCCGGAGGTGAGGTGACAGAGTCGGGCGACCTGATCAGGGCGGCCGCCGCTCGCACGAGCGACTCGGCAGATGTGCAAGGCGCACTGGGGGACTGGTATGCAGCTACCGGCGACCTACGCCGGGCACGGCTGGCCTGGACCGCCGCCGCGTTCTTGGGAGACGCGCGGGCGGGCGACGCGCTTGGCCGTTCCTTCTACCCCGATCGGGTGCCGGCGCCGGTGATCAAGTTGCAGCTGCAGCTGGTGGAAGCAGCGTGGATTGGGCGGTTCTACCTGCTGTTTCAGACGTTCCGCTTCACGTTCCAGCGGCACGAGCCGGCGCCGATCATCATCGCCGGTGACTGGCTGAATGCCCTGCCTGACGACGTGCCGGCCTGGCAGGAGCGGCTTGCCGGGTGGCAAGCAGCCGAGGGGCCGCGGTCACCGACCGAAACAGCACCATGAAGCATCCAGCACCGGCAGCTTCTCCCCTGGTCGCGATTGTCACCGTCAACTACAACGGCGGCGCGTTCATCGAACCGTTCCTAGAAGGTGTCCGCCGCCAGACCTATCCTGCGGTGCACCTCGTGGCCGTTGACTGTGCATCGACCGACGGATCAGACGTGCGCATCGAGCGGATCTGTCCCGAGGCGACACTCATCCGTAGCGCTGAGAACCTGGGGTTCACCGGCGGCAACAACCTGGCAGTGTCCACTGCCCTCGCTGCGGGCGCGCAGTTCATCCTGTTCCTCAACAACGACACCGAGGTGCCACCGGATCTGGTCGATCAGCTCATGCAGCGCCAGGCACCGTACCGGCTCGTCGTTCCGCGCGTGGAGTTGCTGGGATCGGGCGGCCTGCTCGACGACACCGCGGGCCGGTTCGACTGGCAGCGTGGCATCTGGCGCGACTGGGTGTACGGCAAACCGCCGCCGGCGTGGCTTCAGCACGAAACCACCGTCGAGATGGCCAGTCTGTGCTGTCTGCTGGCGCCGGCGGACGTCTTCCGGCACGCCGGCCTGCTGGATGAACGGCTGTTCATGTACTACGAGGATTTCGACTGGGTGAGGCGCGCGCAGGGAGCCGGCTACCGGATCTGGTATGTCCCGGATGTCACGGTCCAGCACCGAAAGTCCGCATCCAGTGGCGGTGGTGACACGCCGTTCAAGCTGTACTACGCCACCCGCAACCGTGTGGCCGTGATGCGCCGGCATAGCAGTCCCTCCACCTTTGTGCGGTTTTCGCTGGAACTGGCCGTCACCCGATTGCTCCGGGCACTGCTCCTTACCGCCGGAGGGCGGGGGGCGCTGGCGCGGGCGATGCTGGCTGGGTGGCGTGATGCCTATACCGGGCGGATGGGGCGTACGTTCGCACCGCCCGGCTCTAGCGATGGGCGATAGCAATGCGGATCGGCTTCGACGCGACCGCCATGCCCGCCAACCGCGCCGGCGCCGGTGTGTACACGTACCAGCTCGCTCAGGCGTTGCCATCCGCGCTTGGTCAGGGCGACGAGCTGCTGGTCTTTGACCGCTGGAATGTCATGGACGCGGTTACTGGCCACGTGGTGGTCAGTCGGACGGCCCAGCGGGGCCGTGGCCGGCGGCTGCTGTGGGAGCAGACAGCGCTGCCAATGGCGCTGCGACGGGGTCGGGTACAGCTGTTCCACTCGCCACACCACTCCATGCCACTGCTGGCGCCTTGCCCTTCTGTGGTGACCGTGCACGATGTGACGTTCCGGATGTTGCCGTGGCGCTACTCGCGCGCCCGCCGCTGGTATATGCACGCCGCCACATTGCTGGCAGCGCGACGGGCATCGGCCATCATTGTGCCCAGCCGGTCCGTGGCGCAGGACTTCCTTCGGCTGTACGGGGGCGATCCGCGGCGAGTGCATGTCGTTCCGGAAGCGGCTTCGCCCTGGGCCCGGCGCGTCACCGACACGAGTATCCTCGCCGCCGTCCGTGCGCGGTACGGGTTGCCAGACCGGTTCGTGCTGAGCGTGGGCACGCTCGAACCTGGCAAGAACCGTGAGGTGCTGCTGCAGGCGATGTCGTTGCTGCAGCGCCACGATGGCCGCCGTCATCTCGTGGTCGTTGGGCAGCGTGGTTGGGGACCATCGTTGGCGGCGCCTGAGGGCGAGGCAGCTGCCGCCGGTTGGCTCCACCTCACCGGATATGTGCCCGATGACGACCTCGCAGCCTTGTACTCCCTGGCGGCGGTGTTCGTGTTCCCCTCGTGGCGTGAGGGCTTCGGCCTCCCACCGTTGGAGGCAATGGCGTGTGGCACGCCTGTCATCTCGTCTGACCAGCCGGCGATGCCGGAGGTACTGGGCGACGCTGCTCTGTACGCGCCGCCGAACCGGCCGGAATCCTGGGCCGCGGCTATCGATCGCATTGTCACGGATGCGAGGCTAAGCGAGCGTCTGGCCCAGGCCGGCCTGGCGCGGGCAGCGGGTTACTCCTGGCAGCAGGCGGCGCGGGCAACGGTGGACGTCTATCGCTCGGTGCTGCGCTAAGGCCAATGCCCCCGTACCAATGTCCGGCTTCCGCCCCGGTCCACCCGTGCAGTACGGTGCGATGTGGTGGCAAAACCAGCCACCGCACAACCCGTGCACCACGCTAGAAGGGGGCAGCGTATGGACCTTGTGCTGCACCGGGCCTCATCCCGGGTGAAGATGCTGCCCGCCGGTTGCCGCGAACGGTAACGTCCGCTTGGCGCGCTGTTGCCCGTGCACCAGACCCGCGCACCTGCGGCGTCGCGCGGCCGGGAACCCATCCCGGTAGCCTGCGGCCAGCCTCCTCCCCCACGTCTCTCGGTATCGACTGAGTCCATGGAACGATTGCCATGGGTTTCAGCAATGGCAGACGCCCTGGGAAGGAGCGCACAGTGTTGACCTTGCTTGTCCTTGTGTTGCTGAGCATCGGCACGCCGATAAGCGGGCGCGGGCGCCACGCTGGCCGTGGCCTGCGCGCCGGTGCGAGGCACAAGCGCAGGTGTCCAAGACATTTCGAGACCGATCAGCCGTCAAATGGTCCGGTACCCGCAGCGAGGAGTTCCGCTGCCGTCACTGCCGGATGTTCGTGACAGAGGTGCGCTACGGCGGCCGTCACCGCAATCACTGTCCGTATTGCCTGTACTCCCGCCACTTGGACGCATCCCGCCCAGGCGATCGGGCCAGCGATTGCGGCGGTTCCATGGCGCCGGCAGGTACGTTTACCCGCGGGAACGGCGAGCATGTGCTGCTGCACACATGCCTGACCTGCGGGGTGGAACGGCACAACCGGATCGCTGCCGACGATGACTTCAACCGCGTGCTGGGTCTGCCACGACTCGGCAGCGCCGGCGCTGGCCGGCAAGCCCGACCGCGCAGCGCGTGACCTGCCCGGAACGGGGGAAAGGTTAGCGGCCCGTTGCTCCTCCGCTGGCTTGCCCGTAGCCTGGGGCCATGGCACCGCCGGAGATCACCGTGGTCATCGTCAACTTCAACTCGCTCGCCTATGTGCGCCGCTGCCTCGCCTCGTTGCGGGGTGGCGGCGCGGAGGGCGTGACCTGGGAGATGGTGGTCGTCGACAACGCCTCACGTGAGGCGGGCGTCGAGGGACTGGCGCGTGAGTTCCCCGAGGTGCGGGTCATCCGCCGTGCCACCAATGGCGGCTTCGCGACCGGTGTGAACGCTGGTGTCCGCGCCGCGACGGCCCCAACCGTCTTGTTGCTGAACCCGGACACCGAAGTAATGCCGGGCGCGCTCGCGTCCTTGCTCGCCTATGCGCGGGCGCATCCTGATGCTGGTGTTATCGCTCCGCGCATCGAGGACCCAGATGGCGCCTTGCAGCTTTCGTGCCGGCGCTTCCCGACTTTCTGGGCAGCGCTGTTCAATCGCTACTCGTTGCTGACCCGGCTGGCGCCCCGCAATTCGCGGTCGGCATCCTACCTGATGACGGACTGGGATCACGCCTCCATCCGCGAGGTGGACTGGGTCTCCGGCGCCGCGATGCTCATCCCGCGCGCCACACTGGCCAGAGTCGGGCTGCTGGACGAGGGATACTTCTTCTCCATCGAAGACGTCGACTTTTGCCGGCGGGTGCATGACGCCGGACTGCGGGTTGTCTACATCCCGGCGGCCACGGTGCGGCATCGCATCGGTGGCAGCTCTCGCACCGCGCCGGCACGGGTAGTGCTGGCGCGACATCGGGGTATGTGGCGCTACTATCGCCGGCACCTGCGTGGCGGGCTGTTGCTTGATACGCTCACGGCCGCCGCGATCATCGCCCGCTGCGGGATGCAGCTGGCGCGCGCCGTCATCACTACGCGTGGACGGTGGCGCGCTCGGACGGCGTGACTGAGGGCGGCATACGCCGCCGGCGCGGACCGCGCTTGGCTGGTGGACGGCGGCGGAAGTGGTCTATCGCCCGGAAGCCCAGCACTGCCGCGATGGTACCGGCCGCTGCCAGCGCCAGGCTGAGCCACAGCAGCATCTCGGCATCCTTGGCCCAGGAGATAGGCGCCAGGCTGTCGGTGAACCAGGCAAAGCCCCACGTCCAGGCGCCAAAGCCCAGATACGTCACGCTCACATACGACCCGGCCACGGCGATATAGGCCGGCCCCCACCGGCGGCGGGAGGCGAGGGCGAAGGGGGCCATCCATGCCAGCCAGTGCACGCCCCATCCGCAGGTCACGGCATACATCGCCGCGATGATCAGCGCGATGCGGTCCGTATCGCGACGCAGCTGCGAGGCCGCCAGATATGCGAGCCCGAGGGCGGTGGCGAGCAGCAGCGGCCCCAGCCGCGCTGCCTCGGCCGTGGCGATGGCGCTGTGGTTTGGGCCGGCCAGCCGTACGAGCACGGCACTGTAGCCCCAAGCTCCCAGGTACCCTTGATACTCCGAGGCCGTGCGCACCGCGTGCAGCGCGCCGCCGCTGACCCACAGTTCATAGACAGCCAGCACCGCCGCCACCGTGAAACAGATAATGGCGTAGTAGGCAATGCGGTCGCGCATCCGCTCGATGCGTAGCAGGAAGATCGGCGCCACCAGCGCCGGCCAGCTTTTTTCGGCCACGGCCAGTCCCACCAGCAGCCCTGCCAAGATGGGCGCACGGCGGGCGTCGCTGACGAGCACCAGCCAGCCGGCAAAGAGCAGGGCGACCGGCACGGCGTCGAACTGCCCGTGATACCCGGTCACCAGCAGGGTGATGGGGTTGAGCGCGTAAGCCATCGCATATGACGGCGCGGCGCCGTCCTTACTCTGGCGGGCGGTAGCGACTCCCACCATTGCTGCCAGCCCGGCATCGGCGGCGATCCCCGGAAGGCGGACGAGCAGCTCAAACGGCAACGGCGTATGAGCGGCAACCCATCCGGCAGCGCCCAGGGCATAGAGATGCATGGGCAGATATGGGTAGCGGCCGGTCACGTCATAGACATCGCGCCCGGCCAGCACCGCAGCCGACACCAGCCGGTAGGACTCCAGGTCCCACTGCACCAGCGCCTCCGCTGGCAACGGCAGGAGGGCGGGGACGATGCGAACCGCCGCGGCTACCCCGGCAGCCAGGGCGAACGCCCGACGGGTGCGCGACAACCGACGCCGCACGGGCGGCGTCCAGCACAGGCAGAAGGCGAAGAGGGACAGCGCAAACCAAGAGATGCCCGCAACGATGGAAATACTCACCCTGCACCCCGACATGCCGAAACAGTCCGGCCGGGGGGAGGGGACCGGCGGAGTATACGTTCAACGCCCGGCAGTACCGCCGGGAATCACGAGTCCGAAGTAGATCTGCAGCCGCCGGGGAGGGTTGGCAGCCGGTTAGCTGCGCCGCGATGTGCGGGGGAGATCCGGGTCAACGCCTGCTTCGCCGGCATCCACCATGCCGGAGGAACGGTCGTTGCGCTGGATCGTGCCCCGCAGCCGGCGCACCGTCAAAGAGTTGAAGATCGTCTGGTGATAGGCCAACCTCCAGGCGAATGACGTCACGAGCACCAACAACACCCCTGCGATCACCGCCACCCACACGGTTCCGCGCAGGGCATGTAACAGCAACGCCGCCACGGCAAATAGGGCCGAGAAGGCGTAAATGGACAGCGCCAGCCGGCGCGGGCCAAAGCCTAACATGCGCGCGATGCGATGGTGGACGTGATCCAGGTCGGCGCTGAATGGGTGGCGGCCATCCAGCAGCCGGCGGCTGAATGCCAGTCCGATGTCGAGTAGCGGTACACCCAGCGCCACAACTGGGATATACAGGGGAATCCGGCCGGTCTCGTCGACAAAGCCGGAGATCGCCAGCGCCGCCAGCAGGAATCCAAGCAACTGCGCGCCCGAATCTCCCAGAAAGCGCGAGGCCGACGGGAAATTGAACGGCAGGAAGCCGGCCACCGCCCCGGCCAGCGAAGCAAACAGCACCGTCACCAGCAGGTGGTTGAGGTCCCAAGCCACGACGGCCATCGCGGCGGCCGTGAGTGCGGTCACGCCGGCGGCGACCCCATCGTGACCGTCGATCAGATTCACGGCATTGGTGACCAGCCACACCCACGCGACGGTTGCGGGCAGGTCAAGCAAGCCGAGGTGAAGGGCAAACCCACCCGGCAGCGACACGTCGCCCAGCCGGTACCCCAATGCGTACAGAATCGTCCCGGCCGCCACTTGCGCGCTGGTCTTCTGCCACGAGCCTATCTCGCGAATATCGTCGAGATAGCCGAACAGGAACACCACGAACGAAGTTGCCACGAGTCCAGCGATGGCGCGCCACTTGGGCAGCACCACATCGGCGATAGCCGGAGACAGCAGCGCCGCCGCGAACGGAGCCAGCGCGAAGGCGCAGAAGATGATGAGCCCACCAACACGGGGTTTCTCCGGGGGACGGATCCGCCCGGCGATCTGGCTGCGCTGCATGCCGCCACCTGCGCGCAGCCGCAGGCTGGGGGTCAACAGCAGCGCCAGCAACGCGCCGGCAGCGAAGGTGAGCAAGTACGGGATCATGCGCCCCTCGTGCGCGCAGTGCCGCGCAGTCCTCGCGCTGAGCCAAGCGCACCGTAGCACGCCGCCCGGCCAACATTCCAGAGCGCTACTGTCACCGCTGCGCCGGCGTCGGCGAACGCAGCGTCTGCCAGCGCTCCCAGGTGCGCGCAGCCGCATAACGCGCCGTTCGGCTCATCAGGTCAGGGGTACGCCACCACTTGCCGCGGGCGATGGAGGCCCGCCCGCCGGTGACGGCGTCTTGCCGGCAGAACTCTACCAGCGGCTGCAGGGTGCGTTCCCACTCCAGTTCAGGGCGCAGCGCCGCGATATTCTGCCGGCAGCGCGCGGCGAATGCGCCGTCTGTGACCAGCCGCTCTACCGCCGCCTCCATGGCGTCGACGTCGCGCTCGGGAACTGTGATGCCTAACCCGCCACGCTCAACCATCTCGGCGATAACGTCACCCTTGGTGCAGATGATGGGCGTCCCCGCCCACAGGAAATCGATCAGCCGTGTCCGGTAGGAGAAGTGCGTTTCCAGGTTGTCGTAGTAGGCGGAGACGCCGATGTCCGCTTCAACCATATGCTGGCCGCTGACGTCGTACGGCAACCATCCGTCGTTGAACAAGATCTGGGTTCCCAAGAGGCCGCTGCCCTGCGCCACGGCGAACGCTTCGTCAAGCGTCGCACCGGGATCGAACCCGGCCACCGGATACGTTGTTCCCAAGAACAGCAGCTTCAGTCGCGGGTGGCGTGGCGCCAGACGCGTCACCGCATGGATCAGCGTCACCGGGTCGTACCACTTGAGAATCCCGCCGTTCCACAGCAGGACCGTGTCTTCGGGGCCGATCCCCGGGATCAAGCCCTTGAGTACCGGACCGCGTGCCACCGGTGCGTCGGGGCGGATGCCATATGCCGCGGTGTCCACCAGCGCATGCAGGGTATTGTCGCGGTCGTATACCGCGCCCGGAATCAACCCCAGGCAGCTCATCATGCCCATCCACGCATCGCGCTGGCGGTCGTTGGAGCAGACGACGAAGTCGGCCATCGTCAACTGGAGGTTCAGATAGACCCGCTGCGTGTCCAGCCATGCTTGCCGTACC
>CAUJGQ010000088.1 GCA_963170165.1 Chloroflexota bacterium | reverse complement strand
GCGATGCCGAAGGTGCGGGCCATCGGCAGTAACTCCCGTTCCACCCGCCGGTCCAAGAGGTTGTACGGCTGCTGCTCGCACACCGTCCGGTTGAGCCCGTACTCCTTGGATGCCCACAGCGACTCCACCACCTGCCAGGCGGCAAAGGTGCTGGTGCCGACGTAGCGGATCTTGCCGGCGCGCACCAGATCATCGAGCGCGCGCAGCGTCTCATCGATGGGGATATCCGGCTGCGGGCGGTGCAGCTGGTACAGGTCGATATAGTCGGTCTGCAGGCGGCGGAGGCTGGCCTCGCACTGCTCGATGATGTGGCGGCGGGAGTTGCCGCGGCCGTTGGGGTCGCTTTCATCCATCACGCCGTGCACCTTGGTGGCGAGGATCACCCGTCCCCGGCGGCCGTTGCGGCGCAGCGCCTCGCCCGTCACCTCCTCGGAGCGGCCGCGGCTGTAGACATTGGCCGTATCCAGAAAGTTGATGCCGGCGTCCAGCGCCCGGTCAATGATCGCGTAGGAATCCTGAGCGCTGGTGCGGCCGCCGAACATCATGCAGCCCAGGCACAAATTGCTGACTTTGACCCCCGTCCGCCCCAATGACCGCATCACCACCCCTGCCATCGCGCCCTCCTCCCCACGACCACTGCTGTCATCGCGCATCCTGCCACAGACCGGGAGCAGGGAACAGGGGGCAGGGGGAGCGGCACAAGCGGTCGTGCGCAACACACAGGCGGCACGAACGTGGAGCAGCCGGTGAGCGCGCCTTGCCCCACAGGCGGCTGCCGCTTGCCTGACAGACGGAGGGTTGGGCGGCGAGGATGATGCCCGTGACGGCAACGTCGTGGCGTTCCTTCCTGGCAGGCACATGGAATGTGAGCCGGTCGATGCTCCTCTCCTTTGCGGCGCGCCTGCGTGAACGCTGGCGTACGCGCCTGGCCGGTGCGCGTGCGGCGGCCAGGACGGCGGTTTGCCTGCTCAAAGTCATGCCGATGCTCCCCTCCCGGCCGCTGAACTGGGTGACGCCGCGGCCGGTGGTCGAGCGCTTGCGCTATCCCACGTCGCACGGGCCGGCCGAGGGTGAGCTGTACCGCCCCGTCACCCCCGGCCCTCATCCCGGTGTACTGGTCTGCCTGGGCGTCGTGCCGTTCGGCGTCGATCACCCCCAGGTACCGCGCCTGGGCGAGGCGCTGGCCCGCTCCGGATTTGCGGCCCTGCTCTACTGGTCGCCGGCGATGCGCGAGTACCGGCTAGCGCCAGAGGACATCGGGGATATCGCCTCGGCGTACGACCACCTGCTCCGGCACCCGGCGGTGGATCCGGCGCGTGGCGGCCTGCTGGGCACCTGCGTAGGCGGCGCCTTCGCTCTGATGGCCGCCGCCGATCCCCGCATCCGCGACCGCGTGGCATTCGTCTCTGCCTACGCCGCGTATGCGTCGATGTGGACACTGACGCGCGATATCACCAGCGCTACGCGGATGGTGGGCGGCGTGCGCGAGCCGTGGACCGTCGATCCGCTGACGCGGCAGGTGTATGTCCATTCGATGACTGCCCTGCTGGCGCCGGCGGAAGCGGCACACCTGCGAACAGCCTTCGCGGACCCGGCGGCGCCAGATGGCGGCCACAGCCGGGACCTCTCCGGCGATGGCCAGGCAGTCGCCCATCTGCTCGGCAGGCTGCCGGCGAGCGATGCGGACGCGGCCATGCAGCGCTTACCGGAGGCGATGCGCAGGCATCTGGATGCGATGTCGCCGCGGCGCTACCTGGCGGATATCCACGCCCCGCTGATTGTGCTGCTGCACGACCGTGAGGATGGCGTCATCCCGGTGAGCGAGTCGCGCAGCCTACGCGCGGCACTAGCCGGACGCGCCGGCGTGTTCTACACCGAGTTCACCGTGTTCCGGCATCTGGACCCGACAAAGGGCAAGCCCTCCCCCATCGCCCTCGCCGGTGAACTCGTGAAATTCGCGCGTGCCCTCTACCCCCTCTTCCGCTGCGTAAACGGAGCAGCGAGCGGTCAGCGGTCAGCGGTCAGCGGGGCTTAGCCAGCGGTGCGGCCCCGCTCCGTTCAGTGCGCAGCCCCATGACCAGGCGCGGGCTGTCGGTATACCGTCCTGCCTCACGCGCTGAGCACTGAGAGCTGATCGCTAATCGCAACCGGATACGGCGACGCGCCGGTGTCGAGGGTGCGGAGCACATCGGGCAGGCGGGTGCGCTCGGCCAGGCAACGGGCGCGGATGGCGGCGAGCGGTTCTGGTGGCGTCAGGCGGCGGCCACCAGCCATCACCGGCACGAGCAAGGGCTCGGCGTCCGGCGCGGGCGGTCCCTCGTCTGCCAGGGTGATCACGTCGCCCGCCATGCGGCCGTCCGCATCGTACCGGCGCCACACCTGCTTGCGGCCGGGCAGGCTGGCTTTGCCGCGGCTGCGCTTGAACACGGGCCGGCCCTCGTACTCCACCAGCTTGTAGGCCGCCTCCAGTGTGGGTGCATCCTCCGAGGCATCCATCCGTGTCCCGACGCCGAAGCTGTCGATGGGCGCGCCTGCCGCCAGCAGCGCGGCGATATGGTGTTCATCCAGCCCGCCGCTGACGGCGATCTGCACCCCCGGCAGCCCGGCGGCATCGAGCACGGCGCGCACCTCGCGGCTCAGGGCGCCGACCTCGCCGGAATCGATGCGCACGGCGCGCAGCCGGTGGCCGCGGGCGGCCAGTTCCTGCCCCACCGTGGCGGCGTGGCGCGCCCCCTGGACGGTGTCATACGTATCGATCAGCAGGGTTGTGGCGTCTGGGTAGGTGGCGGCGTAGGCGCGGAACGCCTCCAGCTCGCTGGGAAAGCTGGTGACGAACGAGTGCGCCATGGTGCCGGTGATGGGGATACCGAAGTGACGGCCGGCAGCGACGTTGCTGGTAGCGGCGCAGCCGGTAAGGTAGGCAGCGCGGGCGGCAGCCATGCCGGCGTCGATGCCGTGTGCCCGCCGCAGGCCGAAGTCTACCACCGCCCGTCCGCGCGCCGCCTCCACCACCCGCGCCGCTTTGCTGGCCAGCAGCGTATGCAGGTGCAGGGTGTTGATCAGCAGTGTCTCCACGATCTGCGCTTCGATCAGCGGCGCGGTGATCTCGATCAGCGGTTCCTCGCCGAAGACGATCCGCCCCTCAGGCACGGCCCGCGCCTCGCCGGTAAAGCGCAGCGCTGCCAGGTGATTCAGCGCCGCCGCGGAGAATAGCCCGGTACCGCGCAGGAAGGTGATGTCATCGGCGGTGAAGTGGAGATCCTCCAGGTAGTCCAGCGCGGCATCGAGGCCGGCCGCCACCAGGTATGCCCGCTCGGGTGGCAGCCGCCGGATGAACAGGCTGAAGCCGGCCGTGCCGGTTTCACCGGCGCGCAGATACGCCTCGGCCATCGTCAGCTCATACAGGTCCGTGAGCAGTGCCGGTGAGATCATGTGGAGCTATCAGCCATCGGCTCGCAACGGCCGGCAACGCGACGGATGGCCGTTGCTCCCAACCGTACTACCGTGTCTGCGGCCGCTGACCCGCCCGCCTAGTGCTGGCCATCCTGCGGACCGTTGGTGGCGGGGATGTGGTCGGCGGAGCTGAGCGGGGGGACAGAGATGGAGACCACCACGACGGGACCTCCCGCCGGACGCAGCGCGTGCACCTGTCCCGTCGCCACACGGATCGCTTCGCCGCGGTCCAGCCGCACATAGACGGCGTCGGTGCGCACCTCGACGCTGCCTTCCAGGACCAGGTAGCTCTGGGCGCTGCGGTGGTGGAGGTGCGCCGGAATCTCCTGTCCCGGCTCCAGCCGCAGCACGCGCAGGCTGCTCTCCGGGAACTCGTGGTGCGAGATGACCGTGTAATCGCCGAAGGCCTGCATGGCTCGCCTCCTCGTCATCTCCAGGATGCCGCGCCCGCAGGCCAACGGGCAAATGCCGCTCAGGGCAGGCGCACCGGCTCCTTCGGCAGGTAGAAGCTGATGTACGTGTACGCATAGTTCTTCAGGTATACGACGCCCGCGGGTGAGGTCGCGGGAAAGGTGGTGATGAGGCCGCTGTTTCCGAACATGTTCTGTCTCCTTGGTGCGAGGCGGGGTTGCCGGTGAGATGTGCTAGCGCAGCCAGGGGAAGAGCAGGCCAAACCCGCTTTTGACATCTCCCGGCAGCCGCCGGTAGTGCTCTGGGATCAGGCCCACCGGGTCCAGCCCGGCGCCGCCCTCCACCGGCTTCGGCCGCCCTTTGTTGCCCTGGCCGTCGTTGAACTGGGCGATCATGAACCCCTGCACCTCTGCCGTGCTGCTGCTGTCCATCTGCTGCTCCTTTCCGGCGTGACCGCCGTGGTGATGCCCGCATGATGGCCCGCCACCGGCCCCGCCGCCTGTCCGGCAGCGAACAGCCGCCGCCGGCCCGCCACGGTATTCAGGCAACGTTCAGGGGAGGGGTCCGCACCCCCCGGTCCGCTCGCCTTGCTCGCGATCTTCCGAGCAGGAGGGGCGGCGATCCTCGGAGACGGGAGGAGGGTGCGCGGGCGGTGTTAAGCCGCCTGCGGGGCGGCAGCGGCGTCGCCGGATGCCGCACCGTCTTCCACCTGGAAGCCGCTGGTGAGGGTGTACAGGCGGCGGGCAGCGGCGGCCAGCTGGTAGGACTGCGCGCTCATCTGCTCCACCTGCGCGCTCATCTCCTCGGCGCTGGCGGAAACCTCCTCAGTGGCAGCGCCGTTCTCTTCGGCCACGGCGGCTACTGCTTCGACGGTCTCCCGCAGTTGCCTGGCCTGAGCGGTCATGCGGGCGGAGGCGGCGCGCTGGTCACTGGTGACACCGCTGATCCGGCCCAGAGCGACGGTGAGGTCACGCGCACCGGCGGCGGCCTGCTCGGCGGTGTGGCTGATGGCGGTGATCGCGGCGGCGGCGTCATCGGCGGCAGCGAGGATGCCGGCCAGCGCCGTACCAGCCTGATTGGCGCGCAAGACACCGGCGCTTACCTGGCCGGAGCCCTGCTGCATCGCCTGGACCGCCTGGCGCGTGCCCTGCTGCACGTCCTTGATCAAGTCGCTGATGCTCTTGGTCTCGGCCTGGCTACGCTCGGCCAGCTTGCGCACCTCGTCCGCCACCACGGCAAAGCCGCGGCCGGCATCGCCCGCCCGCGCTGCCTCGATGGCGGCATTGAGCGCCAGCAGGTTGGTCTGCTCGGCGATGCCGTCGATGGTCTCCACCACCGCGCCGATGCGCTCGCCCAGCTGGCCCAGGTGCTCCACCGATGCAGCAGCCAGGCGTACCGTTTGCTCGATGCCGGTCATCCCGGCGATGGTCTCGCGCACGGCGCTCGCCCCCTGGCCCGCGGCGTCACGCGTGCGTTCGCCGGCGGCGGTAATGCCGGCCGCGCTGCGCTGCACCTCGTCCGCTGCCGCTGCCATCCGCCCGGCCAGCCCGGTGGCGGTATCGACCGCGACGCTCTGACGGTGCACACCGCTGTCGAGTTCTTCCAGCACGCCGGTCAGGTCAAGCATCGCGCGCTGGCCGTTCTCGGTGGCGGTGGCGGTCTCCTGCGCGCCACCGGCGATACCGGTGACCGCGCGTGCCACCTGGGTGACGGCCTCTCCGGTCTGGGCAGCGGCGTCGTTGAGCTGGGTGGAGGCGGCGGCGACACCGGCCGCGGTGGACTGGACATCGCGCACGAGCCCGCGCAGCCCGGTGGCCATGCCGTCCAGTTCGGTGGTGGCGCGGCTCAGCTCGGCGATCATGCGGTTGACGTCCTGCGCCATCCGGCCCAGCTCATCGCTGCCCGTGCCGGCGATGGGCGCGGTGGTGATGGTGGCGCTGGCGGTCAGGTCGCCCGCGGCCAGTGCGGCGGCGAAGCCCCGCAGCGCGGGCAGATCCGTCCCGGACAGGTGACGGGCGGCGTCTGCTACCTGCCGCACCGTGCGTAGCAGCGCGCGCGCCACCGCCCACACCAGCAGCGCCGTGATCACCAGCAGGGCGGCGCTCAGTGCCAGCATGCGCGCCAGCGCGGCGCGGGCGGCGGACTGGCTGGCCCTGGCGGCGCGGGTGATGCCGGCGCCGAAGCCGTCCTCCACCTGCTTCATCAGATCGATCTTGGCGGTGACCTGGTTCTGCCACTCGGTGGCGGATAGGTCCGTGTAGCCGCCGGTGGCGCCCCGCTCCAGCACGATGCGCTCGTATCCGGCGACGAAGTCCACCGCCGGGCCGCTGACGGCCTGCTCGACGGCGCGGCGCTGCTCGGGCGTGGCCAGCGATCGGAAGCTGGTGATGTAGGCATCCTGGCGTGCGACGAGCGAGGCGAAGGTGACGAACTGGCCGCCGGACTCGAACCGGCCGCGGGCAAGGGCATTGTTCAGCGTGGCGCGTTCCTGGCCGGTGACCTCCTTGGCGCGCGAGAAGTTGACTGCCGCGGAGAGCTGGGCGGCGATGTCCGCGTTGACGCTGGTGCGGGCCGCGTCTCCGGCCAGATTCAGCGCCGTCTCATTAAAGGTTGTGTAGTAGCCGATGGCCTCGGTGGTGGACAGTCTGAGGGCGTCGACCGCCTGCCGGTGGGCGGGCAGCTGCCCCAATTGCTCGGTCAGGCGGCTGAGCGTCTGTTGACCGGCGGGAGACAGCAGGGCCTGGTCAAGTCCCTTGAGGTAGGCGGTCCACTGGGCGGCGAGCGGGTCTACCGCGGCGCGCTGGGCGATCATCTCTTCGCGGAACTGCTTGCCACCGCTGCCGTAGAACAGGCTGGTGCGGGCACGTTCCTTCTGCGACTCGTGTACGAGCGCCGCCAGCCGGGCGGTCATCACCGACAGCTCGCGCACCTCGCCGGCCTGGCGCAATGTGGTCATGCGTGCGCGGGTATCCTGCGCCGCCAGCAGCAGCAGCCCGACGATGGGTGGCAGCAACATCAGGGCGAGCTTTGCCCGCAAGGAGAGCCGTGATAGCCAGCGCCCGGCCATAGCCCGATCCTCTCGTCGCTCCCTCCTCCCCACGGTCCCTGTTCCAGTGTCGGGCGGGTGGTGTCCGTACTTTAGCTAGGGAGGGAAACGCGTGGCAGGATGACGGTGACCATGGTGCCCTGCCCCTCGCGGCTGCGCAGACCGATACGGCCGCCGTGCTGCTCGACGATGTGGCGGGTGATGGCCAGCCCGAGCCCGGTCCCGCCGATGGCGATGGACTGCGGGCCGGGCACGCGGTAGAAGCGGTCGAAGACGCGGGCCTGGTGGGTGGTGGGGATGCCGAGGCCGCGGTCTGCCACGGTGAAACGGACCGCGCGGGCCGCGGCGGCCACGCGGACGGTCACGGGCCCGCCGCCGGGTGAGTACTTGAGGGCATTGTCGATCAGGTTGGCGGCGACCTGAAGCAACCGCCGGGGGTCGCCTTCCACCGGCGGCAGTCCCGGCGGCAGGCGCAGGCTGATCTCCCGTCCCGGATAGCGCGCGCGGGCATCCTCCACGGCGCGGGCCAGCACCATGCCCAACGCCACCGGCTCGCGCTGGACCTCCAGGACGCCGGACTCCTGCCGGGAGAGGTGGAGCAGGTTCTCCACCAGCTCGGTCAGCCGGTCGGCGGCTTCATCGATCTCCCCGAGGAACTCGTGGCGTTCGCTGCTCTGGATCGCCTCTCCGAAGTGCAGGAGGTTGCTGGTGAAGCCTTTGATTGCCCCCAGCGGTGTGCGCAGCTCGTGGCTGACGGTGTTAAGTAACTGCGTTTTGAGGGCGTCGGCCTGGATGGCCGCTTCGGCAGCGGCGGCGGAGCGCGACAGGAGCAGGTTTTCCACCGCCGCCGCCGCCATCTGGCCAAGCTGGCGAATGGCATCCTCATCCTGCTCGCTGAACTCCCCCTGCGCCGCGTCAGATAAGCAGACGGCGCCGAGCAGGTGGCCGTCGCGCCCCAGCAGCGGCGCGCTCAGCCAGCCGGACAGCGGTGGATGCACCCCCATGATTCCGGGGCTGTCCACCTCGGCACGGCTCCGGCGCAGCACGGCGCCCGCCGCAATCGCCTCGGCGATGATGCCGGTGGCGGGCAGATGTCCGGCGCAGCCCCATCCGGCGTGACGCGCTGCCACCCAGCAGGCGAGCGTCCCCCCGCGCAGCGTGTCATCCTCCGTCACCGTGGCTATGGCGATACCGGCGCCGGTCAGGTCGCGGGCGGTCTCCATCACCTGCCGGCCGATCGCTTCTACGGTACGGGCAGCGCTAATGGCGAGCGAGGCCCCGGCCAGCAGGCGCAACTGGGCGGCGCCGGCCCGCTCGCGGCGGGCGGTCTCCTGCGCTTCGCGGTACAGGCGGGCGTTCTCCATCGCCTGGGAGGTGCGCCGCGCCAGTTCCTCCACGAGCCGGACATCCTGCTCGGTGTAGTGGCCGGTGCGGGTACGCGCCAGCGTTAGTGACCCGCACGTCCGCCCGCCGATGGTCAGCGGCAGGCAGATGAAGGACCGCAACGCCAGCGCGCGCAGCATCTCCAGGTGCGCTTCATCGCGGGCGGCGGCTGCCAGGTCGGCGTCGGTGATCGCCAAGTTCGTCTCGGCCATGCCTGTGGTGAGCACTCGCACCGCCGGCAGCGTCGCGGTGTGGCCGGTGGCCGCCGTGTGCAGCCAGCGGAGCACGGGCGAATCTTCCGGGTAGCCGCTGTGCGTCACCACGCGGCGGATCTCGCCGCTCGGTTCCAGCAGATTGACGACGCACAGGTCACCGGCCAGCGGTACCGCCAGCCGCGCCACCCGCTGCAACGTCTCGTCATAATCGAGCGAGCCGGCCAGCTCGGCGCTCAGCTCGAACAGCAGGGTCATGCGGTCGCGGGCGGCGCGCTCGGCGTCATACAGGCGGGCGCGGTCCAGCGCCTGGGCGCCCTGGCGGCCGATGGCCAGCAGGAAGGCCTGCTCCTCAGCGCTGAACTCCCGCCGCTCAGCGAAGGTCAACCCCAGCGTGCCGGTGCCGGTAGCGCCCAGCAACAGCGGAACACAGATCCGCGCCTCGCCCGGGATACCCTCGCGCAGGGCTGCCATCGCCGGATAGCGGCGCTCGCGTTCCTGGCGCGAGGAAGACAGCACGACGCGGCCGTCGCGGAAAGCCTCGCTCTCCGGTACGGCCTCCGTCAGCGGCATACGCAGCCCGCGGAAGGCGCCGGCCGGATAACCCAGCGTGCTGGCAATGCGCAGGTACTCCCGGCCCTCCGCTGGCACGGCCAGCAGGGCATGGGTGGCGCCCATGGCCGCGGCCGCCTCGCGCACGATCACGTCGCTCACCTCAACTTCGGTGAGGGCGCCGGCCAGCGCAGCGCTGACCCGTTGCAGCCGCGTCAGCCGCTCGACGGCGAGCTCGGCAGCGTGGCGGGCAGCGGCCTCGGCGTCGTACCGGCGGGAGCGCTCGATGGCCAGCGCCGCCCGGCGTGCCACCTCCTCGGCTAGTTCCAGGTCTTCGGCGGTGTAGCGGCGCGCCGGCTGGGAAGAAACCAGTGTGAGCGCGCCGGCCGGTGTGCCCCAGGCGCGTAACGGCACCACCATGACGCTGTGCGCGCCCAGCAGATCCAGGGTGCGGCGGTGCTCCGGTGAACGGGCGAAGCGGTCAATCACCGCCGCCGTCACATCCGCCGCCAGCAGGCTGCGGCCGGTGGCGATGGCGTCTTCGACCGGGTTACTGCGGCTGGCCGGCTGGAGCGCGCGGGCCGCGAGGATGGCGCGGCCGGTTGCGGCGGCATCGGGCATCACGGAGGCGAAGCCCAGCCGCTCCAATCGCTCCGGACCGCGCACATCCACCAGCGCCCAATCGGCCAGGAACGGCACGCAGGCCGAGGCCAGCGCCTGCAGGGTGGCGCGCTCATCCAGCGAGGCGGCCAGCGCGCTATTGACACCGGCCAGGAACTGGAGGGTCTGCCGGTGGCGGTGCTGGGCGGTGATGTCCTGGGCAACGACGATCACGCCTGCCACCGTGCCCCCGGCGCTGGTGATGGGGCTCGCGCTGACCAGCACGGGCAGCTCCGCGCCGTCCGGCCCGCGCACGGTCAGCTCGGTGCTCCAGCGCGCGCCCTGCATCTGCTGGACAAACAGTGGCAGGGCATGGGTGTGCAGGGCGGGGGGGAGCAGCACATCGAGCAGCGGACGGCCCTGCGCCTGCTCGGCGGGCAGCCCCCATAGCCGGGCGGCGCCGCCGTTCCAGTACTGGATACGGCCGCCGGCGTCCGTGGCGATCACCGCTTGCTCCACCGCCTCCAGCACCTGCGCCTGGAAGAACAGCGCTCCCTCGCTGCGGCTGGTCTCTGTGGCCGGCGCCGCCACCACCAGCCGCGCCGGCCGCCCGTTGAACGGCAGCGGGTGGGAGACGATCTCCACCTCTAGCAGCGAGCCATCGGCGCAACGGTGGCGTGTCAGCCGCCGGTGGGTGGCTGCGTGCTCCTCTGCCAGAAAGGCCAGCAGCGCCGGCCAGTCTTCGGGCGGGCGCAGATCGGTGATGCGCATCGCCAGGAACTGATCGCGGCGGTAGCCGTAACGCCGGAGGGCGGCTTCGTTCACCTCCAGGAAGGCGAACGTCTCCGTGTCATACACCCACATGGGGGTGGCGTAATCACCGAACAGCAGACGGAAGTACGGCTCGGGGCCGGTGGCAGAGGGAACACCGGCGATGCTATCCGGAGATGCGGGCTCAGGGCCGGCGGGCGCCATGGAGCTATCCGAGACAACGCCACGCGATCACGGGCAAGCGCGGCACGTCGCATTGTATCACCCGGCCCCCACCACCTCAGGACAGATAGCGTGCCGTCGGGTCTCAGTGAGGTCACAGGTGCGGGGAGCAGGATGTGTGGGGGCGCCCCACTGCGGCGATCCCCGTGCGGGGGAGGTGCATCGTTCGTGGTCAGCCGGTGAGCCGCAGCTGGACCGCGGACAGCCGGCCGTGATCCAGCAGGTGTTTGCGGGCGAGTTCGATGTGACGCGGGCGCAGCAGGTGGCGCACGGGCTCGGGCCAGCCGTCCGCGTGGAGCAGCGTGCCGGTCCCGGCGCTCGGGTCGGCGCTGGCCAGCCGGTGGACGGTGGCCAGCAACTCCAAGCTGTAGGGTGTCTCCCAACGTTCGATCAGCGCCACGGTGTCCGCGGCGGCTGCCGCTGCTGCCCTGTGCTGTTGCAGCACTGCCGCCGCCATCCGCACCGCCTCCGGGGCCACCGCTAGCGCGGGTGCGCCTTCGTGCTCGGCGGGCAGCAGCCACCAGGGGGTCTCGCGCGGGGCGGTGGGCCCTGGCAGCTTGCAGGCCAGCAGCTCCGCCAGCAGCTCCATCTCGCGCTCGCCCAGCCGGTACCCCTCGGCGGCGTAGGCGGCGGCCACCGTCACGAGCGCCGCCGCGGCCGGCAGGATCACGCGCGTGTCATCGGCCGCGGGCGCGCCGCCGTCATCGCCGGGCGCCGGTTCTGCGTGCGGGTCGTAGAGATACACGGTCACGTTGGGCAGTTCAGCGAACGCCGCGATGATCAGCGGGCGGACCTGCTCCCAGTCCAGCCCACCGTTGCCACAGCCGAGGGCGGGCACAGCGACCGATTGCACCCCTAACTTCCGCACCTCCGCGATCAGCGCAGGCAGCCCGGCGCGGATGTCGTCCATGCGCGAAGGCTGCCGCCAGTGGCGCTTGGTGGGAAAGTTGATGATGTAGCGTGGCCCCTGCGCCGGGACGCTGGCGGCAGCCGGCGCCAGGCCGGCCCGCTTGCGCGTAGCCCGCACCGGGCCGGCAGGCAGGGTGAGCATCCTACCGGGCTGGACCTCGCCCCGCTTACACGCGGCCCGGTAGTCCTTGAAGACCTTGGGGTAGGCCTGCTTGACCAGCAGGGCGATGCCCTTGCCCATCACGCCCGCGCAGTTGACGGTGTTCACCACCGCCTCGGCCTGTGCCTCCACCACGTTCCCGGTTCGGCGCTCGATCACCCTGGCACCTCAAGCATGTCGAACATACTTGCTAATAGTACCACTCCCGCCGCACCGTGACGGCGGGCTTATGTCTCTGATCGGCGATGAGATCCAGCACTTTCTGCTGCATCGCCGCCGAGTAGACACCCACCTCCCGAATCAGCCGCCACGGCAAATGCGTGTGCACCAGGAACTCCGCCTGCCGCCGGCGCTTGCGGTCCGGCAGGGCTGGTGTGTCATACCACGTCGTGCTTGCCATCACACCCCAGTTCACCTCGTCCAGATCGCTGATGTCGTCGTAGAAGCACGTCGGCTGCATGGTCGCGTGGCCATCCGTGAAGACGAACGGGCGGCCAGCTGTGATGACCGTGGCCACCGTGGTCATCAGGTGTATGAGCGACTCCTGCCCGCCACGGTAGGCCGGCACGTTGCCGTTCTTCACCGTGAAAAGCATGGGGGACCTTGGCGCGAAGAACAGCGGCACGTAGTCATGCAGTCCGCCACCCGGGCCACACGGTACCGAAGTCCGGCTGCGCGTGCTCTGGATGGAGTCATAGGCGATGTTGGTTCTGGCAAACCCACGTCTGTCTAGTTGCGACGTGCAGCCCAGCCCGCCCGTTCCCAGGATGGACGGCAGGTTGTTGATGTGGGTCAGGTGATAGATGGCGACGGTGGCGGGGTCCTTCACGCGGTGGCCCTCCGGCATCAGCGGTAAGGTATTGTTCCGCACCAAAGGGCGAAGTGCGACCGCTACCACCATTGGGCAGCCGGCAAGCGGCAACCTCCTCCCCGCTCCCCCTGATCGCGGGTAGATTCTCGCTTGGTTGCTGTGAGCCGGACCCCCTGCCAGGGGGAATTACGAGGGGGTGCGCTTGTCCCTGCGTGTCAGCGGCCGCGGAACACGGGCGGGCGCTTCTCGTTGAAGGCGCGCACGCCTTCCAGCCGGTCTTCGGTGGTGATGGTGAGGTTGTAGGCCTCGATGGAGAGGGCGAGGCCGGTTTCCAGGTCGGTTTCCAGGCCGTGGTTGATCGCTTTCTTGGCCTGGCGAACGGCGATCGGGCCGTTCTGGGCGATGACGGCGGCGATCTCCAGCGCCCTGGCGCGCGCCTGCCCGGCGGGCACCAGGTGATTGATAATGCCGGTGGCCTTGGCTTCGGCGGCGGGCAGGCGGCGGCCGGTGAAGATCAGCTCGCGGGCCAGCGGCGCACCGGCGATACGCGGTAGCACCTGGGTACCGCCCATGCCGGGGAAGATGCCGCGCGTGACCTCCGGCAGGCCGAATACCGCTGTCTCCGATGCGACAATGAAATCGCACAACAGCGCCAGCTCGCATCCGCCACCCAGTGCCCAGCCCTCCACCGCCGCGATCATCGGTATCGGGCAATGCAACAGCGCGTGCGCCGCCTCCTCGAAGACGGTGTGCTGTGCCCGCCAGGCTTCATCGGTCATTCCTGCGCGCTCTTTGAGGTCGGCCCCGGCGCAGAACGCGCGCTCCCCCGCGCCGGTCAGCACGGCGGCACGGACGGACGGGTCGCGGCGCAGCGCCCCCAGGCAGGCGAGCAGGTCCTCGGCCAGCGCCGTCGTCAGCGTGTTCAGTGCTTCCGGCCGGTGCAGCTCCACCGTCACAACCAGCCCGCCGGCCTCGCGGCTGACGCGCAACTGCCGGTATGCGCCTTCGTCTACCCGCATGCGCCTGCGCTCCTGATCGCCGCCGTCACCGGCTCATGATCACCTCGCGGCCGCGCATGACGCGGTCCACGCGGATCAGCACGGCGACGCCCTCGCGCTCGGGGTCGCGGTTCAGCTCTGCCTCAACGGTGCGTTCCATCACCTGCCGGCGCAGGTCGCCCTCGCGGTGCAGCTCAGCGGCGCCGAAGAACTTCCAGGCCAGTTGCCGCGCCGGGTTGCGATACAACAGGCAGACCTGGGGGTTTTCGGTCAGGTTCTGCAGGGTGGTGCCGTGAGAGCGCTCCCAAAAGGCCAGGTGCTCGCGGTCGAACACCATCACACTGCCCTTGAAGGCCATGTCCGGCTCGCCCGCCTGCCCGGCGGAGGCGACGATCACGGGCGCGCCCTCGGCCAGGGCAACATCGATGGCCTGCTGCATCTCGTCGGTAAGGCTAATCATAGACGGCGCTGCTCCCCCTCACGCTCGCTCAGGATCGGCTACCGCGGGAGGCCCCTCGCCCTACTGCGGGAGATGTGGCCAATCCTGCGTCCGGTCTGCGGGCAGCGTACGGCACCCGTGACTAAGGAGGAATGCGGCGGCTACTGGATGGCGATCACCTGGGTAAAGGGCAATGCCCGCACCGGCGTCACCCGCTCGTCCACGGCCAGCCGCTCGGAATCGACGCCGTACAGCCGTAGCTCCAGCTTGGCGGTGTGGCGGCCCTCCGGCGAGCGGCCGTCGGCGGTGAAGCAGATCTCCGCCTCCAGCACCCGGTTGCTGCCGCCGCTCTGGAACTTGACGGTGCGCACCACCGGTACCACGCCGGGAGGGAGCCCGCCGGTATCAAACAGCCGGTAGCCCTTGACGCCGGCCGGGACATCGGCGGCGGGCAGCTGGCGCAGGTAGCAGGCGGCGCCACCGCCGCGGGAGACGGCCAGCTCGGCGGGCGGCGTTACGATGGGCGCGGGCGTGGGGCTGGCCGGGGCGGCGGCGGATGCGCCGGAGTCTCCCCCGCCGGAGCAGGCCACCGCCAGCAGCGCGCCCGCCGCGAAGACTGCCGCTGCCCGCCGGCGCCGCGCCATCGCCCGCCCTCCGGCCGAATGTGCCCCTCAGCATACCGCGCGGCCGTCTCCGTTTGCACCGGCAAAGTTCAGGCTACCGGCTGCTGGTGCGCAGCCGCCGCCGCAGCGCGAGCAATGCCAGGATGAGGGCCATCAGCAGCCCGCTGAGCGCCACGGTCACCCCCCGGCCCGCCCCACCGGCGCCGGCCCCCACCAACGAGACCACCACCGGCCCCGGTAGCTGCCCCAGCACCGTCGCGGCGGCGAAGGCGGGAAACGACATGCGCGTCACCGCCGCCGCGTAGGACACCACATCGAAGCTCACGGTAGGCACAAATCGCAGGAGTACGAGCAGCTCGAAGCCCAGCCGCCCGGCCAGGTCATCCATTGGCGCGGCCATCTGCGGAAAGCGGCGGCGGAAGCGCTCCCGCCCCAGCAGCCGCACCAGCCAGAAGTTAGCCGCCGCCCCGCACCACGAGCCACCCACTACCAGGAGCAGCCCAGCCACCGGGCCATATGCCACCAGCCCGGCCAGGGCGATGGGCGAGTCCGGCAACGGGCTCATCACCGCGGCCATCATCAGCGCCACGAACGCCGCTGCTCCCCACGGCCCGGCCTGCTCTGCCAGGTCTGCCGCGGTGTCCTGGAGTTGTAGCCCGCGCAACACCACCAGTGCCACGCCGTAGGCGATGGCAAACACCACCACGCCCAGCCCCCAACGCAGCAGCGTGCCGCGATCGATCCGGAACGGGTCCGCGCGCTCGGGGCCTGCCGGCGCCTGCTTGTCGGTGCTGATGTGCTGCTCCCCGGGCCGCGGTGTCGCGCCGCCGTTGGTCTCATTGTCGTGCACAATCGCAGATGGCGCGGTATGCTCGCGGAGTCAGCACCTCGCCGCTGGTAACGAGACCGATACCGTGCGCCACCTCTCCCGCCGTCGTGCCCTCCAGGGGACGCTGGCGCTGGCCGCTGCTGCGCTGGCCGGGGCCTGCGGTGGTGGTACGCGCCCGCCGCAGCCTGCGCCCCGCGCCGCCACGGGCACGCCCGCGGGATCACCGGCCGCCGGCCGCAGCCTGTCCGGCACACTCACGGTCTCCTACCCGGACGAGCTGGGCAAGAAGCCGCCGTATGTGGAGCGCGCCGCCGCCGAGCTCCAGCGGGCCCATTCCGGCCTGACGGTCCGCATTGATCAGCGCAAGCAGAGCAGCGGTGAGTTTTATACCGCGCTGCTGCACCGGCTCCAGCAAGGGGACGCGCCGGACGTCTTTCACGTCAGTGGCGAGCGCATCGGTGAGCTGGCCGACGCCGGGCTGATCGCGCCGCTGGATGAGTATCTGGCGCTGTGGCCGGACTGGCGCTACTACCCGGAAGGGGTGCGCGACGGCGTTCACTACCAGAACAAGGTCTGGGCGGTGCCGTACGGCCTGGATACCCGCTTCCTGTACTATCGCCGTGACGCGTTTGTGCGGGCGGGACTGCCGCCGAACTGGCAGCCGGACGGCCCGCAGGGCATCCTCGCCGCCGCCATCGCCCTGCGCGACCGCGTGCCCGACGTGGCGCCGTATGCCCTGTACGCCGGCGCCATCGCCGATACGGGCACGGCCAATCATGGCTTCATCCCGCTGGTGTGGGGGTACGGCGGCGAGGTGCAGGACCGTAGCGGTCGCTGGGTGGGGGACAGCCCGGCGATTCGCAAGGCGCTGGCCCACTACGCCCGCGCCTTCCGCGAGGAGCAGCTGACGCCGCCGGAGCTGCTCACCATCGCCCGACCCTGGACGGTGATGCGCGAGCGGATGGGCGCGGGCACGCTCGGCATTCTGTTTGAGGGCGGCTGGGTGTACGGCAACTGGCCGGCCGCTGATCAGCGCAACGTTGGCTATGTGCTGCATCCCGCCGAGCGCGGCGGGCAGCCCTTCACCATCGGCGGGCTGGGCACCTGCTGGTACATCAGCGCCGGCAGCCGCCACAAGGAT
Organism: Chloroflexota bacterium; assembly: GCA_963170165.1. Classification (GTDB taxonomy): domain Bacteria; phylum Chloroflexota; class Dehalococcoidia; order CAUJGQ01; family CAUJGQ01; genus CAUJGQ01. The sequence continues at coordinate 5,709 of CAUJGQ010000088.1, read as the reverse complement.
GCCGCCTGGGAGTTCATCCGCACCTGGAACAGCGCCGAGACCGTCGCTCGTTTGAATGTGGAGGATCCCCACCCGGCCGCCCGCATCGACGCCGTCAAGGTGCCGGAGTTTGCCGGGCAGAAGTACCTGGTGGATAGCACCAACTCGCTAGAGCGGGCGCGCTTCCTCCGGCCTGATGCCGCCATCAGCAAAGTCTTCGCCGCCATGCAGGCCGCCACGCTGCGCGCCGCCACCGGCGAGCACCCGCCGGATGTGGCCGCTGCCCGCTATGGTGATGACCTGCGCGCGGCCCTGGGCGCCGCGCGGGTGGTGACGGGGTAGCGGGAGACAGGGCGCACGCGTTGCCGGCTGCTGCCTCACACTTCCCGATCCCCCGCCAGCGCCGCCGCCAGTTCCGTATGTCCGGCAGCGCGGGCGGTGGCGGCTGGGGTCTGCCCGTCATCCGTGGTGCGGTGCCGGCCGGCGCCCGCCGCCAGCAGCAGTTCAACCAGCGCGCGGTCACCTTGGTGGGCGGCCTCGTGCAGGGGGGTGAAGCCGCCCTGCTGGGGCAGGTTGACATCGGCGCCAGCGGCGATCAGCGCGGCGACGGTGGCGTGCCCGCGGGCGGCGACGGCCGCGTGCACCGGCGCGACGGCGAAGGCGTTGCGCGCGGTCTGGTTAACTGCCGCGCCGCGCGCCAGCAGCAGCGCCGCCGTCTCGGGATGGCCGAAGAAGCAGGCCAGCCCCAAGGGGTAGAAGCCGTCCGCGTGATACGCCGATACCAGATCCGGCTGGGTATCCAGCAGCGCTGCAACGCGCGATGTCTCGCCCAGTGCCGCGGCCTCCCAGATATCGAGCGCATCCGCGGCCACCGCTGCGCGCAGCGCCGCCAGCACATCCAGGCGAGAGCGATAGCGCGCCACCAGCAGCGGCGTCTGCCCCTGGGCGTTGCGCACCCGCGCCGCCGCCGGCTCTGCCGCCACCAGCGCCCGTACCTCCTCCGCCGTCCCGTTCGCCACCAGCGCGAAGATGTCCGTCACCAGCGCCTCCCTGCATCCTGTTGCCCGCTCTCTAGCCCCACCCTATCGCGCTCGCCGCTGCCTCGCGCCCTGATCGATGGACCGGCCTGCTCCGCGCGTCGCGTCCGTGACGGACGGTGGAGCCGTGTGCGGCGTACGATACACAGACCACGCCGGGACGGCGAGAACAGAGGAACACGCAGAGGGGCCTGCCATGCGGCGGATGGCGCTGGGGGTGATCGGGGTGCTGCTGGCCGGGGCCGGCTTCGTGCTGGCGCCGGTGAATCTGTCGATGGCGTTCACCGAACCACGCTCGGAGGTGGGCGCTAACCTGGGCGCGGTGGGGATGGAGCTGTTTGTCGGTTGCGCCGGCGTGGCGCTGGCGTGGTTCAACCTGCGCCGCCGCGCCGGGGACCCGCTCACCGCTGCCGAGGCGGCCGAACAACGGCTGCTGGCCGCGGCCCGCGCCCACGGCGGCCGGATCACCATCGCCGCCGCCGCGCTCGATGCCCGTATCACCGTCGCCGATGCCCGCGAGCGCCTCTCCCACCTCCACCGCCAGGGCATCGCGGATGTAGAACTGACCGACAGCGGCGAAATGGTGTACCTGTTCCGCGGCATTGTCCCAGGTGCGGGCGCCGCCGAACCCTGACCCAAAGACTACAGCACCGCGAGCGCGCCCCTCCTCGCACGCCCGCGGTGCTGCCTTGCCTCGCCGCCATCGCCCTACTGGACGATGACGGTGCCCTCCATGCCCTCGTGATAGGCGCAGTAGTAGGTGTACGTGCCCGGCGTGTCGAAGAGCATGCTCCAGCTTTCGCCGGGATAGAAGTCAGGAGACTCGAACAGCCGCTGGTAGGAGAAGACGTTGTGCGAGTTGGCCGGGTCCGGCTCCTGATTGACCCACACCACCGCCGTTCCGGCCGCTACCGTGATTGTCCCAGGCAGGAACAGGTTGCCCTCGGTCACCACGTACGCCGCTTCCTGGGCCCGCGCCGGCGCGGCCTGCTGCCGGGCGCCACCCAGGGCGCCTGCCGCCATCACCAGCGCCGCCGCAGCGGCCACCATCCATCGCATGCCCCATACTCCTCCGTGTATCAGCCAGGGCCGGCGCCCTGCCCTTACCCCTTATACGCCGCCGGCCCGGCATGCGATGCATGGCCGCACCGGGAAATTGGGGAGCGGGGGACGCACGTTCCCCCGCCGGTGCAGGTAAGGGGGCCGGTGGGGAGGACGAACCCTCCCCCGGCCACAACGTTCAGCCGCGTACGGGCGCCGGTGCGGGCGGGCCGGAGGAGTCGCGCGGCAGCTCGCGCCCGCGCTGGGCCTGGACAGCCGGGGCGCTGGCCGGATGCTCGGCGGCGTCGAACACGGGGATGAAGTAATCCTTCGTGCCGATCTTCACCTTGAGGAAGCCGGCGTTCGTGCGGTCCGTGGCGTCGGCGAACTTGATGGCGCCCGCACCCGTGCCGCGCGGGGTGGCGACGTTGTTGACATTGGTCAGCGTCAATGTGCCCGCCTGGCCCGTCTGGTCGCCGCTGGCGCGCAGCGACTTGGCGGTGAAACCGTCGTCGGTGCGGAGCTCATGAGCGGCGGCACGGTAGAGATTGGTATCCACGTCCGCATCACCGGGGCTCCACCACATGGCGCCGTCGGTCTGCATGATGTAGCGGAACTGGGCGTCGCTGGGGCCGATGGCGGTGTAGGCGAAGTCCCATGTCAGCGCCCGCCGCACCATCACCATGCTGTCCGATTGCAGCCGCCGCGCCGCCACCCGCGCCAGGTTGACATCGCCGTTCGCCCCCAGCGACAGCGTGGCATTGGCAGAGGCGCTGCCAGACAAGCGCAGCGCGCCCGCGCCGGTGCGCTCCAGTGTCGTGTCTTCGGCGCTGTGGCCGTCGCCCAGCCGCAGCGCGCCGGTGGAGCGGACGGACAGCCGCGGGTGGGCGTTGGAGCCGTCGCGCACGTCCAGCGCCGCATGCTCCACCGCCGAGAAGCTGACCAGCTTGAGCGTGGCGGCCGGAGTGGCGCCGTAGTGATCGATCTCGACGGCGTCGTTCGTGCCGTCGTGGCTGACATGAATGGCCTTGCCGTGTCCCTGGGGGAAGCCGGCATACTGGCTGGTGATGGCCAGCGCCGGGCCGCCGCCCCAATGCACCAGTTGGGCGGCAGTAACGCCGCTGTTGGGCGCCTGTGCCTCTACCTTTAGCCCGATCATGCCCGTGCGGTTGTTGGGCGCGCCGCCCTCGCGCTGGGCCGTGAACGAGTCTAGAAACTGGGGGATGAGCATGTTGATGCAGGTGTTGCCACCGGGCGTGCCGCTGTACCCGGGCGGTTTGCCGCCGTGGTGAATGATGTAGATGGCGTCACCGGTGGACTGGTGGCGTAGATTCACCAGGTCGCAATCCTGCCCGGCGAAGTCGTGCGTCTGCTGGATGGCCAGCGCCTCGCCGTAGGCGTTGACCACCACGCCCCAGTTGATGTCATCCGGCTTGGTCACGGTCAGCGCCGTGCCGGTGCCGTCCTGGGTGATCTGCACCACCGGTAGGTCGCTCTCGTCGCCGATGCTCTGGCTGGTCTCGCGGGTAACGATACCGCGGACGGCGGGCCGGGCGGCGGCGCCGGTGAACGGACGTTTGACATAGGCTGGCAAGGGTGGGCGGAGGCCGCCGGGAGCCGGCGCGGGCAGGGGCGGGCGCTGCGCCGCGGCCGGCCCGGGAGCGCCGCCGCGCAGCACGGTCAGCCCGGCGGCAGCGGCAAGCGAGACCAGGACCGCGCGGCGGGAGACACTGCCGGAGGGAGCAGGAGTAGCGGGCGGGGGGGAATGGTGGTACATGGCTCCATCGGTTCTGCAGCCACGAGTACCGGCCGCAGTCTGTTAGGGTGGGGTACAGCGCGCCTATCGTAGGGCACGATGGCCGGACGGCGCGTGGTTCACCATGAGTATCGGTGGGGAGGGCAGGGCGGATAGGGGCCGGTGGCGGCCAATGCCAATTGCACAAGACCGCATGACATGGCCGGCCGCCGTCTCCGCGCACACTATGGAGCGAACATCGTCACGGCCGCGGCGGCTGTTGCTGCTGGCCGACAGCCTGGGCAATGGCGGGGCAGAACGGCAGTTTGAGCTGCTGGTACGCAGCCTGCCGCCGCCCTGGCAGCCGCGGGTATGGGCACTGGAAGGCGGGGCGTTTGCCGGGCGGCTGCGCGCCGCTGGGGCGCCTCTCCGTATCGCCCCGCGGCGCGCGCGGATGGACCCACGTCCGGCGCTGGATCTGTGGTGGCTCCTCGCCCGCTGGCGGCCGGAGGTGGTGCACTCCTGGGGGTGGATGGCCTCGCTGGCGGCACTGCCTGCCTGCCGTGCTCTGCGGATCCCGTTGATCGATGGCTCAATCCGCGCCGGGTACATCACGCCCGGCCGCCGCCCCGGCAATCACTGGATGCTGCGCCACGTGGACGCTGTCATTGCCAACAGCCGTGCCGGGCTGGCGGCATGGAGCATCCCGCCGGAGCGTGGCCGCGTGGTGTACAACGGCTTCGATGCCGGCCGCCTGCCGCTGTGCGCGGGCGAACCGCCGGAGGACGGGCCGTTCACCGCCGTGATGACGGCGCGCATGGCGCCGGGCAAGGACTTCGCCGCCTTCATCGAGGCAGCACGGCTGCTGGCAGAAGCCGATGGCCCCCATGCCTGGCGTTTCATCGCAGCCGGAGACGGCCCCAACCGGCCGGCGGTGCTGGCTCAGGCTGCGCCACTGGTTGCCGCTGGAGTGGTGGAGCTGCCCGCGCCATCGCTGGAGGTGTTGCCGCTGGTGCGGCAGGCGCATGTCGGGGTGTTGCTGGCTGACCCCGCCATCCACAAAGAAGGCTGCTCCAATACCATCATGGAGTACATGGCCTGCGGCCTGCCGGTGATCACTACCGACAGCGGCGGCAACCGCGAGCTGGCGCCGGAGGGTGAAACAGCCTGGTACATTCCGCCCGCCGATGGCGCCGCACTGGCCGCCGCTCTGCGGCGGCTACGGGCGACGCCGGAGGAAGCGCGGCGGCTGGGTGCGGCCGGGCGGGCGCGGCTGCTGGCCGGCTTCTCCGCCGAGCGGATGGCGCGTGATATGGCAGTGGTGTATGAGTCCGTCGCGCGCCGGTCTCTGTGACGGGTCCGTGACTATTCTGGGCCGCGCCGTGAGGCCGGTGTGATGCGACGCGGACCATACTGAATCAAGGTGCTGTGGCGTTTCGGCACTTTCCCCCTTCCCCGCCCCCCCAACCCGCCGAAACGCCACAGCGCTCGTACTATTCCACCATTTGGCACGGGAGCACCGGGGGCGGTGTTCCCGTTCTTCTTGGACGACAAGGCGGGCCCCATGCCGCCAACCGTGCTGATCGTTGACGATGACCCCCCGTTTGCCCGCTTCGTCACCACGGCTCTGCGGCTGGGTGGCTACCTGACTGTCACGGCGCACACTGGCCCGCAGGGGCTGGCGGCCGCGCTTGCCGCCCCGCCGGACGCCGTGGTGCTGGATGTGTCGCTTCCCGGGATGAGTGGTCTGGCCGTGCTGGCACGGCTGAAGGCCGAGCCGCGCACCGCCGCCATCCCCGTGTTGATGCTCACCGCGTCGTTCGACCCCGACTGCGAGCCCGCGGCGCTGGCCCGCGGCGCCGCCCGCTACCTCACCAAACCGATTAGCGCCGCTGCCCTGCCCACCGCTGTCCAGAC
>CAUJGQ010000087.1 GCA_963170165.1 Chloroflexota bacterium | reverse complement strand
TGAGGTGCGCATCGAGCGGTTCGAGTTCAACACGATGATCGCCAAGCTGATGGAGTATACCAATGCGCTGGTGGAGGCGCGGCAAAGCAGCGCCGTCCCGCCTGATGTGTGGGACGACGCAGTCGCCGCCCTGCTGTTGTTGACGGCGCCCGCCGCACCGCATATCGCAGAGGAGCTGTGGCAGCAGACCGGCCGAAGGTTCAGTATCCACCAGCAGCCCTGGCCGGCCTTCGACGCCGATCTGGCAAGCGATGAATCGGTGACGGTCGTTGTCCAGGTCAACGGCAAGGTACGGGACCGGCTAACGTTGCCGCTGGAAGTCACCGAGGAGGAGGCCCGCTCCCAGGCGCTGGCAAGCGAGCGGGTCCGCGAACAACTGGATGGCCGCGATGTGGCGCGCGTGATCTATGTCCCCGGCCGGCTGGTGAACATCGTGGTGCGTTGATGGGCTTCGCCACCGCGCCGGCGACTCCCCCGGGACGCCGGCGCGGCGGCTCGGCTAGAATGGCGGGAGCCTCCCGTCACACGGCCAGAGGGAGGGTGACTGCCGCGTATGCCCAAGATCCGCTATGAGGACACCGCAACGCATCGCGCCCTCACACGGCGCGACATCATCGATGCAGCGGTGCCGCTGTTTCTTGCCCAGGGGCTGGCTGCCACCTCACTGGATCAGGTCGCCCGCGCAGTCGGCATCGGCCGCACCACCCTGTACAACTACTTCCCGCACAAGGAAGATATCCTGATCGCGTACATTGATCAGGCATTCGGCCGGGTGTCTGAGGTCGAGCAGCACCCGGATCTGCGGGAGGTGGACCCGCTGGTCGCCCTGCGCCGCCTGGTGGAACTGACGCTGGAGCGGCGGGCGTCACCGGAGCATGCCGAGTATTCACGCCTGTACCGCATACTGCTGGAAGAAGCCGGTCCCGCCGCGCGCCGGTCAGTGCTGGCGGCAGCCGATCGTTTCATGGCGACGGTGCGGGGTGTGATCGCGGAGATCCTGGAACGTGGCACGCGCGCCGGCATCTTCGGCGGCACGCCGAGTGAGTATCAGGCCGCTGTGCTAGTGGCGATGATCGATGCCGCGGCGCGAGAGGCAGAGGCCCAGCGCATGAGCGTGTCTGAAGCCGCAGCGCTGGTGATGCACTGCTTTCGGGGCATGGCCGCTGAGCAAGGGCATTAGCTGTTGGGAGCCTGGCGGTTGAACTGCGCCTGAGCGGCATGCACACTGGCGATAACAGCAGCGGCGCGGTCCTCGAGCCCCTTGAGCACTGCCAGCGCATACTCATCGGCGCTGCGCTCCTGCTCGCGGGCTCGCGCCTCACTCTCGCTCAGCCGTCGCTCGGCGTCGGCCTCGGCAGCGGCAACAGCTCGCCGCGCCCGTTCGGCCGCCTCCAGCTCAATCTGGTACGCGCGCTCCTGCGCATCCCGCACGACCGTGGATTGGCTGATGCGCCCCTCCGCCTCTCGTTCGGCTTCGGCCACGATCCGGGCGGCAGTCATCTCTGCCTCAGCAATGGCTTCGTCGGCTCGCTCGAGGATGCCGCGCGCCTGGCGAATATTGGCGGGGATCGCGGTTCGGAGTTCCTCGATGAGGTCCAGCATCCGGCGCCGGTCCACGACGACCCCACCGCCGATCGGCATGCGCCGCGCGGCGTTTAGCTCCGATTCGATCTCATCCAGCAACTGCAGAATGTCGACGGCTGCTACCTCCCCAGGGTCCAGGATCAACCAGCCGCCGCCGCGCCGCTCAGCGCGCGTGCTTGCTGCGCAGCGCCGCGGCCACGTGGGCAGGGACGAACTCCTGCACGTTGTATCCCAGCGCGGAGACCTCGCGGATTCGACTGGCACTGGTGAACAGATGGTCAACGTTCGTCATAAGGTACATGGACTCAATCTCCGGCGCCATCTTCTTGTTCATCAGCGCCATGTCGAACTCGGCGTAGAAGTCGGTCACGGCGCGAATGCCGCGCACCAGCACATTCACCCCGTGCTGGCGGGCGAAGTTCACGGTCAGTCCCTTGTACGGTCGCACCTCCACGTTCTTGAGCGAGGAGACCGCCTGCTCCAGCAGTGCGACGCGCTCAGCCGTGGAAAACAGGAAACTGGCGCTGGTCGAATCGTTCGGGGCGACGATGAGCCGGTCAAACAGAGCGGCTGCCCGGGTGATGATGTCCAGGTGGCCATTCGTCACCGGGTCAAAGCGGCCGGGATACATCGCAACAGGCACGCGGTCACTCCTCAATCACGATCGTAGATGGAGACGCACGTATCGCCGTGGCAGCGCGTTTGGTAGAGCGCCAACGGCCCAATGGTGTCGGGCGGCGTCGTGCGCTTGCTGTGTTCATACACGACCACGGCATTAGCATCTACCAATCCTCGCTCGGCCAGCGCGCCCATCACTGCTGGGACGCCGGCAGCAGCGTACGGCGGGTCGAGGAAGATGAGGTCATACGGTCCCTCCAGCCGCGCCAGCGCCCGTTCAACGGGCATTTGCAGCACGCGGGCGCGCCCGCCTAGCCGGGTGCGGAGCAGATTCTCACGGATCACGGTGCAGGCCGCCGCCCCCTGCTCAACCAGGTCGGCCTGTGCCGCACCGCGGCTGATCGCCTCGATGGCGAGCGCGCCGGTCCCGGCATACAGGTCGAGCACGCGGTCCGGCGCTTCCACGCCCAATGAACCCAACATCGAGAAGATGGCGCCGCGCACCTTATCTGACGTTGGGCGGGTATCCGTACCTTTGGGCGCGCGCAGGGGGAAGCCTTTGGCTTCGCCAGCAATGACGCGCATACGAGCGCTCCAGAGCAGGTCAGCGGCCCGGGGTAGCGGTGCGCGCCGGGGTGGGGCTTGCGCCGGGCGGTGGTGCATTGCGCAACGTGACGCGCTGGCTACTGATCGTCCGCATCACCCCGTCCCCTACCACCAGGGCGATGGTGTGGTCGCCTGGGTCCGGCGGCGCCTTCCAGGTGAACACCGCCTTTCCCACCTCGCGTGACTGACCATCCACCAGCCACTGCGGCCGCAACAGGCTGGCGTTGGGCGCCAGCAACGCCGGCACGCCGGCCTTGAGGTACTGGTCGATAGCGGGCCAGATGTTAGCCATACCGTCCCCCGGTGCAGCGTCATCAACGGCGATGCCGCCCAGCCCCCAAAGCTGCACGAATTCCAGCTTGAAGGCCGCGCTGAACTGGTTCTCAATCCACACGGTGCGTAGCGTCCCCGCACTCTGGTAGACAAACGATACGGCCGCGGCGTTCGCGTCCCAGATCAGCCCGGCCTGACCCTGCACCGCCCCTTCACGGTTGAGGTTGTCTGCGACGATCTGCACATCAGTGTTGGCCGCAAGCTGCTCCCGGCCCGTGATCGTGAACTGGGCAGCGATGCTCAGCGCCTCAAGGGCAGTCAGGGTGCGGATGCCCTGCTCTGAGCGCTCGGCGGCCAGCGGGCTCAGCGTGAGGATCAGCTTTTTGCTGTCGACCTGGCCGGAGAGGTAGTTGAGCGCATCGCGCACCGTGCGCCGGTAGACGGACTGGTCGCGCTCCGGAGCCAGCCGCAGATAATCAGCGCTGGTGGCCAGCGCTTTCCAATCATAGCCGAAGTTGTTCCAATTGTTGCCCTCGCGCCGCGGCGCAGGCAGTGTGACGTTCAGGCTCTGCCCGGTGCGGTGCAGCTGCTCCGCCAGCGACTGGATCATCGCGGTGAAGGAGCCGCCCAATTGCGGCTGTATGGCGGTGTATTCTAGGTCAAGGCCGTCGAACTTGTTTGCCTGCACCAGCGCGACCAGCGCGGCGACATGGGCCGAGCGCGCTCCCTCGTTGGCGAGGATGGCGTTGACGGCCTCCGCCTCCCCCCCACCGGTGGCGCGCACCACGGGCACGAGAGCGATGCTGTCGCTGTCCAGCGGCGGCGGATGATCTCCGCCAACGGAGCCATCGGCCTGCGGGACGTACTGGGCGGGGCTGCGCATGGTCAGCAGCTTCTCGGCATCCGTCACGGGCGACAATCCCGCCGGCACGACACCTTGCACCTGGAAACCACCGGCCGTGCGGCGCATCACCGCGACGTTGTCCGGCACCTGGTCGACGAGCGCTTTCGCCGAACGGCCGTCCGGCGTCACCTCGGCCGGGGCCAGCCGCTTCCATTGGCCGGAGGTGTAAGTGAACAGGGCCAGGCCACGACCGCCCCTTCCGTCACCGAGCGGCACGCTGAGCGTGGCGGGGCCAGTGCCCTGGTCTTGCTTGGAGCGGATCTCATAGTAGGGGCTGGCGATGACGAACCCGTCCGGCGCCTTCGGTGGGTCCTGGCGGATGCGCACCAGCGCGTTCTGGCCGGCGTCATCCCAGTCACCGCCGCCGCGTAGCACCGAGAACGGCGGCAAGAACAGCAACCACAGCAGCACCAACACCAGCACCACCCCGCCGGCCACCACGTACGGCAGCGGCGAGATGGAACGGCCAAGCCGGGATCGGGCGGGCCGAACAGGCCGGGTGAAACGATTCTGGGGGGCCTGTCTCATAGGAGCGCGGCCTTCGCGGCGTCAGGAGAGAGCGCCGGGCTCGCCTCCAAGCCCACAGGGTCTGCGGGCAGGGTAGAAAGCCCATGCGGTTTGGTCAAGCGCAGGCTCAGCGCGTGCCGACCGCCACATCAGCGGTTTGCTCCCGACCATTGCGGACAAACGTCACCGTCACCGTGGCGTTGGGCTGCAGGCCACGCAGAATATTGAGATACGGCAGGTCCTCAGCGACTTCGAACTTGTCCAGCTTGGTGATGATGTCCCGCGGCCGGATGCCGGCTTTGGCCGCCGGGCTGTCCGGCGCGACCTCAACCACGAAGGCGCCGGCCTGCACCGGCAGTCCGTTCTGGGTGGCGATCTCCGGGGTGATCGTCCGGTGCTGCACACCGATGTACGGTCGGGTGACCTTCCCGGTGCGCACAATTTCATCGAGCAGTGGCTTGAAGGTCTTGCTGGAAATGGCAAACGTGACTCCCTGAACCTGAAAGCCGTTCTGCGTGCCCCGAACAACGGTGGTGGGGATGCCCACAAGCTGGCCACTAAGGTTGACCAGCGCGCCGCCGCTGTTGCCGTGATTGACGGCCGCGTCGGTCTGAATCAAGTCCTCGACGATTGCGTCATCGATGGGCCAGCGGCGGTGCAGGCCGCTGACGATGCCCCGTGTCACCGTGTTCTTGAAGTCATTGCGCACATCCTTCTGGCCGTTGCCGAAGGCCGGGCTGCCGATCGCCAGCACCTGCTGGCCCTGTAGAAGCGCGTCAGAGTCCCCGACCGGCACGACGGTCAGTCCGTCCGGTTGAACGCGCACCACAGCGAAGTCCGTGAATGGGTTGTCATCACCAACAAGTACGCCCGGCCGCTCCTCGCCGCCCATGAAACGCACGGTGATCTTGCGCGCGCCCTCCACGACGTGGTGGTTCGTCACGATGTAGCCGCGGGCGTCTACCACCACGCCGGAGCCCAGGTTAGTCTCTTCAATGCGGCGTCCGGCCGAGTCGGTGCGCGAGGCCTGCACCAGGAGCGTGACAACACCGGGGCTGACCTTCGCCACGGTCTCCGTGATCGCCGACTCCTCGCGCAGCTGCAGTACCGTAGCCGGGCTATCGCTCCTCGGCGCCGCTGTCGCCGGGACACGTGCGGTGGTGGCGCTGCCGTTGTCACGCGGGATCAGCGCCGCTACCAGCCCGCCGGCGACGCCCCCGCCGAGCGCGCCCACCAGCAGCGACAGCCCGATGATGGCGATGACCGTACCCGACGGTCCCGGCCTGCGCTCCTCATCGCCGTAGTAACCCATGGCGCCGCCACTCCTCTTGCCGTGCTGACCGCAGCCTGCCCGTTATGGTACCACGCCAAGCGGCGCTCGCCCCGCGGACCACCGCCCTGCATGGCAATACGAAACGAGGCGGCATCGCGGATGGCGCGTCCGGTGTGCCGGCCGTCTTTGACATCGGCAGGCGGGCTGCCTATACTACGGGCGTCTTGGGTGGCTGGCGGTATGTTGCACCGTCAGTCCATTTTTTCGTTCCCCGGAGGCCCCGTGCCGGCTTGTTCGCCGCGCCGCGGAGAGGAGTCGAGGCCCCGTCATGGTCGCAGAGAAGTCGTTCCCCATCACCCGTGAAGGGCTGGCCCGTCTCAAGCAACAGCTGGAGGAGCTGCGCACCACCAAGCGCCGCGAGGCAGCCGACAAGATCCATGAGGCGCGCGAGTTCTCCACCACCCAGAACAACGCCGAGTACGACGACGCCAAGCACGAGATGGAGCAGGTGGAGCTGCGCATCCGCACGCTAGAAGAACAGCTCCAGCGGGCCGTGATCATCGATGAGGAGCGCGCCCACCATGCCACGATGGTCCTGCTCGGCTCGACGGTCGTCGTCAGTAGCGACGGCAAAGAGCGCCAGTACACGATCGTCGGTCCTGCCGAGGCCGACCCACCCGCCGGCCGCATCTCCAACGAATCGCCGGTTGGCCATGCCCTGCTGGGCAAGCGGGTCGGCGAAGAGGTGCAAGTGATGGCGCCGCGCGGCGTGATGAAGCTCAAGGTGATCGCGATCAAGTAGCGGCGTTGCCACCGTGTGCCGGTGTACCAGGGGGTGGCAGCAGCCGCCCCCTCGCGCTGTGTAAAGGAATCGCCCATGGCCGACCGCAACGACGAGCTGTTTGCCGGCCGGGCTGCGAAGGCCGCCCGCCTGCGCAGCCTCGGTATCGAGCCTTACCCGATCACTACTGCCCGCAGCCACACGACCGCCGAGGCAGTATCTGCCCTTGAACAGGCCGAGGCCGCCGGTGAGGCAGCCGGGCCAGAGGTGGCTATCGCCGGCCGCATCACGGCGCTGCGCGACCAGGGCCGGCTTACCTTTCTCGACCTGCGTGACGGCTCCGGCCGCATCCAGGTTATGCTGCGTGCCAACACCCTCGGGGCCGAAAGCTATGCGCTGCTCAAACAGTTCGACCTGGGCGACTTCATGCGCGTGACGGGGACATTGATCCGGACCCGCACCGGCGAGCCCACCGTGCAGGCGTCCTCATTCTCGATGCTGGCCAAGGCGCTGCAACCACCACCGGAGAAGTACCACGGCCTGACCGACGTTGAGCAACGGTACCGGCGCCGCTACCTGGACTTGATTGCCAACGATGAGGTCCGGCGTATCTTCCGTGTCCGCTCCCAGGTCGTGGCGGCCATGCGCCGCTTCCTCGACGGACGCGGGTTCATCGAAGTCGAGACACCGGTGCTGGTGGCCGAGTCCGGTGGTGCGGCCGCCCGGCCGTTCAAGACATTCTTCAACGCCTTGTCCGAGGAGCGATCGCTGCGCATCGCCACCGAGCTGCACCTGAAGCGGTTGATCGTCGGCGGGCTGGACAAGGTGTACGAGATCGGTCGCATCTTTCGGAACGAGGGCATCAGCACCAAGCACAATCCCGAGTTCACCATGCTGGAGAGCTACGAGGCCTACGCCGACTACCGAGACGTGGCTGAGATGGTCGAGCAGATGGTCGCCGGTATCGCGCTCGAGGTGTTCGGCGCGATGATGCTGCCATACAAGGGCGGCAGCATTGACTTCACCCCGCCCTGGCAACGGCGGACGATGCGCGAGTTGCTGATCGAGCATGGCGGTTTGGACTTCGAGCACTTTCGCTCCGAGGAGGCGATGCGAGCAGAGCTGCGCCGTCGCGGCATCGATGCGCCGGCCGCCGCCCCGTGGGGCAAGCTGCTGGATGAAGCCTGGTCCACGCTCGTTGAGCCAAAGCTGATCCAGCCGGTGTTTGTGCTGGACTATCCCGTCGAGCTATCACCGCTGGCCAAGCAGAAGCCCGACGACAGTTCCCTCGTGGAGCGGTTTGAGGCATTCGCCGGTGGCTTTGAGATCGCGAACGCCTACAGCGAACTGAATGACCCACTGGAGCAGCGGCGCCGGTTCGAAGAGCAGCTTCGTCAGCGCGACCGGGGCGACGACGAGGCCGAACTCGTCGATGAGGACTTCCTGTTTGCGCTCGAACATGGCATGCCTCCCACCGGCGGCCTGGGGATGGGCATTGACCGGCTGATGATGGTGCTGGCCGACCAGGCCAGTATCCGAGAAGTGATTCTCTTCCCGCAGATGCGCGCCGAACGTCCGCACAGCGCCCAGGGCCACGATGACTGATGCAGCCGTGCGGCACATGACCGCCACCGGTTTCCTGGTGTGGGAAGACCGTATCCTGCTGCACTGGCATCGCAAGAACCGGCTGTGGCTGCCGTTCGGCGGCCATATCGAGGAGAACGAAGACCCGGTACAGACGGTGTTGCGCGAGATTGAGGAGGAGTGTGGTATCGCCGCCGAGCTGCTGGCGCTGACCGCTCCGTTCACCTTCGACGAGCCACGTCAGTTGCCGCCGCCCGTTACCATTCTGCTGGAACGGGCGACCGACGGTGAGATGTGGCACGAGCACATCGACCTGATCTACTTCTGCCGCCCGGCAGCCGGCATCGCTGGACTGGCGCTAGATCGCGACCCAACACTGCGCTGGCTGGGCGAGGCTGAGCTTGAGGCCGCGGAGCCCATCGCCCCGTTGCCCGGTGAAGCGGCCGCCCCCGTGCCGCTCGACGTGAGGGCACTGGGCCTGGCAGCCATCCGCGCCGGGCGCCGCCCCTGATGCCCCCAAGTGTTACACTCGCCACGCGAACCATGGATGGAGGAGCAAGAACATGAAGGCTGCTGTCCTGCACGCGGTCAACCAACCGATGACCATCGAGCAGATCGAAATCCGCAAGCCCCTGCACGGTGAGGTCCTTGTCCGCACCGTCGCTTCTGGCGTCTGCCACTCGGACCTGCACTTCATTGACGGTCTGTGGCCAACGCCGACACCAGTCGTGCTGGGCCATGAGGCAGCAGGTGTGGTAGAGGAGGTGGGCGACGGAGTCACATACGTCAAGGCTGGTGACCCGGTCGTGCTGTCGTTTGCGCCGTTCTGCGGCAACTGCCGCGACTGTGTCACTGGCTCGCCCCACCTGTGCACGAACCCGTCGGCACGCTTCCCGGCAGGCGCCGGCGCGGCGCCCCGTATCACATGGAACGGCAACCCCGTCAACCAGTTTGCCAACATGGGCTCATTCGCCGAGTACATGGTCGTGCCCGAAGGCGGTGTGGTGAAGGTGCCGAAAGACATGCCGCTGGACAAGGCGGCGCTGGTCGGTTGCTCGGTGATGACCGGCATCGGCGCGGTGCTCAACACCGCCAAGGTCGTGGAGGGCGAGACGGTCGCGGTGATCGGCACCGGCGGTGTGGGGCTCAACGTGATCCAGGGCGCCGTGCTTGCCAATGCCTCGCGCATCATCGCCATCGACGTCCTCGACAACAAGCTCGAGTACGCCAAGCAGATGGGCGCCACCCACACGATCAACGCTGCCAACGAAGACGCGGTCAAGGCCGTACAGGCGCTCACCGGCTTTGGTGTGGACTACGCCTTCGAGGCAATCGGCAATGTCAAGGCAGCGACCCAGGCCTTCAACATGGTGCGCCGCGGCGGCACCGCCGTCATCGTCGGCATGATGCCGTTCACCTCCACAATCGAGGTGCCAGGCGCCGCCTTCCTGGGCGAGAAGAAGATGATCGGCTCGTTCTACGGTTCCACCCGTTTCCGCGTGGACATGCCCCGGCTGTGCGAGTTCTACTTGGCGGGGAAGATCAAGCTTGATGAGCTGGTCACCCGCCGGTACGAGCTGGGGCAGATCAACGAAGCGTTCGACGCGATGAAGAAGGGCGAGGTGGCGCGCAGCATCGTACCGATCAGCGCGTAGCCACTCCCGACTGCCAACGATCAGAACGGCCCCCGGCGGCTACCAGCCTGGGGGCCGTCGGCTGTCGATCTACCTCTCACGACCTACCGCGCTTGGCCCGATGGGCGACCCCGCTGGATGTCAGGGACCGTTACACTGGCAGACGGGTGGACCGGCAGGTCCGTGGGGGTGCTCGATGGAGTTTGACGAGAACGCGCAACTGGATACCTCGCAGGTGGAAGACCGGCGGGGCCGCGGTGGCCTGACCGGCGGCCTGGCGATGGGCGGTGGCGGCCTCGGCATCATCGGCCTGCTGCTCGCCATCCTGTTCGGTGGAGGGGTGATCGGTGGTGGCGATGGCGTCAACACCTCCGCCGGGCCATTCGGCCCGCTGAACGGCCAGACGACCTCGATTGAGGGCGGTGCGCCGAGCACGGTTGAGGCGAACTGCCGCACCGGCGCCGACGCCGAAGCCCGCGAGGACTGCCGGATCGTGGCGGTGGTGAACAGTGTGCAGAAGTACTGGACTGATGAGTTTGCCCGCCGGGGCGAACGTTATCAGCTGGCACGCACCCGTTTCTTCACCGGCGGCATCAACACGGGCTGCGGCGCTGCCTCATCGGCATCAGGGCCGTTTTACTGCCCGCTAGATCAGTACATCTATATCGACCTTGGCTTCTTTGACGACCTCCGCACGCGCTTCGGCGCCAGCGGCGGACCCTTCGCCCAGGCGTATGTCATCGCCCATGAGTACGGGCACCACGTCGAGAACTTGATCGGCGTGCTCGAGCGCTCACGCCGCGGTGACCAAACCGGGCCGCAGGGCGCCTCCACCCGCGTCGAGCTGATGGCCGACTGCTTCGCCGGCGTCTGGGCCGCCAACGCCGTCCAGACCGGCTTTATCAAGTCGCTCTCGGATCGGGACATACAGGATGGCTTGAACGCCGCGGCAGCCGTGGGCGATGACCGCATTCAGAAGGCGACGCAAGGCCGGGTGGATCCCGAATCCTGGACGCATGGCTCGGCCGAGCAGCGGCAGCGGTGGTTCCTCGCCGGCTATCAGAGCGGGAATATGGACTCCTGCGACACGTTCCGGGGCAATGTCCGGCTCCTGCGCTAAGACCGGACCGAGCGGAAGTGCGGAATAACGCGCTCGCCGAACAGCTCGATGGAACGCATAATCGTCGCGTGCGGGATACGCCCCGCCTGCATGAAGCAGATCAGCTGATCCACTCCGGCCGCCTGGTACTGCTCGATGATCCGGATGCAGGTGGCCGGATCGCCGATGCAGAAGACGCCATTGTCGATCAGCGTGCCCATGTTGGCGGCAGATTGGCGCTGCGCGGCGCTGTTCAGCGCGCCGTAGTACTCGTAGCCAGCTACCGACCTGCCCCGCCAATCACCCAGGATCGTGCTCAGCATCGAGGTGTACCACAGCGCCGCGGGCCCGCCAACGCGCCGCGCCTCGGCGTCATCGTCCAGACAGAGGGTGACGGTAAAGCCGGCCACCTGGTTGTTCACGAGTCCCGCTACCGGGCGGGCGTGACGGATGGCAGCCCGATATGGATCGATGCGGGCGGGCAGATCGCGGGGCTGCCCGATGATGAAGCACAGCACCCCAAGCCCGCGCGCCGCGGCATCGAGAAAGGTCTGCGGTGATGCGGCAGCCACCCACATCGGTGGGTGCGGCTGTTGCACCGGCTTGGGCACAATCGAGCGCGGCGGCATTGAGAAGAAGCGACCTTCATAGGAGAAGGGATCCTCGGTCCACATCCGCGGGATGATCTGGACAGCTTCCTCCCACATCGCCTTTGAGTCCGCTGGGCTAATGCCGAACCCCTCCAGCTCGATGGGTGTCCCGGAACGGCCGGTGCCAAACTCTACCCGCCCGCCGGACAGGATATCGAGGGTGGCAATCCGCTCCGCCACTCGAATCGGGTTGTTGTAGGCCGGGGGCAAGAGTACGACGCCGTGACCCAGACGAATGCGTGAGGTGCGCTGGCTAACGGCGCCCAAGAACACCTCAGGGGCGGAGGAATGGGAGTACTCACTCAGGAAGTGGTGCTCAACCTGCCACACGTAGTCGAAGCCGGCGCGGTCTGCCAGGGCAATCTGCTCCAACGCCTGGTGAAACAGCGCCGCTTCCCAGCCCCGATGCCACGGCCGGGCGTACTCCAGCTCGTACAGCAGCCCAAACTTCACCGGATTCCCCCATGTAGCGCCACGCAGAGCAGATTTAAGCGGCTTCCCAGCCGCCGGTCAACGCACCCATGCAAGAAGCGCATCCGCTGCGTATCATTGCCCACAAAACCCGGCGAAGAGGTGCGTTCATGGCGATGTCCGCGGCAATCCCGCCGATCCAGCGTGTCGCTGTCAACACGGCGGCCGCCTCAGCCAACAAGATTCACGACGACGCCGAAGCGCAGCGCTACGGCTATCGGGGTGGGCTGGTGCCGGGTGTAACGCTGTATGCCTACCTGACCCAGCTCGCGGCGCCGTACTTCGGGCCGGATTGGCTCGGC
>CAUJGQ010000086.1 GCA_963170165.1 Chloroflexota bacterium | reverse complement strand
CGCACGAAGTGGCGCAGGGTGCGGGCGAAGCCCTCGGCCGAGCCGGTGGTGATGGCGACGTCGCCGCTGGCAGGCAGGCGGCTGGCCTCGCCCTGGGGGAAGAACTCCTTGATGGCGACGGGCCGGGCCAGGCCGCTCTGCCAGCCGCGGTAGGTAATGCCGAAGCCGCCCTGGCCGAGGGCCTCGACGATGCGATAGGCGCCGCCGCGCAGCTCCGTCCCCGGCGGCAGCAGGTCGCGCATGCGGCTGGGCAGGTGGACGCCGCAGCCGGCATGCGGGCACCACTCCGCCGCCGGCGGCACGTCATCGCGGTGGCAGTTCAGGCAGCGCATCGCCGCTCTCCCGGCGGGCAGTTCTGCTGTAGCCTACCGCATCCGGGCGGGCGAGGGAGGGGACGGGGCTCCCCTGTGGCTGCGGGGTCCCCGCCCGCTTTGCGGGTGCTCCCTGCTGCCGGCACCGAATGGCCACGGCTCCGCGAGGAGCCGGTTAACACGAGTGGCCGGATACGCATGCCGCGCCGCTCTCCCCTCGTGGTACGCCACCGGTGGCGCCTCGGCAGTTGCCATCTCCCAGCTGTGGCCAAACCACAGGGTGACGCAGGGATGCGTTTACCGCTCGCCGCGCAGCCGCTGGTTGAGCGCCTCGATATCCTCCGCGCCGGGGGCATCCCGGCGGCAGGTAGGGTCCGCGTGCATGAGCGTGTAGCCGGTGCAGCGCGCGGCGTCGCCCAGCCCCAGCAGCCGGCCGATGGCGCGCGCCGCCTGCCAGGCGAGGTCGCCATCACCGATGTCCCCGATCACCGCCGTATTGAATACCACCACGCCGGTGAAGATGACGCAGTCTTCATCCGGGTGGCAGCGCGATTCATCCTGGCGAAACGCGATGGCAAACACGGCGGCCGGGTTATCCGGCACATCCAGGTCGTGTACCACCGTTGCCGCTCGATCCGCCAGGCAGCCGGCATCCCCCGGCGCCAATGCCATCTGGAGCCCCTCCGCCGCCCGCCAGCGCTCCACCGCCTGCGCGGCCGCCGCCAGCGCCCGCGGGCCCAGCGGAAACCCCGAGCAGCCCAGCGCCACCGGAATCGTGGCGGGATCAGCCCACCGCCAGCCCGTCAGTGTCACGTTGTCCGGGTTGGGCGGCCGCCGCGCGACCGTGACGGTTATCTCGCCGGCGGCGGCAATGGCCGCTCCCTCCAGCAGCTCGGCGCGCAGTGTCAGCGGTCCGAGCACCTCCGGTATGGTCAGCGTCGCGCACTGGTTTTGCCCGGGTGCGGCCGGCTGGCCGGCTAGCTCCTGCGCCACACCTGCCCGCACGGCCAGCAGCCGCAACCGCAGCCGCTCCGCCGCGCCGGACTGCAGCGTCACCGTGGCACAGACATCCAGCCGGTCGCCGGGGTGCACGGCGCCGCCCGCCGGGCTGGTGATGCGCACGGCGGCCACCACCGGCGGCGGCGGAGCGCCCTCCCGCACCATGATCGTGTACCGCTGCGTGGCCAGCGTCGCGCCCGCGCTGCTGCGGACGGTGGCGGTGATGGTGTGCTCGCCGGCGGGCCCGGCGGCGGTGGCAGTGATCTCCTGATCCAGTTCGTAGGCGCTGATGAGCCCCTCGAACGACTCGGTGCGCCGGATGGCCGCCGGGCCATTGAACAGCGTCCGTCCCGGCGGCGTCTCCTCCACTACCAGTTGCGGCGCGGATGGGTTGGGCGAGGTGAAGCGCATCGAGAAGCGCAGCCGCAGCGGCGCACCGATGGTGAACGTCTCGCCGGGCTGGCCACGCACCGGCGCCGGACAAACGGCAGCCACCAGCACGACCATCAGCGCCAGCAATTGCAGCCGCATCGGACCACGGTGCGCGCCCAGGGAGCCGAGCAATACCGGCCGGCGCATTGGCTCACCTCTAGCACGGCGGCAACGGGGCTGCGGGACGTGGCGGCGCTGGCGGCGGGGCCGGCGTTGCCGGTGGCCGTGTGGGTGTGGCGGTGACGATGTTCACGGACAAGTCAAGCGGGGTGAATGAGCCGGTACGGAAGGTGGCCGTCTGTGCCGCGGTGTGGCCGTCAATCGTGAAGCGGATGCCCGCGCCATCGCTGCCACAGCCCGGCGTCATGCCGCTGTGGGTGACATCCACCACATAGCTGCCCCCGGACGTGACGGTGGCGCTGCCGCAGGCTGTTGCGCCGATGAACGCCACCACCACGGCGCCGGCTGGGGCGGTCGCGCCGTTGACCCTGGCCGTTCCGAAGAAGCGGTTAGGCGGGGCCGGCTGCGCGTGCACCGCCTCTGTGCCCGTGACGGAAATGAACGCGCTGCCCTGCGGGAGCGGGGGGCTCACCCTCGCCGCAACCGGCTCGGCGCGTACGCCGTCCTCCGGGTCGTGCTCATCCCAGGCCAGGAGCGGCGCGGGGCGGCCGGGAGTGTACGGCTGGCAAGGCGGTGTGGCCACGGGCACGGCCTGCGCCTGCGATGGGCGCGTAGGCGCGGGCGTGGCGGCCACCACCGGTCGCGGCGTCGGGACGGGCGCAGCGGTAGGGCTGGGGGTTGGGGTAGGCGACGGGGTAGGCTGCGGCAGCGCGGTGAAGCTACCGCTGGCGACCACCGTACCGCCGTGCAGCACCCACAGCGTGTAGGCCCCCGGCGGTGGCCGCGGCGTGCGATAGGTCACCGCCTGGCAGACGCCTTCCGCCCCGCGCGCCACCTCCTGCCAGCCCTGCACCGCCGGATCAGCTTCGTCTGCGGGCTTGTGGTCACCACGCGTCACCGCCAGCACCACCGGCGGGCCATCGCCCAGGCTCAGCCGCTCGAAGCAGGCGACGACGGAGACCCCGGGGACAAAGGCCGTGCCGGCGCAGTCGAAGACCGAGTTACAGATACGTACGCCGGAGGCCGTGGCCGGACGGGGCCCGCCGCTTGCCCGGGGCGCGGCTGAGGCAACACGGTCTGGCCCCCGGCTGCCACCGTTGCCGCCGGCAGCGGCCTCCGTCGTGCCGCCCGCCGCACCGCCGCCGCTGGCCAGCATCGCGACCGCCGCCGCGACCGCCGCCAGCAACAGCACCAGCAGCCCCCCTGCCGGCAGCAGCCAGCGCCCGCGCCCTGCCCCACCGGCGGCCGGCAGCCGGGGGGCGCCGGTGCGCGTGGCGCTGGCCGGAGCTTCCCGGTCTTCGCCGCGCAGCATCGCCGCAAACTGGCTGCCTGTGGCAGGGCGGGCCAGCGGCTCCTTCGCCAGGGCGGCGGCCACCGCGGCGCTGATCGGGGCGCGCAGGCCGCGGGGCAGGCGGTCCAGCGGTGGTGGATCATACACCTGCGCGTGGAGCACGGCGGTGGCATCGCCGGTGAACGGCGGCCGCCCGGCCAGCAGCTGGAAGGCCAGCACGCCCAGCCCGTAGATATCGGCCGGCCGCCCCACCTCCTCGCCGCGCACCTGCTCCGGCGCGGTCGCCTCCGGTGTGCCGATGAACGCCCCGGCGCGGGTGTGGCGAGCGCTGTCCACCATCCGGGCAATGCCGAAGTCCATCAGCACCACCCGCCCATCCGTGGCGATCATCACATTGGCGGCCTTGATGTCGCGGTGGACCAGGCCAGCGGCATGGAGGTAATCGACGGCCGAGCCGAGCGGGCGCAGGAGATCCACCACCCACGTCGGGTCCAGGCCATCTCCGGGGCGCACCATCTCTTCCAGCGTGACGCCGTCGATCAGCTCCATCGTGTAATAGGGGACCGGCTGGCCGGGCGCATCCGGGTGGGTGGCCATGCCGCCGCCGTATACCTGAGCAATGTTGGGGTGATTAAGCACCGACATCGCCCCGGCTTCTTGGAGGAAGCGGCGGCGCAATTCCGGGTCGGCGGCAAATTGCGTGTGCAGCGCCTTCAGCGCCAGCTCCGCGCCGCTCTGGTCACGCACGCGGTAGATCGTCGCGAAGCCACCTTCGCCCAGCACGCCGAGCAATTCATACGGACCAATGGCGGGCATGGTCCTCACCTCGGCTGGCATCATACATGTCCGGACGACCTTGACACCATCCCTGATGATGGTACGCTCGCGCCATCCGGTGCGTCGCCGCTCAACGCGGCCGGATCCCGCACCGCCGGAGAGCGAGCATGACCGTCGTACCGCAGCAGCAGGCGCTGGACAGCGCGTGGCGGGTCGATACCGGCCGTACGCGGGGCAACAACGAGGATGCCGTTGACGGTTTTGAGCCGGTCGACCCGGCGGTACGCGCCGAGCGCGGCTGCCTGTACGTGGTCGCAGATGGCATGGGCGGCCACGCTGCCGGCGAGGTCGCCTCGAACTACGCCGTCCAATCGATCCTCCACACCTACTACAGCGCCGCGTGGGCAGGTGTGGCCGGCACGCTCACCGGCGCCATCCGTCGGGCCAACGAGGATATCCACACCGAAGGCGGCCGCGACGCCGAACGGCGCGGCATGGGTAGCACCGTGGTTGCGGCCGCCGTGCTGGACAACCAGGCCGTCATCGCCCATGCCGGGGACAGCCGCGCCTACCTGCTCCGCAATGGTCAGCTGATCCTGCTCACCCGTGACCACACGTGGGTGGCAGAACGGCTGGCCGATGGCACCCTCAGCCCGGAGGAGGCGGAGCACCACCCGAACCGTAACGTGCTTACCCGCAACCTCGGCTCGCGCATCGATGTCGAGCCGGAGGTGACCATCCAGCCGCTGCAACGGGGTGACCGGCTGCTGCTGTGCTCGGACGGGCTGTGGGGAGCGATTTCCGAGGTACAGATCGCCGCCCTGGCGCAGCGCACCCCGGCGGAGCACGCCGTCAGCGCGCTGGTGGCGGCGGCCAACGCCGCCGGCGGGCCGGACAACATCGGCGTGGCGCTGATTCACGCCGGCGGCGGCTCCGGCACGACCACCCGGCGGCTGGCTGCCTTCGTCCCCCCACCCACCTTTGACAGCGTCGCCAAGGGCACGCGGCGGCTGCCGGTCCACGCCGGCCGCGGTCCGCTCGGCGGTCTGCTCACCAACAAGCCGCTGCTGGCCGTGGCCGGCATGGTGGCGCTGGCCGGGCTGCTGATCGGCGCCACCCTGATCGCCAGCGGCGGCAGCAAGGCCGCTCCCCCCGCCGGCACGGCCACCACCGAAGGCCTCACGTCCGCCGCTCCCGGCAACAGCCGCGCCACCCCGCCGCGCGCAGGCACACGGGCATCCCCTACCCCCACCGGCCCCAGCCAGTACGCCGTCAAGCCAGGTGACGCCGGTTTGTCGACGGTCTGGCAGGCGTGCGCCGCTGACGGCACTGACTTCGACGCCTACCTCGCGGCGCTGTTGCCGCTCAACCCGACGCTGGAGAACAACGCCGGCGCCACCTTGCAGCCCGGCCAGGTGGTGAAGCTACCCGCCAGCCTGACCAAGCCGGTGTGCGGCGGCCTGGCCACACCGCCCCCGCCCCCACCCCCACCGGCCGTGTCCGCCACCGCCGCCCAGCCGGCCACCACCACCGCGCCGCGCGGCGGCAGCACCACCGCCGCCACCGCGCCGCGCGGCGGCAGCACCACCGCAGCAGGCGGCGCGGGCGCGCCCGTGGCCACCACCCGCCCCAACGCGCCCACCACCACCAGCGTCCCGGCCGCTTCCACCCCCACCGCCGCCGCCAACGTGGGCAGTGGCG
This sequence comes from Chloroflexota bacterium, assembly GCA_963170165.1. GTDB lineage: Bacteria > Chloroflexota > Dehalococcoidia > CAUJGQ01 > CAUJGQ01 > CAUJGQ01. The sequence goes on along the minus strand of CAUJGQ010000086.1, from coordinate 90 downwards.
CTGCCCCCACCCAGCGCACCGCCACCGCGACGCCGGCCGCCGGCGGCGGTGCAGCCACCGCCACACCGGCCACGCCAGCCACACCCGCCC
>CAUJGQ010000085.1 GCA_963170165.1 Chloroflexota bacterium | reverse complement strand
GAGGCGTGGGTCGAGCCGCTGCCCCCGGCGGCGGCCCCCGCCGGTGATCTGCTGGATCACCACGCCGTCGCCGCCCGCTACCCAGACCAGTGGGTGCTGTTCCGCGTCTACGCCCACGACCGTCACGCCGGGCTGAGCCTGGGCGCCGTGGTGGCAGAGGGAGTTGCCGCCGAAGAGGCGGTCAGGGTCGAGCGCCGCTACCGCAGCCGCAACCAAACGGCCCTGCTGCTCACCTACCACACTGCCGCCCCACCGCCGCGTGGCATCGCCCGGCAACTCAGCCGAGACAGCGGGTAGCAGCGTCCCGAGGCCAGCCGCGCAGGCCGCACCGCACCCGCGACCGCCCGCAACGTGGCCGCCGAGCACGCTTCCCAGTAGTTGGGGGGCCGGGTGTCTCTCATCCGCCGGGGAGGGATTGGCCACATCTGAGAGCCGTTCACCCCCCGGATGCCGGTTGCCGGACACCCGGCCGCTGGCCACCATCACCGGTCGCCGCGCGGACGGTGACGGTGGCGCCGCCACCCGGGCGGCTGTTGATGGTGAGCTGGAGCCCCAAAGCGGCGGCGCGCTCGCGCATGGAGCGCAGGCCGGTGCCGCCACGCAGGCCGTCGGCGGCCGGCGGCGCCGCCGGATCGAAGCCGGCGCCGTTATCCTGAACGGAAGCGACAAGGTAGCCGTCCTGCTCGGCGATACGGACAGCGATGGCGGTGGCGCCGGCGTGCTTGGCAGCGTTGCCCAGCGCCTCCTGCACCATGCGGAACACCGCCGTCTCTACCCGGGCCGGTAGCGGTGTCTGCGCCTCCGCCTCGCAGGTGACGGTCGCATCGGTGCGGCTGCGAAATCCCTGGACGAAGCGTTCCACCGCGGCGCACAGCCCGCCCTCTTCCAGCTCCGCAGGGCGCAGCTCGGCCAGCAGCGAGCGCATCTCCCGCAGGGCGTCGGCCGCCACGTCGTCGATGCGGCGCAGCGTGTCGCCCACGGTGGAAGCATCGCGCCGGTGCTGGGCACGGGCAGCGCGTGCCAGCATGCCGATGCTGAAGATGGACTGGGTGACGGAGTCGTGCAGGTCACGGGCGATGCGGGTGCGCTCCTCCAGCGCCGCCAGTTCCGCCGCCTGGTGGTAAAGCCGCGCGTTCTCAATGGCGAGTGTTGCCAGGTCCGCCACCGCCTGAGCCAGCCGGAGATCGGCCTCACCGAACCGGTCCGGCTCGTCGTATGAGAAGGTGAGCAGCCCTACCAGCCGGTCCTGCGCCGTCAACGGCACCGCCATCCACGAGCGGATGTCACGATAGGGGGCGGCTGCCAGCCGCTGCGGGCCGATCACGGCGCGGTATGCGTTCGCTAGTGGCGCATCCTGGCGGATATCAGCGATGCGCACGCTTCGGCGCCCGCTCACCTGCGCCCACAGGGGATTGGCGGGATCGAGGGCGTAGCGCTGGCCGTGGGTCCAGGCGGCACTTTGCTGGGCCCGTGTCTCCAGCATCACGAGATCCTCCCCCTCCATGGTCAGGATGCTGGCGCCGGTGTACGCAATCACCCGGCGCAGTTGGTCCAGCACCAGACCGGAGAGCGCCTGTAAGTCAAGCGTGCTGGCGACGGTGCGCGAGATATCGAGCAGAGCGGACAGCTCGCGGGTGCGGTCCTCGGCCCGGGACCGCTGCTCGGCCTCGTGTGCCAGCGTCTCACCCAGCCGGTCTGCCATGCCATTGAAGCGCGCTGCCAGCGCCGCAAGTTCGTCCTCGCCGCGCTCCGGCACCCGGCGGCTCAGATCGCCAGCGGCAATCGCCGCCGTGGCACTGGTGAGCGCGCGCACCGGCCGGACAATCGCCCGCGCCAGCGGCACCCCGACGATCAGCGCCGCCAGCGCCGCCGGGATGGCGATCAACGCCGTGTTCAGCACGGCGATCACCACCAGCTGTCCCAGTGCCTCACCCAGGAAGTCCCAGCCACTGGGGTTGGTGAGCCCCGCCTTATCCACCACCACCGCTGCAGGCTCGCCCGCCTGCTCCAGCAGCGGATAGGCGCCTACCGCCCGTGTATCGCCCGCGCGGCGGATGATGCTATTGCCCTCCAGCCCGGTCGCTCCCGCCAGCGCCCGTGCCGCCACCTGCTCGGCATACGGTGCGATGACCGACACATGACGGCCGGTGAGCGCGGGGGCACTGGAGATGACAATCGTGCCGGCCCGGTCTACCACCGAGATGGAGTTCACGTGTTCCAGCCGCCGGGGTGACTCGAACGTAATGCTGACCAGGCTCAGATCCTGGTCAAGCTTCACGGTCCGCTCAGCCAGGGCGCGCAGCACGGTGGCGGCGGCATCCTGGTAGACGGCGGAGCGCAGCGCCGTCAGGTTGATGCCCTGGGGAAACAGGCGCGTCACCTCGCGGGCGTCCCGCGCCGGCTCGGAGGCAGCGGGGCGCTGGAGCAGGGTGATGACGGCGCCAGCGGTGCCCAGGATGGCGAACAGCAGCAGCAGCGTCAGCAGCACGGTGAGCAGGTGCGACAGCGATAGCCGCCACGCCATGCTGCGGCGGATGCGCCGGCGGAGCAGCGGCCAGATCAGCAGCGATCGCAGACGCACGCCCTCCCTGCTCCTCCCCTGCCTCAGCCCGCGCGCAGATCGTGGCCCAGCATGGTATCGCCATCAAACAGGAAGCGTCCGGAGAACGGCACTCCGGCGAGCAGGTGCGGGAACCACAGCCGGTCATCGGCCCACATCTCGTCAAACGGAATCCGCCCGCGTGACATCCACAACGGCGCGGCTTCGTCGGTCTCGGTGGGAGTGCCCGCGTGCCCGGTGGCGGTAAAGACGTGGCAATGCAGCCGGTAGCCATCGACAAACTGGAAACGCAGCTCACCCGCGGCGCGGATGCCGGTGGGGGTAATGCACAGCTCCTCCTGCACTTCACGCACGGCGGCGGCAAGGGGCGTCTCCCCCTGCTCCAGCCGTCCGCCGGGGCCGTTGATCTTGCCGCTGCCCAGCCCGCGCTTCTTGCGGATCAGCAGCACCTCCTCCCCGCGCAGCACAAACAGCAGCGTCGCCACATCCACGGGCGTCCACCGCTCCCAGTCGACCTGCTCCCAAACCGTGGCCGCCGTCACCATTGCCTCGCTTACCGCTGCCGTATCGTCGCTTGCCATTGTGCACCACCAGCGGACCGCCGCGCGCTGGTAATCGGCCGTCGCTGACGGTATACTTCCCGAACATTCCAGATTCGGAAGAGGGGGAGGCGGGGGTGCTAGGGGTGGCACCTCCGCCCAGGGGAGGAACGACACTGTGGAGCCATGGATCGCCGGAAGCCGGCCCAGCGCCCGCTTCCCGTTATGGACGCGCGCCAACGTGGGGGAGGTCTTCCCCGAGCCGGTGGCGCCGCTCACCTTCAGTCTGGCCATGACCACTGAGGCAGAGGGCGGCTGGCGCGACGCGCTGGTGCAGATGGGCGCCTTCACCCATGACGAGTTCACACCAGGGGAGATGGAGACGCTCGGCGTCTTTGGGTCGTACTGCTACCTCAACGCCTCGGTCACGCGCATCATCGGCGAGCGCGCCCCCGGCCTGTCCGCCCAGGCGATGGACGACCTGTTCTTCGGCGCCCAACCCGGCATTCCTCCGTACGAGCCGGCCCCCGGCGACCAGAATGCGGAACGCAGCGCCGCGCTGGGCGCCAAGTTCCAAGAAGTGCTGATGGCCGAGCGGCTGGAGGCGCCTGCCGCCGGCGAAGCGCTCGCCGCCAAGCTACGTGCTGCCCGTCCCCAACTGGAGGCGCTGTCCAATCACGACCTGTGGCACTATGTCCGCGATCTGTTGCTCTCCCACTTCCGGCGGCTGTTCGGCGAGCACATCGGCGTCACGTTCCTCAGCACGGTGCCCGTCGGCGCCCTCACCCAGATCTGCGCGGCTGCTGGCCGTCCCGGCGACGCGATGCGTATCATCTCCGGCGTGGGCGATGTCGAGTCTGCCGCCCCATCGCTCGAAATGTGGCGCATGGGCCGTACCGTTGCCGCCAGCCCAACGCTGACGGCAACGTTTGCCGCCGGCGTACCCGGGCTCATGGAGCGGCTGCACGCCACCGGCCCAGAGGGCGCCGCCTTCCTTTCCACCTTCGCCGGCTTCATCGAGCGTTACGGCGCCCGCGGGCCGAACGAATGGGAGATGCGCAGCCACACCTGGGAGACCCGCCCCGAACTGGCGCTGGCCGCCATCGACCGGATGCGCCTTGCCCCAGACGACGCCGATCCCGCCGCCCGCAATCAGCAACTGGCCACTACCCGCGCGCAGCTCACCGGCGAGATCGCCGCCATGCTGGCCGGTGACCCGCAGACACAGGGCCTGTTCATAGTGGCGGCACGAGCTGCGACGGTCTATCAGGCCGGGCGCGAGCGCACCAAGACCAACGCCATCAAGCTGATCCATGAGGCGCGGATGGCGATGCACACCATCGGCCGGCGGATAGTGGCAGCCGGCCACTGCGACGACCCGGGCGACTTCGCCTTCGTGCTGGCCTCCGAGATGGAAGACTGGCTCGCCCATCCCGAACGGTTCACCGCGACCCTCCGCGGGCGCAGGGCGTTGTTTGAGCAGTACGCCGCCCTGCAGGAGCCGTTCGTCTTCTGGGACGCGATTCCTGACCCGCAGAGCTGGCCGCGCAAGGGTGAGTCCGCGGTGCAGCCTGTGGCCGCCGGCGACGTGCTGAGCGGATTCCAGGGCTGCCCCGGCCAGGTGGAGGGTGTGGCGCGCGTCGTGCTCGACCCGCTCGACCCAACGGCGCTGGGGCCAGGGGAGATCCTGGTCGCTCCGTTCACCGATCCGGCCTGGACCCCA
>CAUJGQ010000084.1 GCA_963170165.1 Chloroflexota bacterium | reverse complement strand
CGGCCCAGTGGCGATGATCATCTGGTGGAAATCGCGTTCAAGGGCGGCGTCGGCGTGAAGAAGCTGATGCTGAGCTTCGCCGCATTGGAGAAGCCGGCCGCCGGGTGAATCTGTAGCCCGAATCATCCATGGACAGCTGGGGCGGGCAGTGTCGTGCGGCCTGACCGCCGCCTGTGCTGTGGTGCCGGCCCGCCACCGGCGCTGGGTCCCGTTGCCGTCTCATGGGTTTCCGGTCTAGCCTGCCTGGCGCAGCCCAGCGTACACCGCCGCCGGTGTTGTCCTGCGCCGCAGCGAGTGGAAGGCCTCGTCTCCTGGCTGAGAGAAGGTGGGGGCAGGCAGCCCAAGCAGGTAGCCCTGCACCGCATCAGCGCCGCTCCGGAGCGCGTAATCCAGCACGTCTGCCGTCTCGATACCCTCGGCGACGATGGTGCAGCGGGACTCACGCGCGAACGCGGTAATGGCGGCGAATACCGCGCGGGCGGTGAGGTTGGTCAGTGTGCCGGCGACCACCTCGCGGTCGATCTTCACGAAGTCCACCGGCAGCCGGCGCAGCATCTCCAGGCCCGAGTTGCCGGCGCCAACGTCGTCCAGTGCCAGCTTGAAGCCGTGATCGCGCAGGCTCTGTGCCTCGCGCAGCAGTACCGGCAGCCGGTCCACAGCCCGCTCGGTAACCTCAATCACCACGCGGTCAGGACGCAGTCCGGCAGCGGTGACGGTGCGCGTGAAGGCGATGGGGTTGAGCAGGCTGCGATCCAGCACGCGTGGCGACACGTTGACAAACAGCATGATGTCAGGCGGCAACGCGGACACGCGCTCGAAGATCGCTGCCCGGCAGATCTCATCGAGCTCGGTGGTGAGGCCCAGGCGTTCGGCAATCTCGAACATCTCACCGGCATGGGCGAGACCGTAGCGCGGGTCTGGACGGCTCAGCGCCTCGAAGGCCAGAACGCGGGCGGGCGAGGTGGCAAGGATCGGCTGAAACACCGGGATGACGCCGCGCTCCGCCAGCAGCCGCCGTAACCCCTCGCTCTTGGCGAGCGGGATGATCTGAGCAGGAGCGGCTGGGACGTCCTCATACGCGACAATCTGATGTTTCCCCTGCCGCTTTGCCTCGGCCAGGGCAGCCGTTGCCTGCGCAGCCAGCAGCGCGGCATCTCCCCCGTCGCGGCCCAGGGTGGCGATTCCAGCGCTGAAGCGCAGGTCGGGCAGGCGGCCCTTCAACGCCAGCCGCAGACGTTCGACGGTGATCCGAGCCGGTTGTGCACCGCACCCGGACAGCACCAATCCAAACTCATCACCGCCAAGGCGGAAGGTGCGCCCCCCGGTGGGGGCGGCCCTCAGCTCGGCGGCGAACCGAGCGAGGAGCCGGTCGCCTGCCTCATGGCCGGCGGCCTGATTGAGCTGATGAAACTCGTCGATGTCCAGCAGAACAGCTGAAAGCGGCACCCCGCGGGCGGCGCAGCGCGTGGCTTCGCCGGAAAGCAGCTGGTGGAACCCCGCATGGCCGGGCAGCTGGGTGAGGGGGTCAATCACCAACGGCGGTCCGTGACGGCGGATGGCCGTGAGCCCGGCGTAGCACAGGCACCCCAACCCCGCAGCGGCCGCGGCCGCAGCCACCGCCTTCATCAGGTTGATGGCTCGCTCCGGGATGCGCACCTGCGATTGGTCTCGCTGGCGGCCCGCCGCTTGTGTCAGCGCGAGTCCGAGCTCCCGAGCGCGGGCTTCGCTATTGAGCGCGGCCGCAACCGCTCCGTCATAGTCTCCCTCATTCGCTGCCTGCACGTACCGGTTTGCCAGCTCGGCGTACGTCGTGTACTCGGCCAGAAGCTGGTCGATGCCCGCAAGTTCGCTGCGGGGCGCCAGCATCCGCCATCGACCCAAGTTCGCGGTGCCCGCTCCAGCAGGGGCGGCCAGCGCCGCAAACACCTCCCCCGGCTGCTGAGGGTCATAGCCGCGACGCAGTTCCTCCTGCGTCTGGACGGTCGTGGCCGCCTGCTCCAGGGCAATGGCAGCATTGCGGGCACGGGTTGCCTGAGCCTGCGCGTTCGCCATCACCACGGCCGGCCAGGCGGATGCGGCCGCCATCACCAGCAGCGTCAGGCCGCCCAGCACCGGGGGCCAGCGCTTGCGCCCGATTCGCCGGATACCCGTCATACACCGCTCCGCACTGACTCGCCCGGAACGCACTTGGTCATGGTAGGTATCGGTGCGAACCCGCCATAGCAATAGGAGGCGGGTTGAGACGGCGCACATCTTCGCCGTACCCTCACTCCGGGACCGGCGAGGGAGGGATGCTGTGCGGGCTCTGGACCGCCTCAATTGGGATCGTGCGGGCGAGTGGCTCGGTGATCACGGTATCCAGGTCCTGCTGGTCGTGGTAGCGGTCTGGATCGCGAACCGGATGATCCGTCATCTGGTGCCGCCATCGTTGCGGCGGGCCGTTCTGCGCGATGCCAATGAACGGACGGAGGCCGACCTGCGCAAGCGGGCGGATACGCTTGGCAGCGTGTTGGTGCGCACCGCCCAGATTGCACTGCTGGCGGTGGCTTCGCTGCTTATCCTGTCAGAGGTCGGCTACAACATCGCCCCCTTGCTGACCGGCCTTGGGGTCGGCGGCATCGCGCTGGGGCTGGGCGCACAGAGCCTGGTGCGCGACACGATCAATGGCATCTTCATCCTTACCGAGAACCAGTTTGGCCGGGGAGACCTGGTGACGGTGGCGGGCGTGCAGGGTTGGGTCGAAGACATCAACCTCCGGCGAACGGTGCTGCGGGACCTGGATGGCACGTTGTACTCCATCCCCAATGGCGAAATAAAGGTGACCGGCAACCTCACGCGCGGGTATTCGGGTCTGAGCCTGCTGGTGCCGTTGCTCAATACGGGCGATGTCGATCGCGCGATTGAGGTGATCGACGCGGCCGGCAACGCCGTCGCCAATGACCCGCGCTACGCCGCGCTGGTGCTGGAGCCGCCGCGGGCCGTGCGCGTGGAAGGGCTGACCGAGAAGACCGTCATGCTGCGGGTGCTGGGCAAGGCAACGGCCGGCGCGCAGTTCGAGGTGTCGGGGGCAACGCGCCGGGCGATCAAGCGCGGCTTCGACGAGGCCGGGCTGCGATTCGGCGACCCACCTCCCGCGGCGCCCGCGCCCCCGGCGCCGCCGCCCCGCGGTTAGGCGCCCTCGGCGCTCGAGATGGCCGGGTCATGCCGTTACTTCGCGCCGGCTCAGTGTGCAGGACTCAGGAGGAGATGAGATGGACGCGCTCGACTTCATCAGGCGGCAGATGTCCGCGTTGCACCGGCTGTTTGATCATGTCATCAGCGACCTCAGTAGCGATCAACTGAATCACCAGGCGCAGACCGGGGTACAGTCCATCGCCTTCTCGCTGTGGCACTACGTTCGTACTGAGGACAACATCGTGCAGTTCGTCATCCAGCGCCGGCAGACGGTGTGGATCGAGGGTGGCTGGCCGCAGCGATTCGGGCTGGACGCACGCAGCCAGGGCACCGGGATGAGCGAGCAGGATGCCGCCGGCGTCCGCATCACCGACCTGGATGCCTGGCGCCAGTATCAATCTGCCGTCTGGGATGCCACCGATGCCTACCTGAGTGCCCTGTCACCGGACGGCCTCGAGCAGCAACGCGTGACGATCCGGCCGGTGGGGGAGATGGGCCTGCTGGATGCGCTTGGCGGTATGGTCCTGACCCACGGTTACCGCCATCTCGGCGAGATCGAGTATGCGCGCGGGCTGGTGGGGCTGCGCGGCGCCACGATCTAGCATCGCTGCCCGGACCACTTGACCCTGATGTCACGCTTGGGCATGCTACCCACGCGCAACCAGTTCAGGTCACGCTCCGGCAGCCGGAGCGGAGAGGAGTTAGGTGTGGGCAATCGACTGGAAGGCAAAGTCGCCATCGTCACCGGCGGCGGCCGTGGCATTGGTCGCGGTGTGAGCCACCTGCTGGCCGAAGAAGGCTGCCGCGTGATCGTCAATGACTACGGCGTCGCCGTAGACGGCACCCAGCCCAGCAGCGAGCCGGCCGAGCAGGTCGTCGCGGAGATCAAGGCCAAGGGCGGTGAAGCCGCTGCCAACGCCGGCGACGTCTCCAGCGTCGAAGGCGGCGAGGCGATGGTCAAGCAGGCGCTGGACACCTTCGGCCGGCTGGATATCCTCATTAACGTCGCGGGCATTTTGCGCGATCGCATGATCTTCAACATGACGGTCGAGGAGTGGGACGCGGTGATCGCGGTGCACCTGCGTGGTCACTTCTGCACCACCAAGCCCGCCTCGGTGGTCATGCGCCAGCAGCGCTCCGGCCGCATCATCAACTACTCCTCCGTCTCCGGCCTGCGCGGCAATCCCGGCCAGGCAAACTACGGCGCGGCCAAGGCCGGTATCGCTGGTCTGACCCGCGTGGTCGCCCGTGACCTCGGCCGCTACGGTGTTACCTGCAACGCCATCTCGCCGGGCGCCTCCACGCGCATGACGGCGACCGTTCCTGCCTCCGCCGCCCAGCAGCGCGCGCGCGTGGCGGGCGGTGGCGCCGCACCCGCACCCCAGGCGCCGCCGCCCTCCACGGTGCCCGCGATGCGCGAGCCGGAGTACGTCGCCCCGATGACGGTCTTCCTGGCGACGGACGCCGCCTGGAACATCAACGGGAAGGTCTTCTACGTCTCGGGCGGCCAGGTGTCGCTGGCGTACGAGGAGCAGCCATTCCGCACCATCTGGAAGCCTGGGACCTGGACGCTGGACGAGCTTGACCTGCAGGTGCCCCAGCTGATGCAGGACATCACCAACCCGGCGCCGCCGCCGGCCGACCTCAACCTGCCCGGCCGCCCGGTGGCAGCGCCCGCGGCGGGCTAGTCCCGGCCGGCCAGGGTCTCCCGGCTACAGACACGGGACGGGGCTGTTCACCCCGTCCCGTCTGTCTTCAGGCTCTTTGGCGATGTGGGGGCATCGTCGGCCGGCAGGGCCAGCGAGTAGATGTCCTCGGGCCGGTAGCCGAGCTTCTCCAGCGAGGCATCACGCACCCTCTGGAGCACGCGGATCACCGGCGTCAGCTCCTCCTCACCAATCACCGACCACGCCTCCTCGAACGACGACACCGCGGGCGCCCATGCCCCGGCCAGGACGGTTTCGCCTACCGGCGTGAGCTCCAAGCGTACCGCCCGCCGATCCGGCAGATCACGCACGCGCTGAATCCAGCCGTTCAGCTCCAGGCGGGACACCAGGTCGCTGACGGTGCGGGAGTCGAGCGCCAGGTGCAGCGCCAGCAGGCTGGGAGTCACCGGCGGCGGCAACAGGCGCGCCAGCGTCAGTGCCCGGAACTGCACCGGGCTAACCCCGGATGCCCGTAGCCGGTGCTCATTCAGGCGGTAGGTGACGCTGTAGGCATGGTTGAGCATGCGCGCGGCCACCACCCGCGGACGGTTGAGGTCGGCTTGCCAGTCGGCGGGAGCGGGCACGGCATCGGGCGCCGAAGCCAGTGGCACGCCGCACTGGTCACAGATCTTCGCGATCGGGCGGTTGTCGGCGCCACAGGCCGGGCAAGTACGCGGGTAGCGCATGGCGCCTCCATCGCCCGGCCGCCGCTGCGGGGCGGGCAGGGTTCCGGGCGCAGACCGCGCGAGTGATCCGTACGCGGATGGATCTGCGCCGGACGCCACAGTACCACGCGGACCGGCCGAGAAGAAAGACAGCCGTCGCACTCTTCCTGAAGCTTCGGGGGCGTGGTAGGATGCGCGATGCCGCGGAAGGTGTGCCGTTCCCTTCCGCGTGACTGTTGGAGGCCAGCGCTGGACGCAAGGAGATGGTTCAGTGTTCGACAATCCTGCCGACGTCGCCGATGTCGCGTTGTTCATCGACCTTGAGAACATCCGCTACTCTCTCCACCACCTTGGGGCCGAAGTAGAGCCGGTCAAGCTCATGGACAAGGCCCGCCGCTACGGCAAGATCGCCGTCGCCAAGGCGTACGCGGACTTCAGCGAGCACCCGGATTGGCTGCGCCGGCAGATGGATGTGGCGGGCATCGACGTGCGCGATGTGCCGTTGCGCCGCTTTCAATCCAACGGCTCGGAGCGCTTCAAGAGCTCAGCCGACCTGCATATGCTGATGGACATCATGGAGACGGTGCTCGACCGCCCCAACGTCTCCACCTACATCATGATGACCGGCGACGGGGACTTCATCCGGGTGGTGACCTGGCTGCGCAACCGCTACCGTCGCAAGGTCGTGATCGCGGGGATTCCCGGTAGCACCAGCCGTGATCTGATCGCCGCGGCCGGCCATGAGGACCCGATCGATGCGCCGCCACCTCCCGGTCCCATCGACGAGGCCGAGCTGATTATGCGCATCGTGCGCATGATGCACGAGCGCCAACCACCGCTTGGCTTCTGGACCGTGAAGATGCTCCACCAATGGACGAACGACCCGCGCAATGGCATCCCAGGCACCAGCTCACTGCACTACGACGCCATCGGCGCCATGCTGCGTGACGGGCTGTTGCGTCAGCTGGTCGTGGACACCGGCGAGCGCACGGTGACGCGGACGTACCTCAACGAGGAGAACGAGGTCGTCCAGGAGATCATCGACGAAATGGACGCTGCCCGCCAGCCGGCTCTGTAACCTGAGCGCGGCTGGCGGGCCCCACCTTTGGCGAGTGCGGGGCAGCGTCCGCCCGGCGGGCTACCCAGCAACGCTCAGTACTGAATGCCGGTGCCGCGCGTGATGGCGACGATCTGGCCATCGCGCCGGTATGTGGTCTCCGTGGTGGTGATCAGCATCGTCCCCAGCGAGCCTTCGCGCTCGACCAGTTCTGCCACCTTAGACGACGCCGTCAGGATGTCACCGGCGCAGATCGTGTCCAGATACTCGATGTCGGTGCCACCGTTGAGCCGGCGCTTGAACGGCGAAGGCATCTGCCGTCCACGCCGCGCCCCGAAGGTGGCATCGGAGCCAGCCGGATTGAACATCGGCGTGCCCAGATAGTGCGGCGGCGCTGGGATCGAGCGATAGCCCTTGCCTTTGGCGAATTCCTCATCGTAGAACAGCGGGTCCGTATAGCCGACGGAGCGGGCAAACATGCGCACCTGGGTCTTGTCGACCTCAAGGGCATACGGTTCGCCTTCAACGCCAACGAACGACCGCATCTCGTCGGTGATGACCGAGTCTGCCATGGTGATCCTCCCTGCGGCATGCGGCGATGCGAGGGCCCCGGCTGGGCCGCGGTTACTATACCAGCGTCGCATGACAGAGGTAACCGGCCGTTGCCCGCCGTTGTCACCGTTGCCTACGATGATCCGGTAGTGATGCGCCGATTGATTCTCCGCGCCGCCTTCGGCTTCGTGCTTCTTGGGTTCACGCTGGGCTGGCTCCGTGGCGCCTGGCAGCAGCCACTCGACGTCTATGCCTTCGACTTCTCCATCAACTACACCGGCGCCCGCCTGCTCGACCCCTTCGGCCCAGACCGGCCACTGTATGACCGGGCCACGCTCAAGGCCGAAGCCGCTCCCTATACGGACTTCGAGCGGCTGTACACCGGCATGTTCTTGACCTACATCCAGACCCCCATCACTGCGGTGCTGACACTGCCGTTCGCCTCGCTCGCATTTGACCACGCCCGGACGGCGTTTCTTGCGTTCAGCAACGTCCTGCTGGTCGCCGGAGCGGCGGTGATGCTGTACGCCTTGCGGCCGTCGCCCCTGCTCGTGCTGGCGACGTTCGCTATCTTTGGCACCTACGAACCGATGTTTGAGTCGCTGCGCCTGGGCCAGGTCGATGGCATCATCGTCTTCTGCCTGGCACTCACCTTCCTCGGGCTGCGCCGGGGCGTACCCGGCTGGACCGGCGTCCCGCTGGCGCTGGCCGCGATTCTGAAGCTCTCACCTGTGACGGTGGCCGGGTATTTCGTGACGCGCCGCTGGTGGCGCGCCGTCATCGCGTTCATCGCGGCGCTAGCTGTGCTCGGCCTGCTGTCGCTGGCGGTGGCGGGCTGGCACAACAACTGGACATTCGTGCGGGAGATGCTGCCCCACCTGATGCGCGGCAGCCCCTGGTACTACAACATCACGATTACCGGCGCCGTGCTGCGCGCCTGGCTGGGGCGCGGCTACTGGACATGGGAGGATGAGCCGCCCGCCCTGCCACTTGAGGCACGTCTTGCCTTGCTGGCGCTGTATGCCGTGATTGTGGCCGGCTCGTACTACCTCACCCGCCGCGACGGTGAGGCCGGTTTCATGCTCGCGATAGCCGCCGGCATCCTGATCGCGCCGGTGGCGTGGACGTTCTATGTGACGTGGCTGATCCCGGCGCTGCTGTGGCTGGTGCGCCGGTATGAAGACCGGCGGGCGTGGGGATGGCTGGCG
>CAUJGQ010000083.1 GCA_963170165.1 Chloroflexota bacterium | reverse complement strand
GGAGCAGATCAACTCGATCAGCGGCATCTCGACGGAGATGGTGGATATTGACGGCGCCGCCGGTGACGTTCAGCGCCCCGCGCGCCTGCAGGCACTGGCAGGGATCAGCCTGTCGCAGCCGATCGTGCTGGTCACCATCGGAATTCGTGCTGAGCGGGCACCAGGGTCGGTAGCGGTGGTGCCGCGGGTCATCGGCCTCGGCCCGGGGCTGGTGGCGCAGTTGGTAACGCCAGTGGTGGCGGTAAACGTCATCGGCCCGTTGGGGGATATCGTCGTGCTGCGCGCGACTGATGTGGTGGTAACCCTGGATACGACAGGCCTCGGCGCCGGCAACCATCGCATCGAGCCACGGGTGGCGCTGCCGCCGGCGCTGCAATTGGATGGCGTGGTGCCCGAACGGGTGGAACTCACCATTGCCGCCCCGAGGTAATGCGCGCCCGGTGTGACCGCGTTAGGGTGTCAGGGGGAGGCTTCATGTCTAAGCAGACACCGACCGCCGGTGCGCCGCTGGTCGCGATTGTTGGCCGGCCGAACGTCGGCAAGTCGTCCTTGTTCAACCGGTTGGTTGGCCGCCGCCAAGCGCTGGTAGAGGATGAGCCCGGCACCACCCGGGATCGGGTGTACGGCGAGGCAGAGTGGCGCGGGCGAGACTACCGCGTGGTGGATACTGGGGGGCTGGAGGCCGAAGGTGAGGGCCCATTCTCGCCGCTCGTGCGCCGCCAGATCGAGCTAGCGATGGCGGAAGCCGATGTGCTGCTGTTTGTGGTGGATGGCCGTGATGGGCTAACCGCTGCCGACCAGGAGATCTCCGAGATCCTGCGCCGCTCAGACAAGCCGATCCTGCTGGTCGCCAATAAGGTGGACAACCTTCGCCGCCTGTCCGATGCCAGCCAGTTCTACGAACTGGGTCTGGGCGAGCCATTGACCGTCAGCGCGTATCACGGTGATGGCGTCGCTGACATGCTTGATGAAGTGTTCGCGGTGCTGCCCGAACGTCAACAGCCGCCCACCCCGCCGGGGCTGCGCCTGGCGATCATCGGCCGGCCAAACGTGGGAAAGTCCGCCCTGCTCAACGCCATTGCCGGGGACGAGCGCATGATCGTCTCCGACATCCCGGGCACGACGCGCGATGTGGTCGATACCACCGTCCGCTTTGACGGCCAGCCGCTCACCCTGCTGGACACCGCGGGCATTCGCCGCAGTGGCCGGATTGAACGCGGCGTGGAGAAACACAGCGTGCTGCGTGCCAAGCGGGCGCTGGAACGTGCCGACGTGGCGCTGTGTGTGATGGACGCCGGTGAGCCGGTAACGGCTCAGGATGCGCACATCATTGGCATGGCCGATGAGATGCAGACAGGCATCGTCCTGGTGATGAACAAAGTGGACTTGCTGGAGCCCGGTGAGGAGAGCCGGCAGGAGATGGCCGCGCTGGTTCGGTCGCGCCTGAAGTTTGTGCCCTGGGCGCCGCTGGCATTCGTATCCGCCAAGGAACGATCGGGCCTGACCGGGCTGCTGCGCCGGGCACTGGCCGTGGGCGCGCAGCGCGAACGCCGTATTCCGACGGCCGAGCTGAATGCAGTCGTGCGGCGCGCGGTCACTGAGCACGCGCCGCGGAGCGTCCAGGGACGCCGGCTCAAGCTGCTGTACGTCACGCAGGCGGAGGTGCGGCCGCCAACCCTTGTCTTCTTCGTCAACGATGCGACATTGCTGCATTTCGCCTATCTGCGCTACCTGGAGAACCGGATCCGCGACGCGTTCGGCTTTGAGGGAACGGCCATCCGCCTGATGTTCAAGAGCCGGGGCGAGACCCCGGACATTGACGCTCACGGCCGGACGGGCGAGCATCGGAAAGCGGTGGGCGGCCGCCCCACCGGCGGTAGCCGGCGAGCCCCCCGCCCGCGGAAGGCAGACGCAGGATGATGACTTCGGTGTTGCTCGTGGTTGGCGCATACCTCGCCGGCGCTATCCCCACCGGGCTGCTGGCCGGCCGGCTGCTGCGGGGCGTGGATATCCGCGAGTTTGGCAGCGGATCCACCGGCACCACGAATACCTTACGCACGCTGGGCAAAGGCCCGGCGTTGTTTGTGCTGGCATGGGACATCGCGAAGGGCGCTGGACCGGTCCTGCTCGCTCGCTGGCTGACCGGCGAGCCACTGGTCGAGGTCCTGGCCGGCCTGGCCGCCGTGGCCGGGCACGATTGGCCCGTGTACGCCGGTTTCCGTGGGGGCCGTGGGGTCGCCACCACCGTCGGCGCCACACTGGCCATGCTGCCTGTGGTGGTATTCGTGGCACTGGTGGTGGCGGCGGTGCTGCTGTGGCGGTGGCGCTACGTCTCGCTGATGTCGATTGCCGCCACCGTTACCGGAGCCGTGCTGATTGTGGCGCTGGCTGCGACCGGCCGGATCGATGCTGTGTACAGTGTGTGGGCCGTGGCGGCGGCGCCGCTGATCGTGCTGCTGCATCGTGGCAATATCCGCCGCCTGCTAGCGGGTACGGAGCCAAAGTTAGGCCAAGGCGGACAGCGACGGATACCACCCAACACACCGGCGCCCAGCGGCGGGCGCAGCCGCTGAACCGATGACGGGGCGCAACGCCGTCATGCTGTGCCTGCCGCCGCCGATGCGGTAGGCTTGTCTGGCGGACGCGCCACACAGGGGCCGGGCCGGTACCGGCCGCCGTCCAGGATCGCGGAGCATGACGGGCGAGCGCTGGTTGGTGGCAGGTGCGACCGCCTGGGGACTCACGCTTGCCCAGTGCCTGGCCCGCGCCTCCACGCCCGTGACGGTGTTGACCCGCGACCCTGCCGAGACCGCGTTGATCGTCAGCCGGCGAACCCACCCGGCCCGCAGTGCTGCGGTCTGCCTTCCGCCCGAGGTTGATATCACCGACGACCCTGGAATCGTTCCACAATGTGGCGTGGTGCTGCTGGCTGTGCCTGCCCAGCGGATGCGCGACAACGCGGAGCGACTGGCGGGCCTGCTCCGACCCAGCGTCGTGTTGGTTTCTGCGGCCAAGGGGATAGAAACCGCCACCGGTTGCCGGATGAGCGAGGTGTTGCACGGCGTCGCCGGGCCGCGCGTTCGGGCGGTCGTGGTGCTCTCGGGCCCGAACCTGGCGGACGAGATCGCCCGAGGGCTGATGGCCACCGCCGTTGCCGCCTCCCGCAATCGCGACGCTGCCCAAAGGGTGCAGGCAGCGCTCACGACAGGTCAGTTTCGTGTCTATACCCATGACGATGTGGTGGGGGTCGAGCTAGGCGGCGCGCTCAAGAACATCATCGCCCTGGCGACCGGCATCGGTGATGGCCTGGGCTCCGGCGATAACGCCAAGGCGGCGCTGATGACCAGGGGGCTGGCCGAGATCTCGCGGCTGGGGGTGGCGATGGGCGCCGATCCCCTCACCTTCGCCGGGCTCAGCGGCCTGGGCGACCTGATTGCCACCTGCGCCAGCCCCCTGAGCCGCAACCGGCGTGTTGGTGAGGCGCTGGGCCGCGGCCGGAGTCTGCCTCAGATCCTGGCTACCCTGGGCCACGTGGCGGAGGGTGTCCCGACCACGGCTGCCGCTCGGATGCTGGCGCGCCGTAACAGCGTTTCCATGCCCATCACCGAAGAGATGTATGCCGTCCTGTTCGAGAACCGCTCCCCACAGGCGGCAGCGCGGGCGCTGATGGAGCGCGAACCGCGGGCGGAGTTGCCGCTGTGAGCCGAAAGTCCCGCCGGGCCGCGGCACGCCGCACATCCCCAGGAGTCAGCAGCCGGCCACGCGATCCAGCCCGCGCCGCACAAGCTGTATCTGGAGCCAATTCTGCCGGCTTGACCGCGACTTCCGCGCCAGAGCCAGGGATGCTGCCGGTCGAGCCGGGACCGGAGCATGAGTCCGGCGCGACCCACCCTGCCGCGGTCGCTGATGCCGCAGTTGCAGTTGCGCCTCCGGTTACTGGCACACGGACAGGCGGGACAGATCAGGAAGAGCAGACCGAGCAGGGGGCGGGCCCGGCCGGCGCCGCCAGGCAGGAGGCCGCAGCGGGTGCCACAGCCGGATCGTGGCTGGCCGCGTTCACTGGACGGATGGTCCTCCTGCTGCGCTGGCTGTGGCGGCCGCAGGCGCTGGCGGACGTGGTAGCGCTCATCACCCTGCCTGTGCTGGTGCTGCTCTTCTATCGAACCCTGCTGTTTGAAGCCGGTATCGCCGCTGCTCCGGAGCTGTTTCGCCGGGTGTACCCGCTTCGCCAGTTGCTCGCCGGGTCGTTGCGGGAGGGACAGGCGCCGCAGTGGAATCCATATACCTTTACCGGCATGCCGCTGCTGGCCGACCTGCACCACGCCGCGCTGTACCCAGGCACGCTGCTGCTGCGCTGGTGGGACGCTCCCGAAGTCTTTGCACGCTCTACCGCGGCGCACGCCGTGGTGGCGGCAGTTGGGATGTACTTGTGCGTCCGCTACGGGCTGCGGCTCGTACAGGCGGCTGCCTTTGTATCTGCGGTCGTGTTTGGCCTGGGCGGCTTCATTGGCGCCAACGCGATTGAGCCAGAGATCGTGGAGGCGGCAGCGTGGACGCCGCTGGTGCTCCTGGGTGCGGCGCTGGGCCACCGGCGTTCGCTCATCGCCGGCAGCGCGCTGGCGGCAGCTGCGCTAGCGCTCAGCGCGCTCGCGGGCCGGCCACAGGTGACTTTGTTGACGCTGGGGGCAGGCTGGCTGCTGCTACTGGTGCTGGCCGTGCCGCCAGCATTGCCGCGCTGGCGCCCCACACGGGCTGGAGCAGGCCAGGTGGCAACGCTCGCCGGGCGGTCGCTGCTGCTGGCCGGCCTGATACCGGCGCTGGGTGCGGCGCTGGCGGCAGTGCAACTGCTCCCATGGTGGGAACTCCAAGCTGACCGCAACGCGGGCGGGCTGCTGCTTCCTGCATCGACGGCGGTGGTGCGCGTGCCCGCTGGGGCAATGGTGCAGGCGCTGCTGCCCGGGTTCAGTGAGAACCCGGACCGGCAATTCATCAGCTACACCGGCGTCATCGCGCTGGGACTGGCCGTCCTCGGCCTGAGGCGCGGCGCCCGTCCGGCTGCCTTTGGCCTGCTGGTGTTGATTGCCGGTCTGCTGGTGTCGCTCGCAGACCCTGCCCCGCTGCGGCGGCTGCTGGCTGAGGCCATGGCGGGCGACACCGCCGGGATGCAGCCATCCCATGGACTGCTATTGGTGACGCTGGGTGTAGCTGTGCTCGCCGGCGCCGGGGTTGATGCGCTCTGGCCCAGATCAGGACGGCGGCCGCGGCGGCGGTGGTGGTCATATCTCTGGCGCGATGCGCTCGTGGCGTTGGTTCTCCTGGATTTGGCCGTCCTGATCCTGATCCACCGCGGAGCCGTGCCGCTACCAGGCGCTGGGGTGCAGGAAATCTGGCTGGGTCTGGCGGTGATCGCCGTGGACGTAGCCGTCGTGCTGCCGCTGCTGCGGCCACGCCGGTGGCTTGCGCTAGCCGTGGTCCTGGCGCTCACGGTCGAGCTGATCGTGGCGGGGGCGCGGCTGCCGTTCACCCAAACGACCGGCCGCCTGGCGTTCGAGGTCGAACCGGCGATCGTGCCGCTGTTGCGCTTCGGCGATGCTCCGGCGCGCGTGGCGCGAATGGCCGGTATCGCCGCCTCGGACCTGCCGCCGGAGCCCGGCTTCGGTGGGTATCAGACGGTACGGCAGGGACGGGACCGCCTGGCGGGTGGCAGCGCCATGCTGGACCAGGTGAACGTTCTCGATGCCATTGGTGATGCCGGCTTCACCCCGGCGCCTTCCCTACGAGCATTGGGACTGACCGGGACAGGTATCCTGAACAGCGACATCCGCGACTTGCTCGGACCGCGGCTGGGCGTGACCCACGTCTTTGGCCCGCCGAACGCGACTGTGAGCGCCGGCGCCGTCGAGTTCGTCGCCGGAGTGCCGCTGGAGATCGTTGCCGGTGGCGAGCGACGGTTGGTGTTGACCGATCGACACGCCTCGACCGGCCTGGCGCTGCTGGCCGATGTGATCGACGCCCCAGCCGATGGCTCGCCTGCGGTGGAGGTGATCGTGAGTGAAGCGGGCGCTCCTGACCGCCTGCGTACGCTGGTAGCCGGCGTCGATGTGGGAGATAGCCAGCGCCTGTCACCGTCCCGGCTAGTGGTACTGCCCGATGGGGGGCGAGCGCTCGCGACCGAGCAATCCTTCGGCCGGCCGGCCGTGTTCCAAGCACTTACCATTCGTAACATCACCCCGCAGGCACAGGTGCGATTGTACGCACTGGCTTTGCTGGACGACCGTAGCGGGGTCGCGCGGCCGGTGATTCTGGACCGCACTCTGGAGCCGGTGGCCGGTACCGGTCCAACCTTGTATCTCGACCGTCGTACCCCTGCGCGAGCATCGCTGGCCCGAAGCTATGTCGTGGAACCGGACCGCGACACCGCCATCCGGCGAGCCGTGGATCTGCCACCCGGCACGGTTGTGGTGGACCGGCAGCCCACGCAGGGTGTCGCGCCATCCACCGAGGCCGGTGTGGGCAGCGCGCGCATTGCCCGGTACAGCACAAGCCAGGTTGAGGTGTTGGTGTCAGCCCCCACGCCGTCCCTCCTGGTGCTGCGCGACGCGGCCGGTCGTGGCTGGTCGGTGCGCGTAGATGGAACGATCAGCGAAATGCTGCTGGTTGATGGGATGTTTCGGGGCGTGGCGGTTGCGGGCGGAACGCACAGCGTCGTCTTCCGATACCAAACGCCGGGACTGCGACGCGGGCTGATGGTCAGCGCGGTGACACTGCTGGGAATGGTTGGGCTGCTGCTGTTGCTGGCGCCGAGACCGTCCATCCGCCGTCACCGTCAGATTGGTGACGCCACGGGGGAACGCGGGGGTATATGATCAGACGGGCCCTTGGAGCGGAGCCGCCCCCGGTGGCCGTGACATCAACACGGCAGGCAGCGATGAGCATGCAATCCTACCTTGACGAAATTGCCGATGAACGAACGCCGCTACGCACGGCGCGGCTCAGCCTTCTGAGCCACCTGGACGGAGAGGATCGAGAGCGGTTCGCCGACCGCTGGCCAGGGCTGCCACCGGCGCGGCGCCTGGCCGTGCTGGAGCGCATCACTGAGCTAGCGGATGACAATCCCGAACTCAACTTCGATGCGGTGTACACCACGGCCCTGCGCGACAGTGAACCGGCCGCGCGGCGGCTGGCGATTGAAGGTCTGTGGGAGGACCAGGAACGGGACGTGATCCCTGACTTCGTCCGGCTGGTCCGCGACGACCCAGACGAGTCGGTGCGATCCACCGCCGCCCTGGCGTTGGGCCGGTTTGTGCTGCTGGGTGAATACGGTGATGTTCGGCCGCGCGATCTGGTGCTGGTAACCGACACATTGCGCGGCGTCGCGACCGATCCGGCTGAGTCGCCTGATGTGCGCGGCCGTGCCGTGGAGGCGGCCGGCGCCTCCAGCCAGCCTTGGGCGCGGGATCTGATCGAGGAGGCATACAGCAGCGGTGATGACCGGCTGGTGGCCAGCGCCGTGCATGCCATGGGGCGCAGCGCCGATAGCTACTGGCTTCCAACATTGCTGCAGGAACTGGATAGCGGTGATCCGCTGTTGCGCTACGAGGCCGCCGGCGCGCTGGGTGCGATTGGTGACGACGAGGCCGTGGCCTTCCTGGCCGAGCACCTGGACGACGAGGACAGCGAAGTTCAAGAGGCGGCCATCGCCGCGCTGGGCGAGATCGGCGGCGATGACGCGATCACGGTGTTGCGCAGCCGCCTGCAGCTGGATGGGGCCAGCCACCAGGACGCGCTTGAGGCGGCGCTGGAACAAGCTGAGTTCGGCAACGATCCGCTCGGACTGCGGCCCTGACACCGTACAATAGAGCCAAGAACACGGGTCCGGCTGCGGGCGCCCGCGCATGCGCTCATTCAGATGCCATGGCGCCGCGGCCGGCACATGGGGTGGTGGCATGGGTTCCGGCAGACGGCCCGGCCGGCGGCTGGAAGTGGAAGACCTTGAATCCTTTGGCGGAGTGGTGTATCGCACGGCACCGGACGGCGCTGAGATCGTCCTGTGTGGCCGCAACGCGGCCCGGTTGTGGGGATTGCCTAAGGGCACGCCCATACCCGGCGAGAGCCACGAAGACACTGCCCGCCGCGAGGTGCGCGAGGAGACCGGCCTCGAGGTCCGCATCGAACGCAAGGTCGGCGAAATCGAGTACTGGTTCACCCGCGCCGAGCAGGGCAAGCGGTTTCACAAACGGGTGCACTACTACCTGATGACGCCCGTCGGTGGCGACGTGGACCTGCACGACCACGAGTACGATGTGGTGCAGTGGTTCCCGGCGAACGAGGCCGAGTCCGCGCTGACCTATGGCAACGAGGCAGAGATGGTGCGACAAGCGCTGGCGCTGCTTAGCAGCCGTCCAGGCACACTCTAGGCTTCTGGAAAGGCCGCACGGGTCATGCGACAATCGCGTCACGGTGACGGCTGATGACAACCGTAGACGATCAGATAGCCTGCGGCCGGCTGACGCGACTTCGACGTAAGCGGGTGAGCGACGCGGAGGCAGACTACACCTGGCGGCGTGATCCGGAGCTGGCCCGGTTCGACGCCGCTTCTCCGCTGCGTTCCTCGTTCCAAGAGTACCTGGCCGGCTATGTCGATGACCTGCGGTTCCCCAGCCCGTATCGTCGGGTGTTCGCCATCGAGGATCTCGATGGCAATCACATCGGCAACTTGATGTACTACAACATCGACGAGCGACGCGGCGAAGCCGAGCTGGGGGTGACGATCGGTGACAAGCGGTACTGGAGCCACGGCTATGGTAGCGATGCCGTGCGGACGTTCGTTCGTTACCTGTTCGTCGAGGCGGGGATGCGCCGCATCTACCTGAACACCCTGGATTGGAACGTCCGCGCGCAGCAATCCTTTCGCAAGGCGGGCTTCCAGGCGATCGGCATCAATCGCCGCGGCTTCCACACCTTCCTGACCATGGAATTCCGGCGCGAGTGGATGCCGGACGCGCCGGATCAGGGCGATCTGCCGGTACGGCAGTAGCACGGTCACCATGACAAACGGGCTGCCCTGCGAAGGGACAGCCCGTCACGATGGAGCAGATGCAGCGTTAGCCGCGCGAGGGCAGCGAGACGGTGGCGGTGCCAGGGGTGGTCTTCTGCCCCTGCGGGTTCTCCGTCCACACGTCGAGGTCAACGAGGTTCTCGCCGCCCTCCTGGCGCTTGCCGGTGACCACGCCGCGGCAGGTCATTTCCTGACCGGGAAGATCCATGCCGCGATAGGAGACGCCCCAGCGCTTCACCCGGCCGTCGTAGCGAATCCACTCGTGCAGCATCCGCCCCAGGAAGGCGTGCTTGAGCGCTCCGTGCACGATGATGCCCTGCAGGCCCGTGCTCTTGGCAAACTCGGTGTCGTAGTGGATCTGGTAGAAGTCGCCGGAGCCGGCGGCCCACTGGACCAGCTGCTGGGTGCTGGGGGTGATCTTCAGTTCGAGCTGCTGGCCGATCTCGACGTCTTCGTACGTCAGTTGCTTCTGGTCTGTTGCTACCACGTCGCTCGGACTCCTTCCTCCCGAATCGCCGCCCGGTGGGCGGCCGTACCTGGACTAGTAGTTGATTCCGGTGCCGCGCGAGATGGCGACAACCTGGCCATCACGGCGATAGGTGGTCTCGGTGATGGTGATGAGCATGACACCGAGGCTGCCCTGCCGCTCCTGCAACTCGGCGATCTTGTTGGTGGCGGTTAGCACGTCGCCCGCGCAGATGGTGTCGAAGTACTCGATGTCCGTGCCGCCGTTTAGCACCCGCTTGAAGTTGTGCTTCAGCCGCGGGCCGCTCCCGCGCCGGGCGCCGAACGTCGGGTCGGAGTTGCGCGGATCAAAGACGGGGGTGCCAAGGTAGTGCGGCGCCGCAGGGATGCCGCGATATCCCTTGCTCTTGGCGAACGCTTCGTCGTAGAACAGCGGGTCTGTGTAACCGACGGAACGCGCAAACATGCGCGCCGAGGTGTTGCTCACCTCCAACGTCCACGGCTCGGACTCGATGCCGACAACGGCCTGCATCTCTTCGGTGATGATGGAATCGGCCATTCTGCCCTCCGGTTCAGGGTGGGGCGCATCCGGCCGCCGGCCGGGGCAGATGCCCGGGTGGCGACTGGCGGCTGAGTGCTTCATACGCCAGCCGGAGATAGGTGTCAAACCCGCGTGCCGGCCTCAGCGGGCAACCCCGGCGCGCAGATCGACGGCATAAAAGCGGCCGGCCTTGAGCTCGCGGATGAGGTCGCGCTCGTCGTGGATTTCCTTTTCGAAGTACGTGGCGCAGCGGCCGATGTCCTGGATGGCGTGCGAGTCAGTGCCGGCGGTGCCGGGCATGCCCATCATCTCGCATAGCCGCTTGGAGAAGGCGTTCTCCTTATCGGAGCCGCGCCCGTTCAGCTCTTCGAATGCGTCCACGAACTTGTACGCCGGATTGCGCGAGGCCTTCTCCAGGGCGGCCTGGTACTCGGCGTCATTGCGTACGTACCACGGCATCTGGCGGCGATAGGGATGGGCGGCCACCATCACCCCGTCGGCCTTGTGCACATGCTTGGCCAGTTCATCTGAGCGATGCATGCCGAATATGTACTTATCCACGCCGAAGGTCAGCATATGGCCGTCATCGGTTGAGATCTCCACCCCGGCCAGCACGAGGAAGTTGTGCTTCTCGCACAACGCCTTGACCGACTTGTAGTCCCAGAGGGTGTCATGCTCGGTGAAGACAATCGCGTCCAGGCCGGATTGCTTGGCCCGGATCACAAGGTCATCGGGGCTCAGCACCGAGTCGTGTGAGCGCGGCCAGGTGTGTGAATGCATATCGATGAGCATGCAGGACTCCGGGGGTGAACAGAGTAGGTGGCTCGCACTCACTATACGGGCGCGCTGGGAGCGGCACAAAGGCGGACGTGGCCGCGCGTTACCGCGCGTTGTTCCAACGGATCCCCGGTGTTATAGTGGCCGCACGCGCGACGGAATTCACAAGCGGGGCAGGAACGGTATGCTCGGCCAGTGGGGACATATGGGATTCCTGGTCGTCGTCGGGCTGTCGCTGCCCGCCGTGGCCCTGGTGATTTCCTTCCTGCTCGGGCTGGTCAAGATCCGCCCGAAGGACCCCAACGCGATCAAGCAGGACACGTACGAGTGCGGGATTGAAGCGGAGGGATCCGCCTGGGTGCAATTCCACTCCGGCTATTACGTCTTCGCCCTGCTGTTTGTTGTATTCGATATCGAGACCGTATTTCTCTACCCCTGGGCGGTGGCGCTGCGCCAAGAAAAGCTGTTCGCCTTTGTGGACGCGCTGCTATTCATCGCCATCCTCGGCGTGGGCTACGTGTACGCTTGGCGCAAGCGCGCCTTTGAGTGGAGGTAGCCACGGTGCCACGTGAGGTGACCGGCGCATGACCGCATGGCTGACCGGGACGGCGGTGGCCGAACGTATCCGGGAGCGATTCCCTGAGGCGGTCGTCACAGCCAACGATGTGTGGGTGGAAGTGGCAGCGGAGCAGGTCGCTGAGGTCGCGGCCTTCCTCCGCGACGACCCCGCGCTTGCCTTCGAGATGGCGACTGACGTGACCGCGGTGGATTGGGAAGAGTACTTCGAGGTCGTCTATCACCTCCAGTCCATCACCCGCAATCAGTTCATCACGCTCAAGGTGCGACCCCAAGATTACGCCGACCCGGTGGTGCCAACGCTGACCGGCGTGTGGTGGGGCGCGCACCTGCAGGAGTGCGAAGTCTACGACTTGATGGGGATTCGATTTGCGGGTCACCCGAACCTGCGCCGCCTGTTCCTGTGGGAGGGCTTCTCAGGCTTCCCGTTGCGCAAGAGCTTCCTTCAAATCGGCCAGGGCCGCTTCAGGCCGGGACTGCCGCACTTTCCAAAGGAGGGTGGCGACCGGGGTGTGATCAGCGGCCCGCGCTGGACGGAGCAGGAAGCCGGATGGCGGCCGGGCCCCACGCCAGGCGTGCGTCCGCACGACGACCGCCGCCGGTATGGCCACCAGCAAATGGGCGCGGTGACGCCCGATTCCGGCCAGAACTAACCCGCCGGCACACCCGGCAGTCAGGGGAGGCGAGGACCGCACCGGCTTGGCGTCTGACAGAGGGCTGCATCGCGCCCGCCCACTCTGTCAGCCATCCCAGCGCCGCGCGCGACTCGGCAGGCAGTGACGAACTTCAGCACCGAGCCCTACGTCGTCAACATTGGTCCGCAGCACCCCAGCACGCACGGGGTGTTTCGTATGAAGGTGACGCTGGACGGCGAACGTATTACTGATGCCGAGATGGTGGTCGGCTACCTCCATCGCAGCATGGAGAAGCTTGCCGAGGAGCGCACCTACACCCAGAACATCCCCTTCACCGACCGGGCCGACTACCTCTCTTCCATGTCCAACAATCTCGCCTACTGCCTGACGGCTGAGAAGCTGGCCGGGATCGCCGTGCCGGAACGGGGCGAGCACATTCGCGTGATCATGGCGGAGCTGCAGCGGCTGGCCAATCACTGCATGGCCGTGGGCACCTTCATCAATGACGCCGGCGCCTGGCAAACGCCGCTGATGTGGCTGTTCGCCGAACGCGAAAAGATCCTTGACCTGTTCGAGATGACATGCGGCGCGCGCCTGACGCTCAACTACATGCGTATCGGTGGCGTGTCCTTCGACCTGCCTGATGAGTTCGTACCCGCTTGCCGCCGGTTTATCGATCAGTTTCCCGGGCGGCTCGATGAAGTCGAGCAGATGCTGCTGGAGAATGAGATCTTGCTGGCGCGCTCGAAGGGCATTGGCGTGATCCCAACCGTTGCTGCCATTAACGCCTCCCTCACCGGCCCGATGCTGCGCGCCAGCGGCGTTGCCTGGGATATCCGTAAGGCCGATCCCTACAGCATCTATGATCGCTTCGCCTTCCGAGTGCCGGTTGGCGAGAACGGTGACTCGTACGACCGCTTCCTGGTGCGGCTCGCTGAGATGCGGGAAAGCGTGAAGATCGTCGATCAAGCGCTGCGTGCCCTGCCTGGCGGTCCACATAAGGTAGACGTGCCCCTGTCGATCCGGCCGCCGGTTGGCGAGGCTTACGCGCGTGTTGAGGCGCCGAAGGGTGAACTGGGGTTCTACCTGGTTTCCGACGGCGGTACCTCGCCGTGGCGGTTCCACATGCGCCCGCCGTCGCTCATCAACCTGTCATTACTGCGTGAGATGGTCATTGGGCTGACCATTGCCGACGCGATCGTTTCGTTTGGCTCGGTGGATATCGTCATCGGAGAACTCGACCGATGACCGGATGCGTGCCCGGGGTTGTGTCTGGTGTGAGACGCGCCCGCTCGCGGGTGCTGGAGTGGTGAGCATGAACGTTCTCGCCAACTGGTGGGACTTGCGCTCCCTGGCGAACCCGGTGAACGGGCTGCTTGGCTGGCTGCGTGACAAGGGCTGGGACGAGATCGCCTACATCGTCTCCGGCAGTATCGGCGCCGCCGCTATCGGCCTGTTCCTAGGCGTGGCAATGCTGGCGTTGATCTGGGTCGAGCGCCGGGTGATTGCCCGCATCCAGATCCGGCGCGGGCCGAACCGCGTCGGTCCGCAAGGGCTGCTGCAGCCGGTGGCGGACGCCATCAAGCTGATGCAGAAGGAATCACTCACGCCGCGTCTGGGCGATAAGTGGGTGTTCTGGCTAGCGCCGCTGTTGCTGTTCATCCCCACGGTGCTGACCCTGGGTGTGGTGCCGTTCGGCGACGGGATGACCGTGGCTGACCTCAACGTTGGCGTGCTGTTCATCATCGCCGTGGGCTCGGTCATGCCGCTGGTCGTGTTTATGGCCGGCTGGTCCTCCAACAACAAGTACTCCCTGTTGGGCGCGATGCGCACGATCGCGATGGTGCTGAGCTACGAACTACCGGCAGTCATCTCGCTGCTATCGGTCGTGGTGCTCACCGGATCAATGCAGTTGGGCGAGATCATCAACTTTCAGAAAGACCACAACACCTGGAACGTCTTTCTGCTGCCACTGCCCTTTGCCATCTACCTGATAGCGTCACTTGCGGAGATCGGCCGGTCGCCTTACGACATCGCCGAAGCTGAATCCGAGATCGTCGCCGGATACCATACTGAGTATTCCGGTATGAAGTTCGGCTTATTTTATGCCGTGGAACTGGCTAACGCCCTGATCATCGGCGGACTGTTCGCGGTCTTCTTCTTCGGCGGGTGGTGGACCTACTACCTGGATGTGATCATTCCATCCTGGGTGTTATTCTTCGTGAAGATGCTGCTCGGCTATTGGCTGTTTGTGTGGGCGCGCGGCACGGTGCCCCGCCTGCGCATCGACCAGTCGCTGAAGTTCTCCTGGCAGTTCCTGGTGCCCATGGGGCTGCTGAACGTGGTGCTGGTCGCCTTTGAAGTGGCTCTGTGGTATCAGCTCGACGCGCCGGGCATCATCCTGGCGCCGTTCGCGGTGATCAACTGGCTGCTGACGGCAGGGCTGATCGTCGGCTACGTGCGCCTGCTCAAGCTGGAGCACACGCAGACGCCGCGCCGCCTGACGCTGACCGAGGATGTTGGCATCGTCACGCACGTGCCCGCGCCGTCCGCGGCCGGGTACAGTGCGGCGGGAGGTTCGCCGGCATAGCGCGGCGAGGTGCAGGATGGATGGCTTCGGTGTCACGGCAGCGTTTTGGGGTTTGAGTGCCCTGGCAGTGGGCTCGGCGCTGGGAATCATGCTGGCGCGCAGCCTGCTGCACGCCGTCCTGTGGCTGATTCTGGCATTTGCCGGCCTGGCGGGCTTGTTTGTCACACTATCGGCGGACTTCGTCGCGGTGGCGCAGGTGCTGGTGTATGCCGGCGCCGTCGGTGTGCTGGTGGTGTTTGCCATCATGCTCACCCCGAACAGCCAGACCGGCAACTCCGAGACGCGAATGGTCGGGCCGGGTCTGTTCGTCGCGTCGGTGGTCTCGGGCATCATGGTCTACATCGCCACCCAGACCGACTGGTCTACGGCGGCGCGCGGCGATTTTCCGGCAACGGCGCTGGAGATCGGCACGGCGCTGACCAACCGCTATCTACTGCCGTTCGAGGTGGCATCGGTGCTGCTGATCGCGGCGATGGTGGGCGCAATCGTGCTGGTGCGCGCCGCCCGTGACGAACCGGAGCGGCGTGAGCTGGCGGGCGAAGGTGAAGGCGAGGTGAACACGGCCGAAGCCGCCGGTCGGGAAGTGGTAGCGGCCGGATCACACGGCGGGCATTGAGCAAGGGGCTTTCCTGTAAGTTGCGGCGCTGTCATTCTGTGAGCGGCGGCCTAAATCGACGGCACGGCAGTACCAATCGCCCATGAGCGTTTCGCTGGAACACTATCTCGTCGTATCCGCGGTCCTGTTCGGTATCGGCCTGTGGATCGCGCTGGCCAAACGGAATGCGATTATCATCTTGATGGGCATTGAGCTGATGCTGAATGCCGTCAACTTGACGCTGGTCGCCTTCAATCGCTTTGTCACACTGGCCGATGGCCGTCCTGCCCTGGCGGGCCACGTGTTCGTGATCTTCGTCATCACCGTCGCGGCGGCCGAGGCAGCCGTGGCGCTGGCACTGGCGGTTTCGGTGTATCGCACCCGGTCCACCGTCGACATCGAGCAGATTGACCTGTTGAAGCGCTGAGCGCGCAAA
The DNA here is from genome assembly GCA_963170165.1 of Chloroflexota bacterium. Lineage (GTDB taxonomy): Bacteria > Chloroflexota > Dehalococcoidia > CAUJGQ01 > CAUJGQ01 > CAUJGQ01. The sequence continues at coordinate 7,437 of CAUJGQ010000083.1, read as the reverse complement.
GGAGGGCGGCAGGCGGCGGGCGTGCGGGAGCCGAGTGCGGCGATTCCGGCCCTTGCCGGTCGCGACTGACAGATGTGGACCGAACTGTTCGAGGTCAAAAACCGCTACATCGCGGAGTTGTGGAAAGAGCTGTTCAACGCCGAGGGTGTCGCCACGCGCGTGGTAGTGGTTGGTGATCTGGCCGAGGCGGGCGAGATGACTCCACGCAAGATCTACGTGCCCGACAGTAAGACCCACGTGGCCAACGAGATTCTGAGAAAGATCTAGGACCCGGATCCGCATGTTCGATTCGATCAATGAGTTCCAGGTCTGGCTGATCTACCTGCTGCCGCTGGCGTCCTGCCTGCTGATCGCGGCGCAGTACGTCATCCCGGCGCCGATCCGCCCCAACCCCCGCTCACTCTCCACGCTCTCTATTCTGCTGATGGCCGGCTCCTTTCTGCTCGCGCTGCAGACGCTGGGCGTGGTGATGAACGCTGCCGAGCCGGGCCAGATGGTTGGCTTTGGTGAACATCGCTGGCTGAGCATAGCGGCCGGCGACATCCATCTAGACGTGCCGATCGGTATCCGGCTAGATGGCCTCACCGCCGTGATGCTGGTGGTGGTCACTGCCGTTGCGTTGCTTGTGCAGTTCTACTCGCAGGGGTATATGGCCGGTGATCCCGGCTATCCTCGCTACTACGCCTTTCTGTCGCTGTTCACCACCTCCATGCTGGGCTTGGTGCTGGCGGACAACATGCTCATGCTGTTCATGCATTGGGAGCTGGTTGGCCTGTGTTCGTACCTGCTGATCGGCTTCTGGTTCGCCAATCCGGCGCGTCCTGGCTACACGTCGCCGGCGGCCGCGGCCAAGAAGGCATTCATCGTCACCCGCGCCGGTGATGTCGGCTTCTTGATCGCCATCCTGCTGATCTGGACCCGCACGCACACCTTCAACATCCTCGAGATCCAGGAGATCGCCGAGGCGCACCGCATCCCTGACCACATCATCACGCTGTTCGCCTTGGGTGTATTCGCGGGGGCCGCCGGCAAGAGCGCCCAGTTCCCGCTGCATACCTGGCTGCCGGATGCGATGGAGGGCCCGACGCCGGTGTCTGCCCTGATCCACGCGGCAACCATGGTCGCGGCCGGCGTCTATCTGGTGGCGCGGCTGTTCCCGGTGTACGAGGCCAGCGAGCAGGCGATGGATGTCGTCGCCATCATCGGCGCGATTACCGCGCTAGTGGCGGCCACTATGGGCCTGGTGATGCGCGACCTCAAGCGCGTGCTGGCATACTCCACCATCTCCCAGCTTGGCTACATGATGCTGGCGCTGGGGGTTGGCGGGCTGGTGGCCGGCATCTTCCACCTGATGAACCATGCCTTCTTCAAGGCGATGTTGTTCTTGGGTTCCGGCTCGGTCAACCACGGCACGAACACCTTCGACATGCACAAGATGGGCGGGCTGCGCCGCTACATGCCCATCACCTTCGCCACGTTCGTCATTGGCTCGCTGTCGCTGGCGGGCATTCCACCGCTCTCCGGCTTCTGGAGCAAGGACGAAATCCTAGTCGATGCCTGGTACGAGAACAAGCTGCTGTTTGCGGCCGCGCTGACCGTGGCCTTCATGACTGCCTTCTACATGTTCCGGGCCGTGTTCTTGACGTTCTTCGGTGAGTACCGCGGTGGTGAACCAGGCGGCGGGCACGGCGGCGCCAGCGCCCATGGCGACGAGTCGCACGATGCGCACGCCCAACCGGACGGCGGCGCCCACGCTCCGGCGCACCATGCGATGCCACATGAGTCACCGCTTGTGATGTGGCTGCCGCTGGCGATCCTGGCAGTACCGTCGATCTTGTCTGGATTGGTCAACGCGCCGTTCTTTCACCACCCGTTTGGGGACTTTATCCTTCAGTCCGTGCCGGAGACGCTGCGGCACGAGCCACATCCTTTCAACTGGGGCATCGCGATCTCGTCGTCGGTACTGGCGGTACTGGGCATCGCCTTTGCGGCGCTGCTGTACGCCGGTGGCCGGGTGCGCGTGCCGCTGAGCTTGCTGGCGCGACCGTTCTACGTGCTGTTCTCGCACAAGTACTTTTTGGATGAGCTGTACGAGCGGGCAATCGTCGGCGGCATTCTCTACCAGGGCGTGTGGCGGCTGGCCGCCTGGTTCGATGCGACAGTAGTGGATGGCGCCGTCAATGGTGTCGCGCGCTTTACACGGGGCGCCAGCGCGATCATGCGTCGGGCGCAGACGGGGTCAGAGCAGTCCTACGGCCTGATGCTCACGGGCGGTGCGGCGCTCATGGTGTTGTTCTTGTTCATTACGGCGCTGCGCTAGGCGCCGGACAGTTTGGGAGGCACGTCAGTGCTCTCTGCCTTGATCTTCTTGCCGGCCGCCGGTGCGCTGGTGATCGCGCTGCTGCCGCGTGAGCGGGTGGCGCTGCCGCGCTTGGTGGCAGTGCTGTTCACGCTGGCGGCATTTGTGCTGTCCGTGGTAATGGTGATCGGCTTCAAGCCGGAGGATGAGTTCCAGTTCATCAACACCATCAAGTGGCTGACGCCGGACTTCGGTGGCTTTGACCTCAAGTACCGCGTCGGCGTCGATGGGATCAGTATCTCGCTGGTGCTGCTGACGACCTTCCTGACGCTGCTGGCAGTCCTCATCTCCTGGAACATCAGCCTGCGGCCGAAAGAGTACTTTGCCTGGATCCTGGTGCTGGAGACGGGCGTGCTCGGCGTGTTCACGGCGCTCGATTTCGTACTGTTCTTCCTGTTTTGGGAAGTCGAATTGGTGCCGATGTACGCCCTGATTTCGATCTGGGGCAGCGGTCGTCGCCAGTACTCGGCGATCAAGTTTGTGCTGTACACCATTGCCGGCTCTTCGCTGATGCTGGTGGGCATCCTGGCGCTGGGCTACTCCGCCGGGACATTCGATATCGTCGAGCTGGGGCGGATGGGGCCGCTTCAGGACCCAATCATTCCCGCCTCTGCCATCTTCTTCCTGATCATGGCGGCCTTCCTGGTCAAGCTCCCGATCGTGCCCTTCCACACCTGGCTGCCGGACGCGCACTCGGACGCGCCTACCGCAGTGTCGGTGCTGCTGGCCGGTGTGCTGCTGAAGATGGGCGGCTACGGCATGATTCGCCTCGGCGTGCAAATCCTGCCCGAGGTGGCCAAGGACTACGCCACGCTGTTTGCCTTTATCGCGGCCGTGAACGTGGTTTACGGCGCCTTCATCACGCTGCGTCAGCGGGATCTCAAGCGTCTGATCGCGTACTCCTCGGTGTCGCACATGGGCTACGTGCTGCTGGGTATCAGCGCCTTGGGCAAGGTCGGCCTTACCGGTGCGACGGTCCAGATGTTCACCCATGGCACGATTACCGGGTTGCTGTTTGTGATGGTCGGCCTGATCTATGACCGGACCCATACCCGCGACATCGCCCGGATGCGCGGCTTGGCGCGGCACTGGCCGTTCATTGGCGTAGCGATGACCTTCGCCGGGTTCGCTTCGCTCGGTCTGCCCGCGCTCTCCGGCTTCATCGCCGAGTTGCTTGTGTTTCTGGGCACCTTCGAGAAGTACGAGGTGTGGACGATCCTCGCCGTGACCGGTGTCGCGTTTGCGGCGGGGTATATCCTCTGGACCATTCAGCGCGTGATGCACGGCCCGCCGATGGCCGAGTGGGAGGCGCTGCCGGACGCTACTCGCTGGTGGGAGCGGGTGCCGGTAGGTGCGCTGGCGCTCGTCATCATCGGCGTCGGCGTGTATCCGCAAGTGTTGATCGATCTCATCGAACCCAGCGTTCAGGTTGTGGTGGAACGGCTGGGATAGGACGCTGACCCGTGGAAAACCTTGATCGCATCGGCCCGGTGCTGGTGATGTTCCTGGCGGCGGGGCTTGTCCTCGTCCTTGACCTGCTGCCGCCCCGCTCGAACAAGCGGGTGCTGGCCGAGGTCGGTCTGGTGGGCGTGGTCTTGTCGGCGCTATGGACCGCCGCGCTCCTCATTCGCGAGACCGGCGGCAGCCCGACCGACCTGGCCTTCGCTGGCACGGTGATCGTCGACAACTTCACGCTGTTCTTCTACTTCTTGTTCCCGGCCATTACCGGCTTCGTTATCCTCGGCTCGCTCGATTACCTGGATCAGATGGCCGACCGCGCGGCGGAGTACTTCGCCCTGCTGCTGGCAATCACGGGCGGAGCGATGCTGCTGGCTGCTTCCAACGACCTGATCCTGATCTTCATCGCGCTGGAACTTCAGTCCGTCTCCCAGTACGTACTGGCCGGCTTCCTGCGGGATTCGCGCTCCTCCGAGGCCGGTCTGAAGTACCTCTTGTTGGGGGCGACCAGCGTCGCGGTGATGCTCTACGGCATGGCGCTGCTCTACGGGTTGTCCGGCAGCACGGCACTTCCCGATATCGCCGCCGCCCTGCGCACTGCGTCCGATGGTCAGAAGGCCGCGTACCTGGCGGCCGCCGGCGCACTCGCCGTTGGCTTTGGCTTCAAGATGGCGATTGTGCCTTTTCAGATGTGGGCGCCGGATGTCTATCAGGGTGCCCCCACGCCGGTGACCGCCTATCTGTCTGTCGGCTCCAAAGCAGCGGGCTTTGCCATCACGTTGCGCATGTTCTACGGCACCCTGGGAGCAGACTCCATCGCCGGTGATTGGGCGAACATGTTTGCCCTGATGGCCGCCCTGTCCATGACGGCCGGCAATGTGCTGGCGCTCCAGCAGAGCAATATCAAACGGCTGTTCGGCTATAGCTCCATCGCCCAGGCCGGCAACTTCCTGGTCGGGGTCGCCGCTATCGCTTCGGCGGGAGGGCGCTTCACCGTCAGCTCCAGTGCGGTGCTGTTCTTCATCCTGGCGTATACCTTCACCAACCTGGGTGCCTTCTTCGCCATTCTTGCGATCTCGAATCGCATTCGCTCGGACCGCATTGCCGACTACGCCGGGATGTGGAAACGAGCGCCCCTACTGGCGCTGGTGCTAGCGTTCTGCCTGGTATCCCTCACCGGGCTGCCCCCAACCGCCGGTTTCTGGGCCAAGCTGTACGTGTTCAACGCGGCGCTGCGCGCGGACATGGTGTGGCTGGTGGTGATCGGTGTGATCAACACGCTGGTTTCCGCCTACTATTACCTGGGCATCGTACGTTCGATGTTCTTCACCGATCCCCGCGTGGAATCCCCAGTCCAGCCGACCGTCTCGCTGTCCCTCTCAATGGCGGTGGCGACGCTGGGCGTGCTGGCGATTGGCCTGCTTCCGGGCCCGCTGCTCAACGTCGCTGAGCGCGCCGCGACAGTGTTTGCCCGGTAGCGGCAGGACGCCACGCCTATCAGCTGTTCCCGCCAGATGAGATCGCCGTAATGGCCTACTCCATCGATGTCGAGTGTGAGCAAAACCCACCGGGCCTAGATACGGACCAGGTGGCGGCCCTGGTGAGCCAGGCGCTGACGCTGGAAGGCGTGGAGGATGGTGCGGCCGTGAGCGTGCTGTTCACTGATGACGCGACGGTTCAGCAGCTCAATCGGGACTTCCGCGGCGTTGACCAGCCGACCGATGTGCTGTCCTTTGGCCTGTCTGATTTCGCTCAGCCCGTCGGAGGGCAGCCGGAGGGTGAGGATGCTGCATTCGTGCTGCCACCCGATACGGCCCTGCAACTTGGCGAGGTCATCGTTTCTCAGGAGACCGCCATCCGGCAGGCAGTCCAGCATCAGCGAGCAGCGGCGCATGAACTGGCGCACCTGGTGGTGCACGGCGTCTTGCACCTTCTCGGGCACGATCACGCCGAGCCCGAACAAGAGCGTGTGATGAGGCAGCGCGAAGACACCGTGCTGCATGCCTGCGGCTTTCCCCCTGGTTCCGCCGGTTGGAGCCACTGACCGGCGGTCTCCATGTTGGTGATACCACTTGCCGCGTTGCTATGATGGCGCTACCAGCGGCGCCGATGGCGGCAGGTGAGTGCGCGTGAGCAACGAGGTCTGGTACCGCAAGTGGCGCCCGCAGGCCTTCGCCGAGGTCTCTGGCCAGGATCACGTAGTCCGAACCCTGAAGAACGCCGTCGCTCAGGGGCGGGTGGCGCACGCCTACCTGCTGTGCGGCCCGCGCGGTACGGGCAAGACGACCATGGCGCGGCTGCTGGCCAAGGCTGTGAACTGTGCCGCGCCTGCTGAGGGGGAGCCCTGCAATCGTTGCCCGTCCTGTCTGGCCGTCAATGAGGGCCGTGCGCTTGACCTGGTCGAGATGGACGCCGCCTCCAACCGCGGCATCGACGATATCCGCAGCCTGCGGGACCGGGTGGGTTACCACCCGTCTGGCGGGCACTATCGTGTGTACCTGATCGACGAAGTGCACGAGCTGACCGCACAAGCCTTTGACGCGCTGCTCAAGACGCTAGAAGAGCCGCCGCCACACATCATCTTTGTGCTGGCGACCACGGATGCGCATCGCGTGCCGGCAACGATCATCTCCCGTTGTCAACGCTTCGATTTGACCCGCGTCCGTCACGCGGACATCGTACGACGGCTGGATCAGATAGCCCGGCACGAGGCCGTGCAGATTGAGCCAGCGGCGCTGAGTCTCGTGGCACGCGCGGCTGCCGGTGGACTGCGCGACGCCGTGAACCTACTGGAGCAGCTGGTCGCCTCGTTCGGGCCCGACGTGACGGCTGAGCAGGCGCGCGCCGGCCTGGGGATGACCGGGGAGGAACGAGCCCGCGAACTTGCCGTGTGTGCTGCCGCGGGCGACTTCGCCGGCGGACTCACGGCGATCGCGACGGCGCTCGATGAGGGCGTCGAGGGACGGCAGTTGCACCGCGCCGTGCTGGGGCAGTTGCGGGCACTGCTGCTGGTGACGGCCGGCGCCGGCGGCGGACTGGAAGGGCTGAGCGCCGAGGCGATGGAGGAACTGGGGCGCACAGCTGGGTCGCTAGATGCCCGGCGCATCCTCCAAGCACTGAGAGCGTTCAGCGCGGTGGACTTCCGTGGTGAGTCGCAGGCAGCGCTCCCCCTGGAACTGGCTCTGGCCGAAGTGACGCTGGTGGACGGCATGACGGTTGGTGCCGTGCGTGCGACGCCGGCAGGCGCGGCACCAACCACAGCACCGCAGCGACCTCCCTCAGCCGAGCGGCGTCAGCCACCCGGAACGGCGGCCTCTGCCCGTGGCGGCTCGTCTGCGCCCATGCCTGAGGCGCGCCCACCGGTGGAGTCAGCCCCCGAGCCGGTGCACGCGACGGCGCCGGAGCTGGCGCAGGCGCAGGGCCGGTTCCGAGCGATCTATCAGGCGATGCAGGTACTAAGCCGCAAAGACGCAGGCGTGCTGAATAGCGGTTGCGATGTGATCGCCATCAACGATCGGGTGATCACATTTGGCTTCCAATATGCCTACATGGTTGACAAGCTCGCCAAGGGCACCGATGCCCATCGCCATCTCAGCCGCGCCGTGGAGCAGGTGTTCGGC
>CAUJGQ010000082.1 GCA_963170165.1 Chloroflexota bacterium | reverse complement strand
AGGCGCTCCACGGCAGCGTCAATGTCCTCCGGCGCCAGCGCGATGCCGCTCAGTCCGGGCCCGCGTCCGCTCAACCGCCGGCGCAGCCCCGCCGCCGATGTACCCTGCTCCGGCGCCTCATCCCATGGCGCCACGAGTTCCAGGTACGGGCCCTGCGGAAACAGGAACAGCGCATTTTGCGTACCGCGAGCGTTGCGACTGCGCAGCGCCGGCGGCCGGCCCGTAATCGCGACGTACGCCGTCACCGCCAGCTCCAGATCCGCCACCGCCACAATCACGTGGTCAAGGTGCATGGCCACCGTCCTCTATCGTTCCGTGCTAGCTGGCTCCGAGTTGGGATAGCGACCGGCTATATCAGTGCTATGATTGCCACCGCTGCCAGCCGTGATCAGCGCCGCCCGAACTCGCGCTCCAGGGCGGCAGCGCTGACGTGAATCATGGTCGGCCGGCCGTGCGGGCAGGTGCGCGGCGCCTCCGCCCGCTCCAGCAGCCGCACCAGTTCCCGCATTTCCTCCCCGGTCATGACCTTCCCGGCCCGCACTGCGGCATGACAGGCCAAGGTCATCGCAGCCCGCTCGGCGCGCTCCACCGGCGCTGCTTCGGCCAGTACCGCATCGAGGTACTCCGTCACCGCCCGGATCGGGTCGTGCCCAGCCAGGCCGGCCGGCACCGCCCGCAACAGCAGCGCTCGCTCCCCAAACGGCTCCAGCACAAAGCCGAGCCCCGCTAGCTCCTGTCCGTACTCGGCGAGCATCGCTGCCTGAGCGGGCGACGGTTCGAAGGCGATCGGATCAAGCAGCGCCTGTGTCTCCGCGCGGCGTTCAGACCGCGCCTGTACGATGCGCTCGTACAGCACCCGCTCGTGGGCGGCGTGCTGGTCGATCAGGTACAAGCCCTCCGGCCCCTCGGTGATGATGTACGTGCTGCCGGCCTGGCCCACCACCCGCAGCACCGGCAGCACCAGCTTCGGTATCGGCGGCTGCTCGCCGCCCGTGACCGGCGGCAGCGGCGTCACCGGCTGCGGCAGTGCCGTGGGGTCAGGCAACCGCCATACCGGCGCCGGGGGTGGGTCGATCAGCCCGCGCAGCCCGGGCGCCACCGCCAGCTGCACCAGCGCGGAACGGACCGCGCTCTGCACTAGCCGGAACACCTCTCCTTCCGAGCGCAGCCGTACCTCGGTCTTGGCCGGATGGACGTTCACGTCCACCTCCGCCGGGTCGACGGTGATGTCAATGATCGACAGCGGCCGGCGGCCGGTCATCAGCAACGTCTCATAACCGGACTCGACGGCATACGCCAGCCGGCGGCTCTGCACCCAGCGCCGGTTGATGAACAGGGTAATCGCCGAGCGGGAAGCACGCGTGACCGATGGCTGGGCGATCAACCCGCGCACGCTACACGCCTGCGTCTCTGCCGCGATCTCCAGCAGCCCGGCCGCTGTGCCCGCGCCGTACACCGCTGCTGCGGCGGCGCGGGCATCGTTGCTGCCGGGCGACGACAGCGAGCGGCGGCCATCGACCGATAGGGTGAAGGCAATCTCCGGATAGGCGAGTGCATAATGGCTGACCACCTGCGCCACCTGGCCCGCCTCTGCTGCCGGTGTGCGCAGGAACTTGCGGCGCGCCGGTTGACGGGCAAACAGGTCACGCACGCTCACCGTTGTGCCAAGCGGCGCCGCGGCGGCCCGCACTGCCTCGATCCGGCCGTCGCGCGCGCGGACGGTGGCTCCGGCAGCGGCAGTCGCGGTGCGGCTGGTGAGGTCGATATCGGCGGCGGCCACCAGGCTGGGCAGTGCCTCGCCCCGAAAACCGAGCGTAGCGATGGCGTCCAGCCCGCTGCCGCCATCCAGCTTGCTGGTAGCATGCCGCTCCAGCGCCAGCGCCAGTTCCGCCGCTGGGATGCCTGCGCCATCATCGGTGACGCGGATCAGTCCCAGGCCGCTCTGCTCCAGGTAGACGCTGACCCGCGTGGCGCCGGCGTCAATGGCGTTGTCGATCAATTCCTTGGCGGCGGAGGCCGGGCGCTCGACCACCTCTCCGGCGGCGATGCGCATGGCGACATCCGGCGGCAGCACGCGAATCGGCATGGCGGCGGCTCCGCTGCGAGTGTAGCAGCCCGGGGCGCGGTGGTTCGCGACCCGCTACCGCGCCCGACGGGCCTGCGCCCGCAGTTCGTACAACCGGGTGATGGCATCCAGCGGGGTCATGCTATCCACATCCAGCGCCGCCAGCGTCTCCCGCAAGGGGTCCGGCTCCGCGAACAGCGGCAGTTGCGCCGGCGGCGGTTTGCGGCGCACCGCTGTGGCAGGGCCACGCGGCCGATCCGCCTCCAGCTCCGCCAGCAATTCGGTGGCGCGGCTCACCACCGGCAACGGGATGCCGGCCAGCTGGGCGACGTGGATGCCGTACGAACGATCGGCGCCGCCGGGAATGATGCGGCGCAGGAACACAACCTGCCCGTCCTGCTCTGTGACGGCCACCGTGACGTTGCGGACGCGGGGCAATGCCGCCGCCAGGGCCGTCAGTTCGTGATAGTGGGTGGCAAACAGCGTGCGTGCTGCCTGCCCCGCCCGCCCATGCAGATACTCTACCACCGCCCGGGCGATGGACAGTCCGTCATAGGTGCTCGTGCCCCGCCCTACCTCGTCCAGGATCACCAGCGACCGGGGCGTCGCGTGGCGGAGAATGAAGGCCGTCTCCACCATCTCCACCATGAAGGTCGAGCTACCACCGGCCAGGTCATCCTGGGCGCCGATGCGGGTGAAGATGCGATCTGCCACGCCGATGCGCGCGGCCGACGCCGGCACGTAGCACCCAGCCTGCGCCATCAACACGATCAGCGCCGTCTGGCGCAGAAAGGTGGACTTGCCTGCCATGTTTGGGCCGGTCACCACAACGATCTGCTCATCGGCGGAGAGCGTCGTGTCGTTTGCCACGAACGTGCCCGGCAGCAGCACCTGCTCAACCACCGGGTGACGGCCATCACGGATGGCGATAGCGTCGCTGCTGTCCACCGCCGGCCGGCAGTAGTGCTGCTCGGCCGCCACCTCCGCCAACCCGGCAGCGACGTCGATCTCTGCCAGCGCTGCGGCGGCAGCCCGCACATCACTGGCGTAGGCCTGCAGCCGCAGGCACAGTCCCCGGAACAGATCAGCTTCCAGGGCGGCGATGCGCTCATCTGCACCCAGCACCTTAGCCTCAAACTCCTTGAGTTGCGGCGTGATGTAGCGCTCGACACCGGCCAGGGTTTGGCGGCGCTGGTACTCCTCCGGCACCTGTCCCTGATAGGCGGTGCCCGCCTCAATGTAGTAGCCGAAGACACGGTTGAAGCCGATGCGTAGCGAGCGGATGCCGGTACGCGCCCGTTCCGTCCGCTCCATTTCCGCCAGTGCCTGGCGTGCACCCGCCGCCGTCGCGCGCAGCTCGTCGAGCGTGGCGTCGTGGCCTGCGCGAATCACCCCACCCTGCTCCACCGTGGCAGGCGCGTTCTCCGCGATCACCGCCTCCACCTCTGCTCGGACACCGCTGCAGTCCGTCACGAGCGGCAGCGCCGGGCAATCCCGCAGCCGGTCGCGGATCGCCGTCGCGCGCTCTACTCCCCGGCTCAGCCCCACGAGGTCGCGGGGCGATGCCACTCCGGCCACCACCCGGCCGATCAGCCGCTCCAGGTCGGGCGCGCCGGTCAGGTCTGTCCGCACCTGCTCCCGAAGTAGCGGCGCATCGACGAAGGTTTGGACTGCGTCCAGCCGGGCATCGATCGCCCGCGGTTCACGCAGCGGCCGGCCAAGGCGGTCGCGCAACAGCCGGCCGCCCATCGCCGTCCTGGTGCGGTCGATGGCAGCCAGCAGGCAGGCGCCGCCGGCCTCGCCACGGGCGGCAGGGAACAGCTCGAGGTTGCGGCAGGTGGCGGCATCCAGCGACATGACCGTGTCAGGATCGGCGGTGCGCAGCTCCGTCAGACCGCGTAGCGCGTCCCGCTGGGTGGTGGCCAGGTAGGCGACGATGGCGGCTGCGGCGGCCAGCGCCAACGGCAGCCGGGCGCAGCCGAATCCTTCTAGCGAGGCCACGCCAAACTGCTCGCGCAACCGCTCGTCTGCCCATGCCGGATGGAGGACACGGGGGTCACAGGCGGTGCGGGCGGCCGCCACAGGCAGCGGTATATCCGCCTCGGCGGGCGCCAGCACCTCCGCCGGTCCCAGCCGGGCAATCTCCGCCGCTGCCGCGTCTGGCGCCAGCTGGGCGGTGACGAACTCGCCGGTAGAGATGTCGGCGTAGGCTAGCCCGGTGGCGCCGTCGCCCGGCAGCAGCGCCGCCAGGTAGTTGGCGGCAGGGCCGCGCAGCAGGTCGTCGGTGAGCAGGGTGCCGGGCGTGACCACCCGGCTGACCGCCCGCTCCACCAGGCCCTTGCCGCCTGGCTCGCCCACCTGCTCGGCGATGGCGACACGGTAGCCGCGGGCGATCAGGCGGGCCAGGTAGGTGGTAGCAGCGTGATGCGGAATGCCCGCCATGGGCACACGCAGGTCCTTGCCCAACGGCCGCGAGGTAAGCACCAGGTCCAGCACGCGGGCGCACAGCCGGGCGTCGTCATCGAACGTCTCGTAGAAGTCCCCGAGCCGAAAGAAGACGATCGTGTCCGGGTATTGCCGCTTGATATCGAGGTACTGGCGGCGGATTGGCGTCATATGTCCAGAAGGATGCAGGATGACGGCGGCTGGATGAAGGGCGATGTGACTCCAACCTTCCGCGCGCGCGCCACGACGTTAACGCAACGCGCGCCCCGCGGTGGAGGCGCGTGGTTGGGCTCCCGGGGCAGGATTCGAACCTACGACCAATCGGTTAACAGCCGACCGCTCTACCGCTGAGCTACCCGGGAAGGTCGCCCGACCATACTAACAGGCACAACCGGCCGAGGCAATTCGGGACGG
>CAUJGQ010000081.1 GCA_963170165.1 Chloroflexota bacterium | reverse complement strand
GGTGAGCCGTTGCAGCCGCCCAAGTGTAAAATGCCCCTCAAGCGCGGAGCCGCACCCCTCGCAGTGCAGCCGCGTGATCCGCATCTCGTCGCCGCACACCGGACAGCGAGTCACGACCGCGTGCGGGACCCGCGTTCCCGGCCCTTCCGCTGAGCGCAGCCAATTCTTGATTTCGTTCATCATGATATGAGGAAAGTTAAGACACGGATTGATTCTTGTCAAGGTCCAGCGGCGATTTCGCTGGGGAGGGGAATGCCATGCGCTCGGCGCTGTTCTACCTGCTGATTGCGCCGTTGCTGGTGATGGTCGTACTCGGCGTCTTTCGGGTTCGGTTCGCCGTGTGGTTTTGGAGGCGGATGTACTTTGTGGGCGTTGCCTACGTGCTGTTTGTGCTCGCCCGGCTGGCGATAGACCTATGGCGGTGAGGCAATGACCGCGGGCGTCATTGTGGTTGCTCCCCAGGAGTTCAAGGGCAGCCTCACCGCCATCGAGGCCGCCTCAGCGATGGCGGACGGCCTGCGCCGGGTCTGGCCCGCCGCGGTGCTGGACGTAGCGCCGGTGGCGGATGGCGGCCCGGGCACGGTGGCAGCGCTGCTGGCGGCGACCGGCGGTGAACTGCGACAGGCACGCTGCCGGGACCCGCTGGGCCGGCAGATGACCGCTTCATACGGCGTGATCGACGGTGGGTCGACAGCCATCATCGAAATGGCTGCCGCCTCTGGCCTGGTCCTGCTGACAGCGGCAGAGCGCGACGCCCGCGTGACGAGCACGGAGGGCACCGGCGACCTAGTGCTAGCAGCGCTCGAAGGCGGCGCCGGCCGGGTGATCATCGGCCTCGGCGGCAGCGCCACCAACGATGGCGGCAGCGGCATGGCCCGCGCGCTGGGCATCCGGCTGCTGGACGCCGCCGGTGCGGAACTCCCGCCGGGTGGCGCGGCGCTGGCCCGTCTGGACCGCATCGATGCGGGCAGCAAAGATCCACGGCTGGCCGGGCTGGTGGTGCTGGGCGCCACCGATGTCCGCAATCCGCTGTGCGGTCCGCAAGGCGCCAGCGCCGTCTTCGGCCCGCAGAAGGGCGCAACGCCGGCGGATGTGGCGGAGCTTGACGCGGCGCTGGCCCGCTTTGCCCGGATCGTGCAGCGCGACCTTGGTGCCGGCATCGGCGACGTCCCCGGCGCTGGGGCAGCCGGCGGGCTTGGCGCCGGCCTGGTGGCGTTCTTGGGCGCTGAGCTACGGTCGGGGTTCGCGCTGGTGGCTGAGGCCGCCCGCCTGGAGGAGCGCATCGCCCGGGCCACGCTGGTCATCACCGGTGAAGGCCGGCTGGACGGACAGAGCGGGTTCGGCAAGACCACCGCGGGGGTAGCACGGCTGGCGGCAAGGCACGGCGTCCCCTGCGTGGCGCTGTGCGGCGGCTTGGAGGCCGGCTGGGAACCCCTGCTTGATTCGGGTCTGACCGCCGCCTTCAGCATCATGGCCGGGCCGGCCACCTTGCCTCAGGCCCAGGCCGGCGCGGCATCGTTGCTGGCACAGGCCGCGGAGCAGGTGGGGCGGCTGTTCGACGCGGGCCGGCGGTGATTCAGTCCAGGCGGAGGACGGCCATGAAGGCTTCCTGCGGGATTTCGATGTTGCCGACGCGCTTCATCCGGCGTTTGCCTTCGGCCTGCTTCTCCAGCAGCTTGCGCTTGCGGGTGATGTCGCCGCCGTAGCATTTGGCCAGTACGTTCTTGCGCATGGCGCGAATCGTCTCGCGGGCCACGACCCGGCCGTTAATCGCAGCCTGCAACGGCACATCAAACATCTGCCGCGGAATAAGCCCGCGTAGCTTTTCCACCAGCACGCGGCCGGTGTGGGCGGCGCGCTCGTTGTGGGTGATGAGCGACAGCGCATCTACCGGCTGGCCGTTGACGAGGATGTCGAGCTTGACCAGCTTCGCTGGCTCGTAGCCGCTGAAGTGGTAGTCCAGGGAGGCATAGCCCTGTGTACCGGACTTGAGCTGGTCGTAGAAGTCCACGAGGATTTCAGACAGCGGGATGCGGTACTCCAGCAGCACGCGGGCGTCGCCGCCGGCCGGCCCGCCGTTGCTGTCCAGCCCGTGATCCAGGTACTCCATCTTCTTGAACTGGCCACGGCGGCCGGTGACCAGCTCCATGATGACGCCGATGTAGCGCCCGGGGGTGATCACGCTGATGTCTACCCACGGCTCACGGATCTCGGCGATCTCCTGGGGGGGCGGCAGTTCGGCCGGATTGTCCACTACCATTTCGGCGCCGTTTGTGCGGGTCACCTGGTACTCGACGCTGGGCGCAGTGGCGAGCAGGTCGAGGTTGTACTCACGCTCAAGCCGCTCCTGCACGATCTCCATGTGCAGCAGGCCGAGGAAGCCACAGCGAAAGCCGAACCCAAGCGCGGTGCTGTTCTCCGGCTCATAGACGAGCGCCGCATCGTTGAGCTTGAGCTTGTCCAGGGCATCGCGCAGCAGCGCATAGTCGTTCGCGTTCTGCGGATAGATGCCGGCGAACACCATTGGCTTCGCCGGGCGGTAGCCGGCCAGCGGTTCGGTGGCGGGCGTGCGCGCCGAGGTGAAGGTGTCGCCGACGCGGCACTCGCGGACGTTCTTCAGGCCGGTGGCGACATAGCCGACCTCGCCGGTCTGCAGCATCACTCCCGGCATCAGCATCGGCCGGAAGGTGCCGGCCTCCAGCGGCTCGACACCACGCCCGGTGGACATCAACTGCAACTGGTCGCCCGGGCGCAAGCTGCCATCGACGACGCGCACATAGGCGACCACGCCCTTGTAGGCGTCGTACTTGGAGTCAAAGATCAGCGCCCGCAGGGGGGCGCTGCCGTCGCCGCGCGGCGCGGGCAGGCGGTGGATGATCGCTTCCAGCAGCTCGGGGATGCCGGTGCCATCCTTGGCCGAGACCGCAACCATCTCGTCGCGGGTGAAGCCGACCACGTCCATCAGTTCCTTAGCGACCCGCTCCACATCCGCATTGGGCAGGTCAATCTTGTTGATCACCGGGACCAGGGTGAGGTTAGCTTCCAGTGCCAGGTAGACGTTGGCCAGCGTCTGTGCCTGAATCCCCTGCGCGGCATCCACCACCAGGATGGCGCCCTCGCACGCCGCCAGCGCCCGCGATACCTCATAGGAGAAGTCCACGTGGCCGGGCGTGTCGATCAGGTTCAGCTCGTACTCCTGGCCATCGGACACGGAGCGATGGAACATGCGCACGGCCTGTGCCTTGATGGTGATGCCCTTCTCCCGCTCAAGGTCCATTTGGTCCAGCACCTGGTCTGCCATCTCCCGTTGGGAGAGGGTGCCGGTGGTCTCTAGCAGCCGGTCAGCGAGCGTTGATTTGCCGTGATCGATGTGGGCGATGATGCAGAAGTTGCGGATGTGTGCCTGATCCATACGCAAGCATCGTAGCACAGGGGGCAGCCGTGCCCCGCCGGGCCGCTCCTTCAGGGGATTTCCGGCTCGCCGATCAGCACCCGCCGCCGGTCTCGCTCCAGGCGGGAGATGGCCAGCTTCCAGCCGGCCGGGGCGCCGTCACGCAGCCGGTACTCGCGCAGCACGCCGGGGAACCGCTCCTGTGCCGTCAGCGCCTGGCGGACGGCCGCCCGCGATGGCAGCTCCGAGCCGGTGATGGCCGCGCGCATGGCAGCCATTCCAAGCCCGATGGCATCATACGCGCGGGCAGCGGCGCCCCCCGGCGCACGGCCAAAGCGCGCGGCGAAGGCAGCGACGAACCGCTGCCCGCCCGGCGCCTCCTCGGGTTGCAGCGTC
Source organism: Chloroflexota bacterium (assembly GCA_963170165.1). GTDB lineage: Bacteria > Chloroflexota > Dehalococcoidia > CAUJGQ01 > CAUJGQ01 > CAUJGQ01. The sequence goes on along the minus strand of CAUJGQ010000081.1, from coordinate 37,029 downwards.
AGGTCAATGGCGCTCACGCCCTCGAAGAAGCCACCGGCCGTCCGATAAAAACCTTCGTCCAGCACACCCGGACCAAGCACCAGCCGAACGCGGGCGTCCCGCGGGCGCAGCTCCGACCACAGTGCGCCGGCATCAATCCCCTGACCGACCACGTACAGCACCTGGGGGGCGGCCTGGCGTACGGCCAGCGCCGCCTGGGTATAGCTGGTCTCAACCGCCTGGAGTGTCAGCGTCTGGCGGATGATCAGCCCGCGGCCGGGGGCGAACGAGAGGAACGCCCGCGCCTGCTCGACCGCTTCGGCGCTGCCCGATGAGACGGCCGACAAAGTGACCGGGCCGAAGTTGAAGGCGATTGCGGCGGCCGCGACCTCGGCCACCTGCGCCACCGACGGCGCCAGTTCGACCACGCCTGCGGGCAGCGGGCCGCTGGCGGTGCGGTGTAACACCACGGCCGCCGGATGGTCGGGTTGCGCCAGTAGCTCGGCTATCGGTAGCGCCGAGGTGCCACCGGCCACCAGCAACATGCGGGGGTCGGCGCCAAGGATGGCAGCCGCCCGGGGCCAGGTTTCATCCATCTCCACCAATTCGAGGTGGATGCCGGCCACACCCCCGACACCGTTCCACTCCTCGACGGCCAGGCGCACGGCGGCGGCCATCTCGCGGCCTTCATCGGTGCGGTCCCCGGTGAGCGGCGCCAGCACGCCCACGCGCGCCACGTTGAACGGCATGCGCAGTGGCTGGCGGCAGGCCGCGAGCAGCGCCAGCGGGGCTAACGCCAGCGCGCGGAGGGCACGGCGGCGGCCGGCCAGGCGGCGCGCGTTGCCGGCAAGATCCGCGAGTGGGGGCAGGGCCACGTCATCTCCCGGCACGAGCAGCCGTCCCTGGATTAACACACGAAGCGGCCCCCCGCGTCATGCAAGGGGCCGCTGCTCGGGCGGTGGGGCGACGGTTACACGCGGTGACAGGCCACCCAGTGGTCGTCGCCGACATCACGCCACTCGGGAATGCGCTGGCGGCACTCGTCGATGGCAATCGGGCAGCGGGTGTGGAACACACAGCCCGGCGGCGGGCGCAAGGGGCTGGGCACGTCGCCGGTGAGGATGATGCGCTCGCGCTTGGCTTCCAGGGCGGGGTCGGGAATCGGCACGGCGGACAGCAGCGCCTTGGTATACGGATGCAGCGGGTTATCGTACAGGGCGTTGCGGTCCGCCATTTCCACCACGTGACCGAGGTACATCACCGCCACGCGGTTGGAGATGTGCTTGACGACGGACAGGTCATGGGCGATGAACAGGTAGGTCAGCCCGAACTTAGCCTGGAGGTCCTCGAGCAGGTTGATGATCTGTGCCTGAATCGAGACGTCGAGCGCCGATACCGCCTCGTCGCAGACGATGAAGTCCGGCTCGACGGCGAGGGCGCGGGCGATACCGATGCGCTGGCGCTGGCCGCCGGAGAACTCGTGCGGGTAGCGGTTCGCGTAGTAGGGGTTGAGACCGACAACGCTGAGCAGTTCCTGAACACGCTCTTTGCGTGCCTTGCCCTTGGCCAGATTGTGAATGGCCAGCGGCTCGGCGATGATCGAGCCAACGGACATCCGCGGATTGAGGGAGGCGTACGGGTCCTGGAAGATCATCTGCATGCGGCGGCGGAAGCGGCGCAGGTCTCCGCCCTTGAGCTTGGTGAGGTCGGTGCCGTCGAAGTTGACGGTGCCGGCGGTGGGCCGGTAGAGCTGCAGGATGGCGCGGCCGGTGGTGGACTTGCCGCAGCCGGACTCGCCCACCAGGCCGAGCGTTTCGCCACGCTTGACGTTGAAGTCAACGCCGTCCACGGCCTTCACGTCGGCGACCTTCTTCTGGAAGATCAGCCCGGCGGTGACCGGGAAGTACATCTTCAAGTTTCTGACATCGACGAGGGTTTCACCCGGCTTGGCCCGAGTCTCGGCATTGGCCGCCGCCCCGGTGCGGGAGCCGCGTTCACTTTGCGTGGTCATGCCTGCGCCTTCTCCTTGGAAACAACCGGCATCGCCGTGTCACGTTCGACGCGCTCGGACTCCCAGCAGGCCGCGAAGTGACGCTCGGCCACCATCATCAGCGGCGGCGCCTCCTCCAGGCATTTCTCGACATGCCAGCGGCAGCGCGGGTAGAAAGCGCAGCCCTTGGGCAGGTTGGCCAGGTCCGGCGGGGAGCCCTCGATGGGGTCGAGCTTCTCCTTACGCGTCTCGTCCAGACGCGGCACGGAGCGCAGCAGGCCCACGGTGTACGGATGCCGCGGGTTGGCGTACAGCTCTTTGGCCGAGGCGGTCTCGATGATGCGACCGGCGTACATCACGTTCACACGGTCGGCATAGCGAGCCACCACGCCGAGGTTGTGGGTGATGATGATCACGGCGGTGCCCAGCTCGCGGGAGAGGCGAGCCATGATCTCGAGGATCTGGGCCTGAATGGTGACGTCCAGGGCGGTGGTCGGCTCGTCGGCCAGCAGCAGCTTTGGATTGCAGGAGAGGGCCATGGCGATCATCACGCGCTGGCGCATGCCGCCGGAGAACTGGTGCGGGTAGTCGTTGAGGCGGGTCGGCGCCTCGGGAATACCCACCATCTCCAGGAGCTCGATGGCCCGCTTGCGGGCCTGCTCCTTGTCGTACTTGAGATGCAGCTCGATTGCTTCCGTAAGCTGGCGGCCAATGGTGAGCACCGGGTTGAGGGAGGTCATGGGCTCCTGGAACACCATGGCAATCTTGTTGCCACGGATGTGCCGGATCTCGTCCTCGTCGGCCTTGAGCAGGTCCTGATTGTCGAACCAGACCTCGCCGCCAACGATCTTACCCGGCGGGTTCGGGATCAGGCGGAGCAAGGATAGCGCGCTCACGCTCTTGCCAGACCCGGACTCTCCCACTAGGGCCAGCGTCTCACCCTCTTCAACCTCGTAGGTGACCCCATCGACGGCCCTCACCACACCTTCTTCCGTGAAGAAGTGGGTGCGCAGGTCTTTGACGCGGAGCAGCGTAGCCATCGATCCTCCTTCGCCTGATCCCGCCCCAATGCTGTGGACGGCCGCGCTGATCCGCTGGTCCCGCCGGGGCCGGGCCTCTCCTTGCCCGCTGCGGTCCCAGGTCTCCCGCGGCTCACCCCCAAGCCGTCCCCTTGGGAGTGGGTTCCGCGCTATCCTGCCCTAACGGCGCACATCAGTCAACAGGTTTTCGGTGGGGAAGAGGAGACTCGAACTCCTACGCCTTGCGGCACATGATCCTAAGTCATGCGCGTCTGCCAGTTCCGCCACTTCCCCTAGATGCAGGAAGGACTGAGGCCCCGGCAGCCAGCACGCCAGCGCGTGCCCTCGCCTCGGGTTCCCCAGCCCTCAACCGTGCATGGGTGAGCCGCCCAGGACTCGAACCTGGAACCGGCTGATTAAGAGTCAGCTGCTCTGCCAATTGAGCTAGCGGCCCATGCCAGCGTGGCTGCACTGTACCACAGCCCGCCGGTTACCTCAAACACCCACCGCCGCCGTGACTGCCGCCACATCCTAGCCAACCGAGCGTCATTACGTCAAGCAACGATCAGCCGGCCACCCGTAGCCACGCTTCCAGCACCTGGCGCGTCATCGGCCCGGCCTCCAGCGAGCCGGACTCGCCCTCGTCCAGCACCACCACGGCGACACCCTTGGCGTCGTTGCGCGGGGCGTAGGCGGCGAACAGGGCGTGGCTCTGCACGCCCCGGTCCTCGGCCGTGCCCGACTTGCCCGCCGCGTCGATGGTCGAGCCGCGAAACACGCTGTAGGCTGTGCCGCGTGGGTCCTGCGTCACCATCGCCGTGCCCTGGCGGATCACCGCCAGGGTCGCCTGCGACACCGGCAGCCGCCCAATCTCTTTTCCCTCATGCCTGGCGAGCACATGATCCGTCCCGGACTCGCGCAGCTCCCGCACCAGCAGCGGTGTGCGCAACACCCCACCTCGTGCAATGGCGCTGTAGGAGTTGGCCACCTGCAGCGGTGTCGCTAGCAAGAAGCCCTGGCCGATGCTGAGGTTGACGGTATCGCCGGTGAACCACTCCTCACCCACCCGCTCGCGCTTCCACTTCGGCGTCGGGTTGATGCCCGCGTCCTCATCGATGCCGTTGATGCCGGTGGGCTTGCCGTAGCCGAATCCGGCGGCAAACTCCGGCAGGAGGTTGGGGTCGATGCCGTCCAGCTTGACGGCGATGTCATAGAACACCGGGTTGCAGGAGCGCATCAGTCCCTCAGCGATGGTCAGCTGCCCCTCATCGGTCTTGTTCCAGTTGTTCTTCGGGAAGTTCGGCCCGAGCCCGCGCCACACCGGCGGGCACGGGAACCGCGATGCGGCGCTGTAGCCGCCGCGCTCCAGCCCGGCCGCTCCCGAGATCACCTTGAAGGTCGAGCCAGGCGGATAGCTGGCGTTGACGGTACGGTTGAGCAGCGGCCGGCGCGGGTCGTTCAGCAGCTTCACTCCCTGCTCGCCCAGCCCGCCGACAAACAGGTTCGGGTCGAAGGTCGGGTGGCTGGCCATCGCCACCACCGCGTTGTCGCGCGGGTCGAGCACCACCATGCTGCCGGTGCGGTCGCCGAGCGCCCGCTCGGCCGCGAGCTGCGCCTCGATGCTGAGCGTTGTCACGACATCCTGCGCGGGGCGAACTGGGCGCTTGGCCAGCTCATGGACGACGGCGCCCTCCGGCGTGATGATGGTCAGCCGCGCGCCGCGCTGCCCGGCCAGCTCCCGTTCATACGTCGCCTCAAGCCCAACGGCGCCGGCCAGGTCATCGGGGCCGTAGCCCTCTGCCTTCAGCTTCTCCAGCTGCTCCGCCGTGATCGGCGCGATGTAGCCGATCACGTGGGCTGCGGCCGTGCCGTTCGGGTAAACCCGGCGCGCCGTCCGCTGCACCACCACGCCCGGCGTGTTCTCCAGCTCTTGCACCACGGTGTCTGGTGTGCTGGCCGGCAGCGTCTTGAGGGGGATGAACAGGTCGGCATCGGTCTTCGGGTCGTCAACCTTGCGCTTGATCTCCTCTGGTGTCAGGCCGAGCCGTTGTGCCAGGTACCGGATGAATCCCTCACGGTCGGAGACAAACTGGGGCACGTTGATCAGGTTCTTGGAGGTGCCGATGGTGGGCACCGCTCCCGTCACCGCCAGCGGCTTACCCGTCCGGTCCAGGATGGCGCCCCGCTTGGGGATATCGACGGTGGTGCGTACCAGGTTGGCGCCGGTCAGGTTGTGGAAGATCAGCGCCGGCGTCCACTCCACCCGCCAGCCATCTCCGGTCTGCACGAGCGGTAAGGTATTGGCGTCGCGCAGCTCTCCCCACAGCCCGGTGGTGAACACCGCGGTGAACGGCACCCGGCCACCGTCTGCGGGACGCGCCTCGATTGCCACCGCCTGCACCGTCGCCTCTTCGGCGATGCCGGCATACCGTCCCGCGAACCGCTCTCTGGCGATGGACTGCTGCGCCGCCGGGGTGAGCAGGTCGTACATTTCGGCGTACCGCCCCTCGCGCCAGGCGGCAAAGTACACCTGCGCCACCTCGGCGGCGGTGGCGCTGCGCCCCGGCGTTCCGGGTGTCGCCGGGGCGGCGGCCGGCTTCTTCTCGCCGGTGCAGCCGCCGGCAACTACCAGGACGCAGATGGCGATGCCCAGCGCGAGACGCAGCACGGCGAACGTCCTTCCAGAGCGGAACGGGTGTGGAGGGAGAGAGGTAGTCCGAGTATAGCGTGCCGGACGGTGGCCGTGGGTAGCGGTTTCGTTGACGGTGTGCCGGGTAGCCCCTACGATCAGGAGCACGCACGGCGCCCCCTCGTCCGGCTAGGGGGCGTTCGGCTATCTCACACGACCGGGGCCCGCATGCACGAAGCAACGACGCTCGACAACGGACTGCGCATTCTCACCGCGCCGATGCCGCACACGCGCTCGGTGAGCATCAGCTTCTATGTCGGCGCCGGCTCGCGCTACGAGACGATCAACGTCGCCGGGCTGTCTCACTTTGTCGAGCACATGCTGTTCAAGGGCTCGCGCAAGCGGCCCACCGCCAAAGACATCTCGGAGTCGGTCGATGGGGTGGGCGGCGTGCTCAACGGCGGCACCGACCGTGAGTTGACCGTCTATTACGTGAAGGTCGCCCGGCCGCATTTCACCCTTGCGCTGGACCTGCTGGTGGATATGCTGCGGTTTCCGATCATGGACCAGACCGAGCTGGAGAAGGAGCGCAAGGTCATCATCGAGGAGCTGGCGATGGTCGCCGACTCGCCGGCACAGCAGGCCGATCTGCTGCTGGACTCGGTGTTGTGGCCAGACCAGCCGCTGGGCTGGGATGTCGGCGGGACTGCCGAGAGCGTCTCCGCGCTGGAGGCAGGGGCGATTGACCGCTACTTCCGCCAGCAGTACACGCCCAACAACATCGTGCTGTCTGTAGCGGGCGCGGTTGAACATGCCGAGGTGGTGGCGCTCACCCGGCTGGCGCTGGAGGAATGGAAGCTCGGCCGGCCGGCTGCCTGGCATCCGGCAATCGACACCCCCGCGCCGGTCCCGGTGAAGATCCACAACAAGAAGACCGAGCAGGCGCATATCTCCCTGGCCGTGCGCGGCGTACCCAACCAGCACCCCGACCGCTACGCCGTTGACCTGCTCTCCGCCGTCCTGGGGGAGGGCATGAGCAGCCGGCTGTTCATGGAGCTGCGCGAGCGCCGCTCCCTGTGTTATGACATCCACTCCTACACCAGCCACTTCCTCGATACGGGCGCCTTCTCTGTGTACGCCGGTGTCGATCCGCACCGCGCGCCGGAGGCGATTACCGCCATCCTCGAACAACTAGCCGCCACCCGCGCCGGCATCCCGGAGGAGGAGCTGCGCAAGGCCAAGGAGCTGACGAAGGGACGGCTGCTGCTGCGCATGGAGGACACGCGCAGTGTCTCCGGCTGGCTGGGTGTGCAGGAGCTGCTGACCGGCCGGGTGCGTACGGTCGATGAGGTAGTCGAGTGCGTGGAGGCGGTCACCGTCGCCGACCTCAAGCGCGTCGCGGTCGATCTGTTCCGCACGGAGCGGCTGGCGATGGGTATCGTTGGCCCCTTCCGCTCGGACAAGCGGTTCGTGCCGCTCCTGTCGCTGTAGCCCGGCCCCCGCTACCGCAAGCGGGCGAGGGGGAGCGGTCGGGATACGCCTGCAACCCCATACCTCACCGAGCGAGAGCAGCGCGAGCCACCGGCGCTCGTTCACCCGCCGAGCAGCGTGAACAGCTCGTCCAGGCTGCGGACGACGTCGCAGTCCAGCGGCGGCGCGTGGCCCTCGCGGTCGATCAACACCGGATGGAGCCCCGCCGCCCGGGCGCCGAGCACGTCCTGCACATAGGTATCGCCCACATACAGGCACTGCTCCGGCGGCAGCTGGGCGCGGGCCAGCGCGTGCCGGAAGATCTCGGCGCTGGGCTTGGCGTAGCCCGTCACGGCCGAGGCGATGACGAAGTCCAGCCGCCGGGTCAGGTCTAGCTGATGCAGCAGCGGCAGCAGGTCTGGCCCCCAATCGGAGATGATGCCCTGCTGCAGGCCGCGCCGGTGCGCTTCCTCCAGCACCGGCACGACATCGGCAAACACCTCCCACCGATCGGGGTGCATGTACCATGCATCGATGCGGGCGCCGGCGGCAAGCAGCTCCTCCCACGCCGCCTCGACACCGGCCGCGCGCAGCGCGGTGGCGTAGTAGCTCTGCCAGGCATGCTCGAGCTTGTGCGCTGACGCCCACAGCGAGCCGAACGGCTGATCGTGCAGCGACAGGAAGTGCCGCAGGTCCGGCATCGCCGCTGCTAGCCGCTCATGCGCGACATCGTGCCCCGCCGCCTCACGCACAAAGGCCGCAATCTGCTCCACCGTGGGGGCAGGGCGCAGCAGGGTGCCGCCGACGTCATAGATGATGCAGCGAATCGCGGGCATGAGACGGCCTTGGGCTGGGCGGTGCGGCAGGAGCGGGGCCGCGCAATGAACGGGCCCCCTTGCCCGCGGAGGACGAGGGGGCCGTCATGCGTCGCACCAGCAGCGGCTAGTACTCCGGCGGCGGCGCGGCGGCCGGCGCCGGCGGCTCTGGGATATCCGTCACCAAGGACTCGGTGGTGAGCACGAGCGCGGCGATGGAGACGGCGTTCTCCAGTGCCGAGCGCGTGACCTTCGCCGGGTCGATGATGCCCTTCTCGAACATGTCGCCGTACTCGTTGCGCAGCGCGTCATAGCCGTAGCCGTTGCCCGCGTTCTTGCGCACGTTGGAGACGACGACCAGGCCCTCCTGGCCGGCGTTCTCGGCGATCAGCCGCAGCGGGTCTTCCAGCGCCTTGCGCAGGATGGTGACGCCGGTCTTCTCGTCGCCGGTCAGCTCGTTCTCGGTCTGCTCCAGCGCCGCCTGCACGCGCAGGTAGGTGACGCCGCCACCGGCGACGATACCTTCCTCGACGGCGGCCCGGGTGGCGGACAGGGCGTCCTCCACGCGGTGCTTCTTTTCCTTCAGCTCGACCTCGGTGGGAGCGCCGACTTTGATGACGGCCACGCCGCCCGCCAGTTTCGCCAGCCGCTCTTGCAGCTTCTCGCGGTCGAAGTCCGAGGCGGTGTCATCGACCTGGGCCTTGATCTGCTTGATGCGGTCCTGAATCGCCTCGTCCGTGCCTTCGCCGTCAATGATGGTGGTGTCTTCCTTAGACGAGACCACCCGGCGAGCGCGGCCGAAGTCCTCCAGCGATACCTGGTCCAGCTTGCGGCCCATGTCCTCCGTGACGAAGGTGCCACCGGTGAGGATGGCGATATCCTCCAGCATGGCCTTGCGCCGGTCGCCGAAGCCGGGGGCCTTGACCACCAGCACGTTGATGGTGCCGCGCAGCTTGTTCACCACCAGCGTCGCCAGCGCCTCGCCGTCGCAGTCATCGGCGATGATGACGATGTTCTTGGTGACCTGCAGCACCTTCTCCAGCACCGGCACAATCTCGGCCACGGCGGAGATCTTCTTGTCGGTGATGAAGATGAACGGGTCTTCCAGGTCGGCTTCCATCCGCTCCGTGTTGGTCACGAAGTAGGGGGAGACGTAGCCACGGTCGAGCTGCATGCCGTCCGTGTACTCGGTCTCGAAGCGCAGGCCGCGGCCTTCCTCGACGGTGATGACACCGTCCTTGCCGACCTTCTCCATCACCTCGGCGATCATCTGGCCGATCTCGGAGTCAGCCGCGGAGATAGAGGCGACCTGGGCAATCTGCTCTTTGCCCTGGACGGGCTTGGCCTGGTCGCGGATGGTGGCGATGGCCGCGCGCAGCGCCTTGTCCAGGCCACGGCGGATGATCATCGGGTTGGCGCCGGCCGCGACGTTCTTCATGCCCTCGCGGACAATCGCTTGCGCCAGCACGGTGGCGGTGGTGGTGCCGTCACCGGCGACATCGTTGGTCTTGGTGGCGACTTCCTTGGCGAGCTGCGCCCCCATGTTCTCGAAGGGGTCCTTCAGCTCGATTTCCTTGGCGATGGTCACGCCGTCGTTGGTGATGGTCGGCGCGCCGAACTTCTTATCCAGGACGACATTCCGCCCCTTGGGACCGAGCGTGATCTTGACGGCGTCTGCGAGCGCGTCCACGCCGGCCTTCAGCGCTTTCCGTGCATCCTCGTCGAACACAAGCTGCTTGGCCATGGCTTCCTCCGGAAGCGCGTTCAGCGGCCAGCTTTCGGCGCTCAGCCGGGGACTCCGGTGCTGACCGCTGACCGCTGACCGCTGACCGCTTCGCTACTTCTGGATCTTCGCGAGGACGTCCTTCTCGGAGAGGATCAGGTACTCTTCCTGGTCGATCTTGATCTCGTTACCGGAGTACTTGGCGTAGACGATGATGTCGCCTACGGCCAGCTCCATCGGGATCCGCTTCTCGCCGTCCTCGTCCCACCGGCCCGGCCCGACCGCAACCACTTCGGCCTGCTGCGGCTTCTCTTTGGCCGTGTCCGGAATCACGATGCCGCTGGCGAGCACCTCTTCCTGCTGCATGTTCTTCACCACCAGCCGGTCGCCGAGCGGAACGATTTGGGTCTTCGCGCTGACCACGGGAACCTCCTGCGGAGTCGTGTGCTTCGTCAGTATCTTAGCACTCCATATCCGAGAGTGCTAACACTGACTGCCATCTTACCGGCATCCTCCCAAACCGGCAAGGGGGCCGGTGCGCCGCGGTTGCCGTCGTTGCCCCACCCGTATACCGTGGCCCTGCGGGCACGGAGCAGCGCGAGGCCACGGCGCATGACCAGCGAGAAACGACCCGCCGCACGGCGCCGGCGCGCAGCGCGCACACCGCCCGAGGCGCAGCTTGCCCGGCTGTGGGCCTCTGCAACGCTCGGCGCTGCTGCCACCGCCGCCGATGGTACGCCGGTGGCGGTGGTGTACCCCGGCCGCCCCGGTGGCCGCTCCGGCCCCGATTTCCGCGACGCCGTGGTGCGCCTAGGAGACGGCGGGCCGGTGGTGGGGGATGTCGAGCTCCACCGCGCCGCCACCGACTTCGCCCACCACGGCCACGCCGCTGACCCTGCCTACGACGGGCTGGCGCTGCACGTGGTGTTTGAGGCCGATGCTGCGCCCGCGACGGCGCTGGCGGGGGGCCGGTCGGTGCCGGTCGTCGCTGCCGATGCCGGCGCCACTCCCGGGCTGCCGGTGCGCGAGCCGTGCGCGACCGCCACCGCCCGGCTGGGCGAGGCGGCCGTCGAGGCCATCGTGCAGGATGCGGCCCGCTGGCGGCTGGCGCGCAAGGCGGAGGCGCTGGGCTCGGCCATTGCGCGGGACGGCGCCGCCCAGGCGCTGTACGTGGCGATGGCCACGGCCCTGGGCCAGCAGGACAACGCCCGCGCCATGGCCCTGCTCGCCAGCCGGCTGCCACTCGCGGCGCTGCTGGAGCTGCCGGCCGGGCCCGGACCCACCCGCGCCGCCGCGATGGAGCAAGCGCTGCTGCACGCCGCCGGGCTGGATGGCGCGCTGCTGGCCCCGGCGCCGGTGCTGCCGTGGGCGCTTGCCGGCCGTCCGGCGGCGCACCCGGCCCGCCGCATCGCCGCCCTGGCCGTGATCATCGACCGGCTGGCGCGGCCGGACCTCGTCTCCGCGGCCGGTGCGCTGGTTGACGCGGCGCTGGTGGAGGGCGGCGCCGGGCTGGTGCCCGCGTTCGTGGTGCGCGGCGCACAGCCCCCAGCGCCGTGCGGCCGTGGCCGGGCCGTGGAGGTGCTGGTCAACGCCCTGCTGCCGTGGGCCGCCATCCGCGCGGGGGTGTCGGAGCGGCGCGGGCAGGTGTTCGACCTGGCGCTGGCGCTGCCCGCCACCGAAGCCTACGGCGCAACCGCGCACCTGACCCGCAACCTGCGCATGGCCACGGGCCGCCCGCTGCTGCGCACGCCGCTGCACCAGCAGGGAGCGCTCGCCCTGCTCAGCGAGTGGTGCCGCCGCGGCGGCTGCGGACGCTGCCCGCTCAGTTGACGCCCAGCTCCTCACGGATCAGCTGGCAGATCTCGAAGGTCGGGCCCTCGCCCTGCAGCGACATCTGCATCTTGTTGATGGTGACGGCCATGCTCAGCCCTACCTCCGGGTCGGCGAAGGCGATGGAGCCGCCGGCGCCCGAGTGGCCGAAGGCGGAGGTGCGTGGCCCCATGGCGCCGGCCGCGCCCAGCACCGGGCCGCCCATGAAGTAGCCGGCGCCCTTGCGCAGCGGCATCATCAAGACGCGGTCCGGCTCCTGCCAGAGAATCTGCTGCATCAGCGGAATCCGCGCCGCCGAGACCAGGCGCACGCCGTCCAGCTCGCCGCCGTTGGCCAGCGCGGCGTACATCCGCGCCAGTGCCCGCGCGCTGAAATGACCGTTGGCGGAGGGCAGGCAGGCCTTGCGCACCCGCATTTCGTTGTAGTCGAAGTCGCTCTGGGGCGGCATCGCCTTGAAGAAGTCGTGGTCCGGTGGAATCGGCAGCCCGCCGCCCAGACCGCCGGCGCCGAAGGGTTGGAGCGTAGCCAGCCGCTCTTCGACCCCGTCTGGGATGCCGACGTACATCTCATCGGCGATGCCCAACGGCTCGGCGATCTCCTCGCGGATCACGTCGCGGATATGACGGCCGGTCGCGCCTTGCACGATACCGCCGACGACCCAGGCGTAGGTGATGGCGTGATAGCCGCTGGCAGTGCCAGGCTCCCATGCCGGCTCGCCGCCGGCCACATGCGCCAGGCCGGCCTCCCAGTTGCCCACCAGGTCGAAGCTGAGCGGATTGGGCAGGGCATGCAACCCTGCCTGGTGGCTCATCGCCTGCGCCACGGTGATCCGGCCCTTGCCCTTGGCGGCAAACTCCGGCCAGTACTCGGCCACGGGCGTGTCATACGCCAGATGGCCGCGGTCGGCCAGGATGTGCAGCGCCGTGGCCGCGACCCCCTTGGTCGTGGAGAAGGAGTTGAACAGCGTATCCGGCCCCACGGGGCGCGGGTCGTCCGGGCCCATCGTCCCCGCCTGCACATCGAGGATGCGCCGGCCGTGCTGGTAGGCGCACACCTGCACGCCGAGCTGGCGGCCCTCGGCGATCTGCTTTGCCAGCAGCTGCTGGACCCGGGTGCTGAGCGCGGCGTCAACGGTCGTCACGGGTATGACCTCCCCCTGTGCAGTGGCCAGCACATGATAGCAAGGGCGCCGTCTGGGCGTGGCGCTCAGCCGAGCCCCAGCGCGCGGAAGATCTGCTCGTACTGGCTGCTGTTGGTTGGGCTGTACCAGGGCAGCGCCAGCATCAACCGCCCATCGCGTCCCACCACAAAGGCCGCGCGGCGCGCCCGCCGGGCATCCGCATCCCACACGCCCCATTCCTGCGCCACCCGGCCGCCCTCGTCCACCAGCAGCGGAAATGGTGATGCAAGCTCGGCGGCGAACTGCTGGTGCCGCTCCAGCGGGTCCACCGCGATGGCGATCACTCGCGCCCCGGCCTCGCGCAGGAGGTCGCCGTCATCGCGCAGGGCGGCCAGCTGCTGGCGGCAGGCAGGCGTGCTGTCCTCCTGGTAGAACGTGACCACCACCGGCCCATCACGCAACGCATCCGACAGCCGGACAGCGCCGGTGGTGCCCGGAAGCGTGAAGTCCGGCGCCGTTTCGCCCGCCGCCCGTGCGTGCATTAGCCTTCCTCCTCCTCGCCGAATAGCGCCGCCGCGGCGGCGGGCGCGCCGGCAAACCCGCGCAGCGTGACGCCGCCCAGTCCGCGCGTCAGCGCCAGCACCCGCACCCGCCCGAGGCCACTCGCCTCCGTCAGCGCATCAACGGCGCGCCGCCTGGCAAACAGCTCCTCGCCGGGGGGTATGCTGAGCGCCTCATGCAGGCCCAGCGCCGTCAGGAAGCCGGCCTGCGTGGTGAAGCCAGACAGCTCGAGGCCGGCGTCGAGGCCGGCGCGGGCGACGGAGGTGAAGTCAACGTGGGCGGTGATGTCCTGCCGCCCGACCCGCTGCAACGGGTCATCGCCCGGTGTATGCCGGTAGAAGGTCATGAGCGTCCCCTGCCGGCGCCAGGGGGCATACAGCCGCCGGGCTGGGTAGCCGTAGTCCAGAGTCAGCAGCGCGCCGGCCGCCAGCGTGGCAGCAGCGGCCGCCAGCCAGGCCGGCGCCTCCAGATTCACTTCGGCCACGGCGTCCGGCGCGGGCATCAGCCCCAACGCCGCGAAGTACGCCGGGATCGCCACCGTCGATGGCGCCTGCCAGACGAGCCGGAAGCCGCCGGCATGCCGCTCAACGTACGCCTCTTCCAGCCGGTCCGCGTGCCGGCGCACGAGGTGCACGGGCAGCGCATCGAGCAGCTCGTTGGTGATGATGCAGCCGGTGATCCCTGCGGGCAGCGCTGCGCTCCAGCTCACGCCCGGCTCCGCATCGAGCTGCCGCTGCTGGCGCAGGCGTTGCTGGTCGAACCGTTCGACGAGTACGTAGCGTATCGCCCGGCGTAGCCGTGGCTCGGCGCGCGCCGCCCAGCGGAGCAGGTCCGCAGCCAGGGCGCCGTTGCCCGGCCCTGGCTCGACGACGGTGAACGGGTCCGGCTCGCCCAGCAGCCGCCACACCTCGGCGACCTGCCGGCCTGCGGTGGCGCCGAACAGCGGGCTGATCTCCGGGCTGGTCAGATAATCGCCGCGCGGGCCGATACGCTCATCCGGGGCGGCGTAGTAGCCGTGCACCGGCTGATACAGCGCTAGCTCCATGAACCGGCGAAAGGGCACCGGCCCGCAGGCGCTGATCTCGGTGGCGATCAGCGCGGACAGTGCGGCATTGTCCGTGTGCGTGCCGAATTCGTCCTGCATGCTCCCCTCCGCGCTGCCCGTCTATCGTAATCAGGCCGTGCCGCGGGTGCGAGGCTGGCCGAGGTTGACGGCTCGCACGTTTGGGTGATTGACTGGCCGGGAGGCCGGGAGGTCCGCCACGCGCGTTTCCCTGTCCCGGTGTGGTGGAGGTCACTGATGTCCCGCAAGCAGGTGTGGCTGGCCGTGTTTCTGATCGGGCTGATCGTCGGGGTACAGCTGGCGGCGCATCGCGCCAGCTTGTCGGCTGGCGATGTACTGACGCCGGTCATCGCCATTGGCCTGGCGTTGCCGGCCGGCTATGCCGGGATGGGTGCGTTCCGGCGGCGCTAGCGCGGGGGGGCCGCTCGTGGAAGGCCGGCTCAAGCTCTGGCTCGAACATGACGGCGGCATGGCGTTCAGCGAGTATCGCGTTGGCCTGCTGGAGGCGGTGCGCGATACGGGCTCGCTCTCCCATGCCGCCGGGCGGCTGGGCCTGTCCTACCGCCGCGCCTGGGGCAAGATCAAGGAACTGGAACAGACCCTTGGCCTGACGTTGGTGGCGAGCGAGACCGGCGGCGCGGGCGGCGGCCATACCAGCCTCACACCTGCAGGGGAGGAGCTGGTGCTCCGGTTCCGCGAGTTCCAGCGGCGCATGGATGAGGCGCTACGGCGCGAGTTCACCGCCGCCTTTGCCGGCTACCCCGCATGCCGCGGCGCCGCACCGGCCGAGCCTGCTGCTTCCCCGCCCGCTGTGGTTCAATAGTCACCGCTATGCCCGCACCGGCATAACGGAGCGACCGCATGGACCTGTTGTGGGATGGCCTGCGCGAAGCGGTCCGGCTGATTGTGACCGGCGACCGCGAGGTGCTGGAGATCACCCTTCGTTCGCTGCTGGTGTCGGCGGCGGCCACCGCCCTGAGCCTCACCATCGGCGTACCGCTGGGGATGCTGCTGGCCCAGCGGCAGTTTCGCGGCCGGTCGGTGGCGCTGGCGTTCGTCAACACCGGTATGGGCATGCCGCCGGTGGTGGTGGGCCTGCTGGTGGCGCTGATGCTCTGGCGCTCCGGCCCGCTGGGTGAGCTGGATATCCTGTACACCAAGACGGCGATGGCGCTGGCACAGGCGATTCTGGCCGCGCCGGTCGTCACCGGCCTGACGGCCACGGCCATCCAGGGGCTGCATCCCAAGCTGCGGTTGCAGATCGTCGCGCTCGGCGCCTCACGCCTGCAAACGCTGGCGCTGCTGGCGCGGGAGGCGCGGCTGCTCCTGATCGCCGCGGTCATGGTCGCGTTCGGCGCCGCCATCTCCGAGGTGGGCGCCTCGCTGCAAGTGGGCGGCAACATCAAGGGCGAAACGCGCGTGCTGACCACGACGGTGGTGCTGGAGACCGGCCGCGGCAACTTCGATGTGGCGCTGGCGCTGGGCATCATCCTGCTGGCGCTGGTGTTCGCCGTCACGCTGCTCCTCACCCTGCTCCAGCAACGGGCGCGCCGCGCATGACGCCAAAGCTCGCGCTCCACGATGTCATCGTCCGCCGCGGCGGCCAGGTCACGCTGGATGTACCCGCGCTGGAGATCGTATCCGGTGAGGTGCTGGCCGTGGTGGGCCCCAACGGCGCCGGCAAGAGCACACTGGTGCAGGTGCTGGGGCTGCTGGAACGCCCGGCGGCCGGCGCGGTGCTGCTCGACGGCCGGCCGGTCACCGGGCACGAGCTCGCGGCGCGCCGGCGCATGGCGACGGTGTTCCAAGAGCCGCTGCTGCTAGACCGCAGCGTGCGTGACAACGTCATCCTGGGCATGCGCCTGCGCGGCGTGCGTCGCAGCGAGCGGGGGCAGCGCGCCGGTCGCTGGCTGGAGGCGCTCGGCATCGGCGGGCTGGCCCGGCGGCGTCCGCACCAGCTGTCCGGCGGCGAGGCGCAGCGGGCGTCGCTGGCGCGAGCGCTGGCCCTCGACCCGGAGGTGCTGCTGCTGGACGAGCCATTCAGCGCGCTCGATGCCCCCACCCGCGCCCGGCTGGCTGCCGATCTGGGCCACCTGCTGCACCAGCAAGGACAGACGACAGTGCTGGTCACCCACGACCGTGATGAAGCGCTTCAGCTTGCCACGCGGGTCGCTGTCCTCATCGGCGGGCGGCTGCGCCAGGCGGGGAGTGTCGAGGCGGTGTTTGCCCGGCCGGCTGACCCGGAGGTCGCCGCTTTCCTGGGCGTGGAGACGATTGTGCCGGGCGTGGTGGTGGCGCGCGGGGAGAGCGTGGCGCAGGTGCGGGCGGGCGGTGTTCTGATAGAAGCGGCGGGCGCTGCCCTCCCCCTGGGGGATGCGGTGTTCCTTTGCATCCGGCCGGAGGATGTGGTGCTCGCCCCTGCCACCGCCGAGCCGGTCGCCACCAGCGCCCGCAACCGCCTGCCCGCGGTGGTCGGTGCCGTCACCCCGACGGGCGGCCAGCGGCGGGTCGAGCTGGACTGCGGGTTCCCCTTGGTGGCGGTTGTCACCCGCCGCTCGGCCGAGGAACTGGCGATCGTTCCGGGGGCTGCCCTGGTCGCCAGCTTCAAGGCCAGCGCCGTCCACCTCGTGCCGCAGCCCGAGCCCGCCGCGCCACCGAAGGGGAGCCGGTGACGACGGTGACGGTGGTGACGGCGGTGACGGCAATTCCCGAGAGGGTGACGGCGGTGACGGTGGTGACGGCAATCCCCGGAGCGGGTGACGGCGAGCGCGGGGAGAGCCGGACCCCCCTGCCCTGCGGGCATCCCCCCTGCTAGGGGGGATAACGGGGGTGGCGGGCAGCGCCCCTTCGTTCACCCCCCTAGCAGGGGGGTCGTGAGCGCAGCGAGCGGGGGGGTACTGGCAGCGACGGAGGTGGCGGGCACCCCCCCTTCGTTCACCCCCCTAGCAGGGGGGTCGTGAGCGCAGCGAGCGGGGGGGTACGGGCAGCGCAGAGGGCAGCCCGCTACGCGAGCGGCCCGGCCCTCTCGGGCATTGCCGTCACCGCCGTCACCGCCGTCACCGCTGTCACCCCTTTCGCGGATTGCCGTCACCGCCGTCACCGCTGTCACCCTCTCGGGGATTGCCGTCACCGCCGTCACCGCCCGCCATCGGGCCCCTTGGCGTTTGCGGGTGTGTCCGGCACACTGGTGAGCAGCACACACAGGGGGAAGCAGTGGACGCGCGAGAGACGGCAGAGCGGCACGGGGCGTATGTGGTGGCAGGCAACATGGGCGGCGTGATGGCGGACTTTGAGCCGGCGGCCTTGCAGGCGTTCGGCGCGCTGGGCATCCGGCCGCCGCGTGGCGTCAATAAGGCCGAGATTGTCGGGGAGCGCCAGGAAGGCAGCCAGTGCATCTTCGAGATCAAGTACAGCAACGACGCTGAGTCGCAGACCATCCGCTCGTACTGGGAACAGCAGGGCGGCACGTGGAAGATCGTCAAGGCCGAAGGCGCGTAGCCCCGCCACAGGAGCGCTTCGGTATGGGGCTGATGGCCAGACTGCGCGGCCTGCTCCCGGCGCGGGCGCCGGCCACTGCGGTCGATCTCAGCCCCAGCCAGCAGATCGTCTTGCTGGCGCTGCGCCGCTCCGGACCGCGGCCCTATGCGGCGCTTGCCCGCGAGATTGCCGCACAGCGCTTCTACGCGCCGCCTGCAGACGCGGCCGGCGGCATCCTCACCCTGGAACGCGCCGGCCTGATTGTGCGCATGGGCGAGGATGACCCGTCACCGGCCGGGCGCCGCTACCGGCTCAGCCGCCGTGGCCGCAAGGCGCTGCGGGTGATCCCGCCCGAGCCGCGCTCGGTGATGCAGCTGTGGGTGTGAGCTACAGCAGCCGGCCCTGCTCTCCGTCCGCCTCCACCTCCGCCGGCTCCTCCACCTCCGGTGGCATCCCCAATCGCTCGCGCAGCTGCCGGACATTGGCCGGCGAGTGCCCCGCGTAGTGATTGTTGACAAATACCCACGCCCGGCGCACCTCCGCCGGCAGCCGGCCGAACACCTCCACCCAGTTGTTGAGGTCGCGCTCGCGGTCTATCTGCACCCGGTCCACCTGCTGGATCTTGCGCCGGTCTCCGAGCAGGCGGACGTAGGTGAAGTCCGCGGTCATGTCCAGGCGCTTGGGCATGTAGTACAGGTCAATCAGCGTCCAGGCCACGCCGTGCTGTCGCAACAGGTCCAGGGTCTCGTCGGTGAGCCACGAGCGGTGGCGGAACTCCGCGGCAAACGGGTACTCCGGCGGCAGTGCCCGCAGGAAGGCGCGTAAGGCTTGCTGGTTGTCATCGGTGGCGTGGAAGTCCGGTGGCAGCTGTGCCAGCAGCGGCCCGAGCTTGTCGCCGAGGGGGGACATGGCGTGCAGGAAACGGTGCAGCACCGGCTCGGCATCCTGCAAGCCGCGGTCGTGGGTGATCTCGCGCGGGAGCTTGGCCGCGAACCGGAAGCCGGGCGGCGTGGCCGCATCCCAGCCACGCACGGCACTGTCGCGCGGGACGGCGTAGAAGGTGGTGTCTAGCTCCACGCAGTCAAAGCGCCGCGCGAACTCGGACAGGTACTGGTTGGGGCGGGCGCCGGCCGGGAAGAACGGCCCCACCCAGTCCGCATAGCTCCAGCCCATGGTACCGATGAAGAACTGCGTCACACCCGAGCCTCGTTTAGCGATGCCGCGTGCGCGGGTTGAGCACGTCGTTGAGGGCATCGCCCAGCAGATTGAACGACAGCAACAGGGCGACGGCGAAGAAGGCGGGCACAAAGAACAGATGCGGGTATTGGTCCAGGTCGCGCGCCCGGAAGTTCTCCAGGATCATCGTGCCGAAGGACGGTGTCGGCGGGCGCACGCCCAGCCCGAGGAAGGACAGCCCGATCTCAGCCAGCGCCACCGCCCCGAAGGAGGCCGTGACCCCCAGCACGATGATGTAGCTGATGTTAGGCAGGATATGGCGGAGCAGCACCCGCCAGGTTCCGGCGCCGGCCGCGCGCGCGGCCAGCACGTAGTCGGTGGCGCGCACCGCCAGCGTCAGGGCGCGGATCAGACGCATTCCCCCCACCCACGAGGTGAAGGTCAGCACCACGTAGATCACAAACAGGCTGGCGTAGCCTTCCTTCAGCAGCGGCCCCACCCCGGGCACGCCGTACCACTCGGCAATCTTGTCGTTGAGGCGCGGGCCGATGGTGGCGGCCAGCAAGATGACGATCAGCAGCTCCGGCACGCTGGAGACGACCTCGCCCAGCCGGTTGATCAGGCTGTCGAACCAGCCACCGCGATAGCCCGCCAGCAGCCCCAAGCCCGGCCCGATCAGCAGGCCACCGGTCAGCGCCGTGATGAAGGTGATCACCACCGTCGTGCGGGCGGCGTAGATCACGCGGCTGAGCTGGTCGCGCCCCAGCCGGTCGGTGCCGAAGGGATGCTCCCACGAGGGGTCGGCGCGCGACAGGTCAAGGTTCTGGGTCTTGTAGCCGGGCAGGCCGAGGGCGCGGGTGATGGGATAGGCGAGGATGCCCACCGCATAGAAGAACAGGATGTAGATGAGGGCGGCACGGGCGATGCGCCGCCGCCACAGCGCCCGCCACAGCAGGCGGCCGGGGCTCACCGACCGGCCGGGTGGGGCGGTGCTCTGGCTGCCTTCCTGCTCGAGCGCAAGCTGTGTCGCCATCGGCGGGTCTCCGGGGCGCCGCTCGCTCAGGCGTAGCGGATGCGCGGGTCGATGATGGTGTAGATGATATCCAGCACCAGGTTGGCCAGGATGAAGCTGATGGCGCCAATCATGGTCAGCGCCATGAACAGGTCGTAGTCACGGCCGCTGATCGCCTCGAACATCTCGCGGCCGATACCGGGGATACCGAAGCCCAGCTCTACGAACAGCGAGCCGGCGTACAGCGAGAACAGGCTCGCGATGATGCCGTTGGCCAGCACCAGCAGGGAGTTGCGCAGGATATGGCGGCTGACCACGGTGGAGGAGCGCAACCCCTTGGCGTGAGCGGTGCGGATGAAGTCCTCGCCCATCACCTGAATCATGCTGATGCGCACCACCCGCGCCACGCCGGCAAAGCTGCCGATGGTCAGCACGAAGATCGGTAAGATGATGGAGGTCGAGAAGATGCCATTCCAGCCGACGGTTGGGATCAGGTCCAGCCGGAGCACGAACACGTAGACCAGCATCGGGATCCAGACCACCGTTGGCACCGCCGACAGGAATAGCAGGATGCTGGTGATGGCCGGGTCCTGCCAGGAGCCGCGCTTGAGCGCCGAGTAGATGCCGAGCGGCACGCCGATCAGATACGCCAGGAAGAAGGGGATGACGTTGAGCTGCGCCGATACCCACATCTTGGGGAAGATGATCTCCGAGACCTCTCGCCCCTGGCGGCGGTAGCTTTCGCCGAAGTCTCCGCGCAGGAACTTGCCCATGTAGCGCAGGTACTGCACCGGCACCGGGTCGTTGAGCCCGAGCGACTCGCGGATCGCCTCCACCCGCTCGGGGCTGACCTTGCCGCCGGTGCGCACCGTCACCGGGTCACCCGGGGCGAAGCGGCCCAGGGCGAAGGTGGCAGCGGACACCAGAAACAGCACGGGAATGGCCGCCAGCAGCCGCCGGATGATGAACGGCAACGCGCCAGACACAACGCTTCCTCCCCAGAAGCGACGGCGCAGGGCCGCCCGCGCGCTATGCTACGCCATCACGCGCTGTGATGCGCGGGCCGGGTGTGCCGCACGCCCCCGGCCCGCGGCCTGCTACTTCTCGACGCTGACGTAGCGCAGAATCGGCACCACCAGGCCGGTGGTCTGGAAGCCCTTGACGTACGGCTTCACCAGCAGCGGCGCGCTGCCGTAGAACAGCGGCACCCAGGCGGCATCCTGCACAAGGATGCGCTCCACCTGGTTGTAGATCTGAAAGCGCTTCTCGTTGTCGCGCTCGGTGCGCGCCTGGAGCAGCAGCTTATCCACCTCGGGGTTGTTGTACTGCGTCGAGTTCTGGCGGCTCTCCGAGAAGAAGTGGATGTCTAGGAAGTTCTCCGGGTCGGGGTAGTCGGCGGCCCAGCCCAGCTCCCACATCTGGTACTTGCCGCGGTTGACGTCCTGGAAGAACGTCGCGGTCTCCACCTGCTCGACTTCTACCTCAACGCCGAGATTCGCCTTCCACATCTCGAGCATGGCTTCGACCGTCGGGCCGACATTCTGGCCCTGGCCGGAGAGCGTCAGCACCACCCGTGGCAGCCGCCCCTGATACTTCGACTCCTGGAGCAGCTGCTTGGCCCGGGCGGGGTCAAAACCCAGCCCCTTGATCGCGGTGTTGTAGGACGGCATCCCCGGCGGCAGGATGCCCTCGGCCGGCGGCACGATCTTCTTCAGCACCACATCAACGATGCGCTGCTTGTCGATGGCCATGCCGAACGCCTGGCGGACCTTGGGGTCATCGAACGGCGGCTGACGGGTGTTGAAGGCCAGGTACGAGGTCGTCAGCTCCGGCTTCTCGATGAACTCCTTGTTCAGCTTCTCGCTCTTGTCGCGGATGCGGTCGATGTCATTGACGCCGACGCCGGCCAAGTCGATCTCGCCGTTCTCATACTGGGTCAGCACCGAGCCGCCGGCCAGGTTGTACGTCACCCGCTTGAGGTTGGGCTTGGGATCGGCGTGGTACTTCTCGTTCGGGACGAGCACCACCCGCTCGCCAATCTTCCACTCGCTCAGCTTGAAGGGGCCGGTGCCGTCCGGCTTGCGCGTCCAGTTGCGCCGGTCCTTGTCAATCTGGTCCTTGTTCACCACGAAGGCCGTCGGGTAGGTGAGCTTGGCGAGGAAGTAGGGCTTGGGCGCGTCGATGGTGATCTCCAGCGTCGTATCGTCGATCACCTTGATGCCGGAGATCTCCTTGGCGCGGTTGCGAATCATGTCCTTGGCGCCGACGATGTCGCCCAGGTAGGTATCGGCGGTGGGCGAATCGGTCTGCGGGTTGGCGGCCCGCTCCATCGAGTACTTGAAGTCCGTGGCGGTGACGCGGCGGCCGGACTGGGAGAAGGTGACATCGTCACGCAGCTTGAAGGTGTACTTCAGGCCATCGGGGGAGATGGTCCACTCCTTAGCGATGTCCGGCTGGATCTTCAGGTCTTTGTCCAGCATCACCAGCCCGCCGAACAGCTCGACGATGTAGGTGGCTGAGCTGACATCGGTCACCAGCGCGGGGTCAAGAGTCAGCGGGTCATCGCCGGGCAGGCGCAGCTCGCCCTGGACGCGCGGACCGGCAGCCGAGGACTTGGGGTCACTGGCGTTGCTGCCGCTGCCGCCGCCGCCGCCGCGGGCGATGACGACGGCCGTCACACCGATCACGGCCAGTACCAGCACCCCCACGACCGCGCCCAGGCCGATCAGCAGCTTCTTCTCGTTCACGCCAGCCCTCCTCGCCGGTGCCCCGCGGTTCGCGTTCTCAAGGTTGCTACGACCGCGCCGCCCTGCGCGGTTTGGCCCCTAGCGTATCACTTCGCCGGGAGGCTTACCCGTCCACGCGAATCGACAGGTCGCGCAGCTGGCGGGCATCGACGGGCGAGGGGGCGCCGAACATCGGGTCGGCCGCCGCTTTGGTCTTGGGGAAGGCGATGGCCTCGCGGATGTCCGTCTCGCCGGCCAGGATCGCCACCACCCGGTCGATACCCGGCGCGATGCCACCATGGGGCGGGGCGCCGTACTCGAACGCCTCCAGCATGTGTCCGAAGCGCTCGCGCGCCTCCTCCTCCGCGATGCTCAGCAGCCGGAAGATCTGCTCCTGTACGGCGCGGGAGTGGATGCGGATACTGCCCGAGGCCAGCTCCCAGCCGTTGCAGACCAGGTCGTACGCCTGGCTGCGCACCTGGCCGGGTTCGGTCTCCAGCAGCGCCACATCCTCGGCTTTGGGCGCGGTGAACAGGTGATGCACGGCTGACCAGCGGTTGTCCGCCGCGTCCCACTCGAACAGCGGGAAATCGGTCACGAACAGCCAGGCGAACCGGTTCGGGTCTGCCAGGTTCAGCCGCCGGGCGAGGTCACGGCGCAGGGTGTCCAGCACGGGGTTGGACACTGCATCGCGGTCTGCCACCAGCAGCAGCAGGTCACCGGCGCCGGCGCCGGTACGCCCGGCCAGCCCGCGCACGATCTCCGGTGTCATGAAGCGGGCGGCGGAGGAGCGAATCTGCTCCTGGGTGATGGCGGCGGGCGCGGCGGCCAGCGCCACCCACACCAGCCCCTTGGCCCCCCGCGACTTGGCAATCTCGGTCAGCTCATCAATCTGGCGGCGGGTGAACTCGCCCGCCCCCGGCGCTGCCAGCGCCCGGATACGGCCCCCGTCCTCTATCGCCGACCGGAACACGCCGAACTCCGACGCGCGGAATAGGTCGGTGACGTCGGCCAGCTCCATGCCATAGCGCAGGTCTGGCTTGTCCGAGCCGAACCGCTCCATCGACTCGGCGTACGTGATCCGCGGGAAGGGCTCCACCATCGATACATCGGGCCGGAAGCGGCGAGTGAGCGAGGAGAACAGCTCCTCCATCAGGTCGAGAATGTCGGACTGCTCGACAAAGCTCATCTCCAGGTCCAGCTGGGTGAACTCCGGCTGACGGTCAGCGCGCAGGTCTTCATCGCGGAAGCAGCGGGCGATCTGGAAGTAGCGCTCGAACCCGGCCACCATCAGCAGCTGCTTGAGCTGCTGGGGCGATTGCGGCAGAGCGTAGAACGAACCAGGATGCACGCGCGACGGCACGAGGTAGTCGCGTGCGCCCTCCGGGGTGCTCTTGATCAGGATCGGGGTCTCGATTTCGATGAAGCCACGCTCGGTCAGGAAGTTGCGGATAAACAGCACGGCCTGGTGCCGGAGGATGATGTTCTGATGCAGCCGCTCGCGGCGCAGATCGAGGTAGCGATAGCGCAGCCGCAGCAGCTCATCGATGTCGCTGTCTTCATTGATGTAGAACGGTGGCGTCTTGGCCGGGTTAAGGATCGCTGCCTCGGTGGCGCGCACCTCGATCTCACCCGTCGCCAGGCGGGGATTGACGGTCCCGGCCAGCCGCTGCCGCACGACACCCCGGACCTGAAGCACGTACTCGCCGCGAGCATCAGCAGCGGCGGCGTGCGCCCCCGGGTCTTCCTGCGGGTCAAACACCACCTGCACGATCCCGCTGTTGTCCCGCAGGTCGATGAAGATCAGGCCGCCATGGTCGCGGCGGCGGTGAACCCAGCCGGCGAGTGTC
This sequence comes from Chloroflexota bacterium, assembly GCA_963170165.1. Classification (GTDB taxonomy): domain Bacteria; phylum Chloroflexota; class Dehalococcoidia; order CAUJGQ01; family CAUJGQ01; genus CAUJGQ01. The sequence goes on along the minus strand of CAUJGQ010000081.1, from coordinate 12,589 downwards.
ACCTCGGCGCCGGCATCCGCGGCGCGCAGGTCACCGCCGTTTCGCGTCTTGTGCACGAGCAGTCTCCCCTGGGGATAGTGCCGGCGCCGGCCTCGGCCGCATGGCGCCTTCCGGATGGTACCATGGTGGCTGTGAACACTGCGCCGCTGTCGCTGTATCTCCACATTCCCTTTTGCGATCATCGCTGCGCTTATTGCGATTTCAACGCCTACGCGGGCCTTGATGCGCTGATACCCGCATACACCGATGCGATGATCCGCGAGATCACCGTCTGGGGCGCATTACTGGCAAGCCCGCCCGTGCCAACGGTATTCTTCGGTGGCGGCACCCCCAGCCTGCTGCCGCTGCCCCTGCTGGAGCGCATCATCACCGCTCTCCGCGCCGCCTTCGCCATCGATGCCGGAGCCGAGTGGTCGTTGGAGGTGAACCCGGGCACGGTAGACGCCGCCTACTTCCGCGGGCTGCGCACGCTCGGCATCAACCGGATCAGCCTGGGCGTGCAGAGTTTCGATGACGGCGAGCTGCAACGGCTGGACCGCATCCACGATGCCGCCGCTGCCACGCAGGCATACGCTGCCGCCCGGGCCGCCGGCTTTAACAACATCAGCCTGGACCTGATCTTCGGGCTGGAGGGCCAGACGCCCGCGGGCTGGGAGCGCAACCTGCGCCGCGCCGCCGCCCTCGCCCCCGAGCATCTGTCGCTCTACGCGCTCACCATCGAGGAGGGCACGCCGCTTGCCCGGCGGATTGCCCGTGGCCAGGCCGGCGCACCCGATGACGACGTGCAAGCCGATATGTACGAGCAGGCACAGGCGCTGCTGGCGGCGGCGGGCTACACCCAGTACGAGATTTCCAACTGGGCGTTGCCCGGCCGCGCCTGCCGGCACAATCTCGTCTACTGGCGCGACGGCGAATGGCTGGGGCTGGGCGCCGGTGCGCACGCGCATCTTGCCGGCCATCGCTTCGCCGTGGTCGCCTCGCCGGCAGCGTACAGCCGTCTGGCTGGCCGCCTGGCAGCGCCGCCGGCGGAGTGGCTGCCCCTGCTGACCGGCGGTGGGCTGCCGTGGATTCGGTCTGTAGAGACGCCCGCGCGTGACCGTGACCTCGCCGACGCGGTGGCGATGGAGCTACGGCTGAGCGAGGGGCTGGACCTGGAGCGGTTCGCCACCCGCTGGGGGCAGCGCTTCGAGGCCCTGTTCGGCAGCGCCGCCAGCGAGCTGATCGCGCAGGGCCTGCTTCGCCAGTGCGGGGACCGGCTGCGCATCGCCCCCGAGCGGCGCTTCGTCGCCGCCGATATCATCGCCCAGCTGCTGGCCGCCCGGTGACAACGGTGACGGTGGTGACGGCGGTGACGGCGGTGACGGCGGTGACGGCAATGCCCGAAAGGGGTAAGCACCGCCGCCCGGTGACGGTGGTGACGGCGGTGACGGCAATCCCCGGAGCGGGTGACGGCGGTGACGGTGGTGACGGCGGTGACGGCAGTCCCCGGAGCGGGTGACGGCGGTGACGGTGGTGACGGCGGTGACGGCAATCCCCGAGAGGGTCAGGCCGCTCGCGTAGCGGGATGCCCGCTCCTCCGCGCTGCCCGTCCCCCCCGCTCGCTCCGCTCACGACCCCCTGCTAGGGCGGTGAACGAAGGGGGCTGCGCTCACAACATTCGACTCGGGGGGGTGAACGAGGAGGGGGGGATGCCCGCCCTCCTAGTCATCCCCCCTGGCACTCATCATTCGTCACATCTTTGGAGTCGCGAGAGAGCTAGAGGCATGCTTTGGGCGCATGTCTCTGCTACGAAGGGCGATTGGTTATGCGCAAGGCGCATGCATCTGGGTAACTGGGCGGTCCTCAGCCGGGTGGGCGGCACGCCGCACGCGCCCTCCATCCCCGCGGGCAGCCCGATACCGCCTTTCCGGAGCGGTGCGAACCTGCTCCTCACGAATTGTGATGAATGATGAGCCTAGCAGGGGGGATGCCCGGAGGGCAGGGGGTCCGGCTCTCCCCGCGCTCGCTGACCCTCTCGGGAATTGCCGTCACCGCTGTCACCACCGTCACCCTTTCGGGGATAGCCGTCACCGTCGTCACCGCTGCCACCCTTTCGGGCATTGCCGTCACCGTCGTCACCGTCGTCACCGTCGTCACCACTGCCACCCTTTCGGGGATAGCCGTCACCGTCGTCACCGCCGTCACCGGTTCTGGGGACTGCCGTCACCACCGTCACCGCTGTCACCGCGGGGTGCTCAGCCGAGGCTGTGCAGCGCCGCCGCTGCGGACAGCAGCCGCTCGACGGCGGGCTGCACCGGGCCGGCGGGCGGCGCCTCATGGGCCGGCTCGCCCAGCATCGCCCGTAGCGTAAGCTCGACAGCGCGGGCGAGCGCAGCCGGCCGGTAGCCGCCTTCCAGCACCATCACCAGCCGGCCGGCGCACAGGTCGCCCGCCAGCTGGACCAGCCGCCGGGCCATGCCCTCGTACCCCGCCGCGGTGACGGCCATGTCTGCCAGCGGGTCGGCCAGGTGGGCATCGTAGCCGGCGGAGACGATCACCAGCTCCGGCCGGAAGCGGCGCACGACGGGCAGCAACACCCGGTCGCAGGCAGCCAGGTAGGCGGCGTCGCCGCTGCCCGCCGGTAGCGACAAATTGACGGTAGCGCCGGCGCCCGCCCCCGCTCCGGTCTCGCGCCAATGGCCGGTACCCGGGTAAAACGGGTACTCGTGGAGGGAGCAGTACAGCACGCCGCCGGCGGCATAGAAGATCTCCTGGGTGCCGTTGCCGTGGTGCGCATCGAAGTCAACAATCGCCACGCGTGACAGCCCCCGCCGGGCGATGGCGTGCCGGGCCGCGATGGCCGCCTGGTTGAACAGGCAAAACCCCATCGCCCGGCGGGGTGTGGCGTGGTGGCCGGGGGGCCGGTCTGCGCAGAAGGCACTGTCTAGGGCGCCATCGAGCACCAGCTCGACCGCCTGCAGCGCCCCACCCACCGCCCGCCGCGCGGCGGCTGCCGAGCCGGGCAGCACCACCGTATCGGCGTCGAGCCAGGCGCCACCGGCCGCCTCGGCCCGCTCCACCAGCCGGAGCAGCGCGGCGTCGTGCGCCAGCAGCAAATCGGCGGCGGTGGCCTCCCGCTCGGCAATATCGACCAGCGCCGAGCGCAGCCCGGTGGCAGCCAGATGCTGCACAATGGCGGCGACGCGGCCGGGGTTCTCCGGGTGGTTGCCGGTATCATGCGCCGTCTGGGCGCGGTCCTGGTGCAGGCCAACGCGGGGCATGCGGGCACACTCCGATGAGGCAGCCGGCCGCAATTGCCGGCGCCCCCTGACCGGCGGGGGGCGCTGACCGCTATGATACGCGCGTGGATGGAGAACGCCGAGAGCCGGAACCGCTGACCAAGGCCGACTTCGAGTCGCTGGCGACGTTTCGCTTTGCCGTGCGCCGGTACCTGCGCTTCAGCGAGGAGGCGGTCCGGCAGAACGGCGTCACGCCGCAGCAGTATCAGCTGATGCTGGCCGTCAAGGGCTTCCCCGGGCGTGAGTGGGCGACGGTGGGCGAGCTGGCCGAGCGGCTTCAGCTGCGCCATCACTCGGTCGTCGAGCTGGTCAACCGCGCCCAGCGGCTCAATCTCGTGGCGCGGGCGCCGCACCCGGACGACCGCCGCGCCGTCCGCATCACCCTGAGCGAGGCCGGCGAGCAGCTGCTTGCCCGGCTGGTCAGCATCCACCGCGCCGAGCTGCGCCGGGTAGGCGACCTGCTCCGCCCGCCCGGTGTCGACGGCTCCCTCCACTAACCCACGCGCGCCGCTGCCGCCCGATGCGCTGCCACCGGGACGGTTGACGGCTGCCGCCGGCTCTGGCATTGTTTACCAGACCGTCACCTGATGACAGGTTTGTAAGCAGAGGAGCGGCGGCGATGCTCTCTGGACGCGTGTTCGAGATGTTCTGGCTGGTGTTCATCGGGCTGGTCGGGCTGCTGGGCCTGACGCTGGCCATGACGGCCGGCATCGCCTTTGCCCAACACGCGCTCGCCTCCGGCATCGTGGCGACGCTGCTCACCGCCACCTGCGCGGTGCTGTGCGGCGAAGCGCAGTCCTGCCTGCGCGCGGCCACCGCCCGCCGCTAGCCGGTGGCCGGCCGCGCGCCGGAGACAGAAGCCCGTTCCCTGCTCCCCGCACATCCGTGCTACGATCGCGCCACGGAGGGAGCAGGCGCGTGTACGTCATTGGCACGGCCGGCCATGTGGACCACGGCAAGTCAACGCTCGTCCAGGCCCTGACCGGTATCGACCCGGACCGCCTGCGCGAGGAGAAAGCCCGTGGCATGACGATTGACCTCGGCTTCGCCTGGCTACCGCTGCCGGGCGGCCAGGAGGTCTCTATCGTCGATGTCCCCGGTCACGAGCGCTTCATCAAGAACATGCTCGCCGGAGTGGGCGGCATCGACCTGGCGCTGCTCGTCATCGCCGCGGACGAGGGGGTGATGCCCCAGACCCGCGAGCACCTGGCCATTCTCGACCTGCTCCAGATCCGCGCTGGCGTCGTCGCCGTCACCAAGGCCGACCTGGTGGATCGTGACTGGCTCGAGCTGGTCATTGCCGATATCGAGGAAGTGCTGACCGGCACCACACTGGCCGGCGCCACCATCGTCCCCTGCTCCGCCTATACCCGGCAGGGGCTGGATACGCTGCTGAGCGCCATCGCCCAGCGGCTGGCAGACACCCCGCCCAAGCGCGATATCGGCCGGCCGCGGCTGGCGATTGACCGCGCCTTCACCATCAGCGGCTTTGGCACCGTGGTGACCGGCACCCTGATCGATGGCGCGCTACGCGCCGGTCAGGAGGTGGAGATCGTCCCCGGCGGCGCCCGCTCGCGGATTCGCGGGCTGCAGTCGCACCGGCACAAGACCGATGCCGCCCGGCCCGGTACGCGCGTGGCCGTCAATCTCACCGGCCTCGCCGTCGAGCAGCTGCACCGGGGCCAGGTGCTGACCGCGCCGGGCTGGCTGCGCCCCACGTCCGCCGTGGATGTCAGCCTGACAGCCGTCACCGGCCTCGCCCACCCGCTCAAGCACAACACCACCGTCACCTTCCACAGTGGCGCCGCCGAGGTGGAGGCGAAGGTGCGGCTGCTGGACCGCGACGAGCTGCGCGGCGGCGAGCCGGCCTGGGCACAGCTGCGGCTGGCCGAGCCGCTGGCGCTGGTCAAGGGCGACGGCTTCGTCATCCGCTCACCAAATGAGACGCTGGGTGGCGGCGTCATCGTCGAAACCCGCGCCCGCCGTCACCGCCGGTACGATACCGCCACGGCGCAGACCCTGGAGACGCTGGCCCGCGGCGCGCCGGAGGAGACCGTCTTCACCCTGCTGGCGCGGCTGGAGCCAGCCGATGTGGCCACCCTGGTCAAGCAGACCGACCTGGGGGAGGAGCAGAGCCGCGCCGCGGTCGAGCTGCTGCTTGCCAGCGGCCGGGTCGTGGCGCTGGGTGAGCCGGAGGCGCCCCTGCACCGCACCACCTTGCTCATCACCGCGCCGGGATTGGCAGCGCGCTGGGAGCAGGCGCAGGCGGCGCTGCGCACGTACTTCGCCGCCAACCCGCTCCGCTCTGGCATCCCGCGCGAGGATCTGAAGAGCCGGGTAGGGTTGGCTGGGCGCGCCTGGAACGAAGTCCTGGCCCGCTGGCTGCGCGCCGGGCAGCTGGCCGACAGGGGTGCGGCCGTGGCGCCGCCAGAGCGGGTGGTGACGCTGACGCCGGAGCAGGAGCAGGAGGCGGCCCGCTTCGTGGCGCAGCTGCGCGCCAATCCCTACGCACCGGCCCCCGACCGGCTGCCGCCGCCGGAGCTGCTGGCGCACCTGGCAGAGCAAGGCCGCGTGACACCGGCCGGTGATGGTATCGTCTTTGACGCCCGCGCCTACGATGACATGCAGCAACGCATCATCGCCCACCTGCGCGCGCAGGGCACGGTGACGCTGGCAGAAGTGCGCGACCTGTTCGGCGCCAGCCGCAAATACGCCCAGGCGCTGCTGGAATCCCTGGACCAGCGCGGCGTCACCCGCCGGGTGGGTGATGCCCGCGTGCTGCGCGGCTGAGCGCGGAGGACGGCCATGTCCCTCGACCTGGTGCGCGTCGCCGAGCAGCTGCCGCTGCTGCTGGCCCAGCTCGATACGGAGCGCGCCACCCGTGGCGCCCGCCTGCGCGCCGCCCTTGCCAGGCTCACCCAGGAGGCGGCCCGCCCCGAGCGCTGGGCCCAGCGGCTGGCAGACTGCCGCTGCCGCTGGCCGCTGGCGCTGCCCCTGCACGAGGATGCCGCCCGCGGCTACGCCGCACCGCCGCCGCCGGAGGCGTACTCCGTGCTGGCGGTGGACGGCTCGCACATCGATGTCGACCGCCACGCGCCCGCCCGCTGCTTCGTCCTCAATCTCGGCTGGGCGGCGATTCACTACGGCTGCGACCTGCCACCAGAACTCGACAGTGCGGCGGAAGTACAGCCGTCCTCGCAGCCGCTGACCGAGCAGGATAGCGAAGACGCCAGCCACGAGGACACCATCCGGGGAGAGACGCTGGCGCTGTTGCGCAGCGTGCGTGAGCTGCATCAGCTCGCACAGCTGGCGGCGGCGCTGCCCGGCGGCCACCCGCGGGCGGCGCTGCTCGATGGCAACCTGGGGCTGTGGAACGTGACGCAGGCGCCCATCTCCCGCCGGCTGCGCGAGCGGCTGATCTATGACAGCGGCGGGCTGCTGCCGGCCCTCAACACGCTGCGGGACCTGGCTGGGGCGGGCCTGCTCGTCACCGCGGCGTATACCAGCGCCCCGGGCACCGCCGATGTGGTGCACAGTTTGCGGGTCGCCGCCTGCCCGCTGCCGGAGGTGGTGTGCACCCGCTGCCCCGGGCTCAGCGCGCCGCCGCGCCCGTGTGACGTGGTGGGCCTGACGGCCGATGCGGACCTCTTCACCGAGCTGCTGGCGCCGGGCGAGCGCAGCGCCGTCTTCCTCACCCGCTCGCGGGCGTTCCTGCGCTCCGATACCGCCGCCGCCGCGCCCTGGTACGAGCAGGAGGGGCACGCCGTCGCCTTCTTCTACCTGCGGCTGCCGGAGGAGCTGGCACGGGTGGAGATGCCGGTGTGGCAGGCCGGCCGGCCGGAGCACGTGGCGCTGCTGCACACCCTGCTGCTGGACCAGTGCGCCAAGGGCCCTGGCTACCCCATCGCCCTGCAAGAGGCGCATGAGCAGGCCGTGATCACCACCGTTGACCGCCGGTCGTTCGCGGCGCTGCTCGACCGCGAGGTGCGGCCGTCGCCCGGCCCCGGCGGCACCGCCAAGTCGCGCAGCAAGGCGACGCGCCGCATCTAGGAGGAGCCGTGACTGCCTCGCTCGGCCGCGTGATAGAAGCGTCCATCGACCGGCTGACCGCGGTCTGCCACACGCTGGATGGCGCGCCGCCGCTGGGGGCGCTGGTGGTGGCCGAGGATGACGCCCCCGCCATCTACGCCGCCGTCACCGGCGCGCTGACCGGCGGTATCGACCCCGGCCGCAGGCTGGCCCCGCGCGGCGGTCCGGGAGACGGCCGGGCCGCGGTGCTGGCACAGAACCCCCAGATTCCGGCGCTGCTCCAGACGACGTTCACCGCCACCGTCACCGGCCACGCCGGACCGGGCGGCGAGATGCGCCGCTACCTGCCCGATGCCCCGGCGCCGGTCTACGCGCTGGTGCGGGCGGCGACGGCGGTGGAGACGGCAGCGCTGTGCGCAGAGCCGGATTACCTGAAACTACTGCTCACCGCCGGGCCGCTGGCGGATGAGGTAACGGCCGCCTGCCTGCGCCGGGCGGCTGCGCACCAGCCGGACAGCCGCGCCTTTCTGATCACCAGCGGGCGGGCGCTGGCCGGCCTGCTGGCGGCCGAGCCGGACCGGCTGCACGCTATCCTGCGCCGCATCCGCCCATAGCCAGGAGTCCCCGCGATGAGTGCACCGCACCATGTCAACGGCGCCTATGACCTCTCCACCGTGATGCCGCCGGATGGGACCGCCCTCGGCACGGTGATCGGCGGCTCGCTCACGAAGGGGCTCGAAGTCCGGCTGGCGGCCGGCCGCCTGGTGGAGGAGATCGCCGCCGGCCGGTACGTCACCATCGAAGCGACGGGGCAGAAGTTCTTCGGCATGATCACCGATGTCGAGCTGCGGGCCGCATCGGAGGCGGTGCTGCGCCAGCCGCCGGAGCCGGATGACGGCTTCCTGCGCGCCATCTTCGCCGGCACCGCCGTCTATGCCGTGCTGCATGTCATGCCCATGCTGCGCGTCACCGGCGCCGCCGCGAGCACCCCGGAGCCGGTGAAGACCGTCCCCTCGCACTTCTCTGCCGTGCGCGATGCCACCCAGGCCGAGGTCTCGCAGATCTTCGGCGAAGACGGCCCCGGTCACTTTGTCATCGGCACGCCGCTGGATATGGATGTCAAGGTCTGCCTGTCGTACGACCGCTTCATCGAGCGCTCGAACGGCATCTTCGGTAAGAGCGGCACGGGCAAGACCTTCCTGACGCGCAGCATTCTCACGCATCTGATAGACAAGTCCAGCGCGCAGCGCGACCGGGGTAAGCGCTCGGTCAATCTGGTCTTTGACATGCACAACGAGTACGGCTGGGAAGGCTCCTCGGAGGGGGGAACCGGCAAGGTCAAGGCGCTCAAGCAGCTGCTGGGCAACGCCGTCGCCGTGATGACGCTGGACGAAGCCAGCTCCCGCCGCCGGGGCGTGCGCTACGACACGGCCATCACCATCCGCTACCAGGACATTGAGCCAGGTGATATCGCGGTCCTGCAGCAAACCCTCAACCTGACGGATAACGCCGTCGAGGCGGCGCACGAGCTGGCCAAGCACTTCGGCCAGCCGCACTGGCTGCGCGGCGCGATGGAGCTGGTGGAGAGCGACGAGGAGACCGCGGATCTGCTGCAACGGCGGGGCATCCACGCCGCGACGATCCTCAACCTGCGCCGCGGGCTGCAACGGCTGGTGCGGAACAAGCACTTCCTCGTCGAACACGGTGGCGCCGACAGCGTGCAGAGCATCCTCAAGTACCTGCTGCACGGCACCAACGTCGTGCTGGAGTTCGGCGCCTACGGCAACGACCTGCCCGCCTATATGCTGGTCGCCAACGTCCTCACCCGCCGGCTGCACGAGGTGTATCGCGAGCGCATCGAGGCGGTGCACGGTGGCACGGGCGAGCCGCCGCCGCACCTGATCATCACGATTGAAGAGGCACACAAGTTCCTCAACCCGCAGGTAGCGCGGCAGACCATCTTCGGCGAGATCGCCCGCGAGATGCGGAAGTACCATGTCACGCTGCTGGTGATCGACCAGCGCCCCTCGGCGATAGACGACGAGGTGCTGTCGCAGATCGCCACGCGCATCACCTGCCTGCTCGACAACGAGCGCGATATCGATGCGGCGCTGGGCGGCATCGCCGGCGCCCGCGAGCTACGGGCGGTGCTGGCCAAGCTGGAGACCAAGCAGCAGGCGCTGATTCTGGGCCACGCCGTGCCGATGCCCGTCGTCGTCCGCACGGAGACCTACGGCACCGAAGCGTTCTACGCCACCTTCCGCCAGCGCCTCGGCGTCCCGCCCCCGCCCGTCGATGATCTGTACGCGCCGTAGCCCGGGTGCCGCGTGGCCGGCTACTGGGCGCTGCCCGCTCGCTTGTCGTTGCCCGTCCCCCCCCGCTCGCTGCGCTCACGCCCCCCCTGCTAGGGGGGTGAACGAGGGGAGGCCCTTCGTAGTCCCCCCTGGCAGGGGGATGCCCGCTCCTCCTCGTCATCCCCCCTGGCACGGGGGATGCCCGTAGGGCAGGGGGGTCCGGCTCGTGGTGGCTGGGCTTGCGATTGGCTGAGCCGCGTGGCCCGCGGCCATACCTGACCGCTGGTTCCGGAATAAACGTGCATGACATGGATTTGTGACAGCGCCGGGACGATAGGGCAAGCTATACAGAACACTCGTTCTGGAGTCGTGCCGTATGTCGCACCCGTCCGCCCCTGCCGTCGCCGTCCCAGCCGTGCTGGAGGCCGCCGCCGAGGCGTTGCGCGCTGGCTGGCAACCGCTGCCGTTGCGCCCCGGCGCCAAGGAACCCGCCGTCCGCGACTGGACCAGCCTGCGCCTGACCGCGGCCGATCTCCCGCGCGCCTTCGCCGGCGGCGCCAATCTGGGCCTGCTGCTGGGCGCTCCCTCGGGCGGGCTGGTAGATGTCGACCTCGACACCCCGGAGGCCGTCGCCGTCGCCGGTGAGCTGCTGCCCAACACGGCGCGCATCTCCGGCCGCAGCCAGCGCCCGCGCTCACACTACTGGTATGTCGTGCCGGAGCCGCCGGGCAGGGCCAGCGCGCGCTACGAAGACCCGTTGGACGGCAAGGTGCTGGTTGAGCTGCGCTCCACCGGCGGCCAGACGGCCGTTCCGCCCTCCCAGGTGGCGGGCGACCGCTACCTGTGGCACGCGACGGGCAGCCCGGCGCGCGTGCCGGCCGTCGCTTTGCAGCGGCGGGTGGCCATGGTGGCGGTGGCGGCGCTCATCGCCCGCCACTGGCCTGTGGCGGGTGGCCGCCATGCCGCCGCCCTCGGCTGGGCCGGGCTGCTGGTGAGTGGCGGGCTGGCGGGGGAGCAGGCAGCCCGGCTGTTGCGCACCGCCGCCGCCGCCGGGGGTGATACCGAGGTCGAGGACCGCGCCCGCGCCGCGCGCACCACCGCCGCCCGGCTGGCCGAAGGCAAGCGGGTTCGGGGGGCCGCCGCGCTGGCGCAGACCGGCATCGACCCACGTCTGCCCGCCGCCGCCGCCCGCTGGCTGGGGCTGCACGCGCCCGCCACCACGCCGGAGCCAGCGCCGGAGCCAGCCGGCGAGGAGCGGGGCAAGAGCCGCCGCGATGGCGATGCGGCCGTGTTCGTGGCGCTGGCCACCGAGGAGGCGGACCTGTTCCACACGCCGCAGGCGGCGCCCTATCTCACCTTCAGCGTCGATGGCCGCCGCGAGACGCACCCGCTGCGCGCCGAGCGCACGCGCCTATGGCTGACGCGCGGTTTCTACCGGCGGCACGGCCGCGCCCCGGCGGGGGAGGCGCTGCGCGCCGCGCTGGAGGTGCTGGCCGCCCGCGCGGTGTTCGATTGCCCGGAACGTACCGTGGCCGTGCGCATCGCCCAGCTAGGCAGCGCGCTGTACATCGACCGCGGCGGCCGGGCGGGCGGCTGCATCGAGGTGACGGCGGACGGCTGGCGGTTGCTCCCGGAGCCGCCGGACGCGGTACGCTTCCGCCGCCCGGTCACCGCCGGCGAGCTGCCGGAGCCGGTGGCTGGGGGCCGCATCGAGGAGCTGCGCCCGTTCGTGAACGCCGGCAGCGACGACGGTTTTACGCTGATCGTTGGCTGGCTGTTGCAGGCGGTGCGCGCGGACGGGCCGTATCTGGCGCTGCTGTTAGAGGGGACGCAGGGCGCAGCCAAGAGCACGACGGCGCGGGTGCTGCGCGCCCTGGTCGATCCCTCGCTGGTGGAGCTGCGCGCCGAGCCGCGCGACGAGCGCGACTTGATGATTGCCGCCCAGAGCCGTCACGTGCTCGCCTTCGATAACATCTCCCGCCTGACCCCGGCGCTGTCTGACGCCTTCTGCCGCATGGCCACCGGCGGCGGCTTCGGCACACGCAAGCTGTATGAAGACAGCGAGGAGGTGGTGCTCGATGCGGTCCGCCCGCTGCTGCTCACGGGCATCGGCGCCTATGTGGAGCGGGAGGACCTGCTTGACCGGGCGCTGACGGTGACGCTGCCGCCCATCCCCGAGTCTGCCCGGCGGCCGGAGCAGGAGGTCGGGGCCGGCTTTGACGCTGCCCGCCCGCGGATTCTCGGCGCGCTACTGGACGGAGTGTCGCGGGCGCTGCGCGATGAGGAGCAGGTGCGGCCGGCGCGGCTGCCGCGTATGGCCGATGCGGCGCGCTGGGTGGCGGCGGGGATGCCGGCGCTGGGGGCAGGCTGGAGCGGGGAGCGGTTCCTTGCGGCCTACGCCGCCAGCCGCCGCAGCGCGGACGAGCAGACGCTCGAGCACTCCGCCGTCGCGCGGGCGGTGCTAGCGCGGGCGGAGCGCGGCCCGTGGCAGGGCACGGCCGCGCAGCTGCTGGCCGAACTGGCGCAGACCGGCGATATCACGGAGGTGGAGCGGCGCTCGCGTCTCTGGCCCTCCACCCCTGGTGCGCTCGCCACCGCACTGCGCCGGATACAACCGGCACTGCTGGCGGCCGGTGTCCGCGTGGAGACAGGGCTGCGCGCCCATGGTGGCCGCCGCCTGATCGTCATCAGCCCCGCGCCCGGTGACGACGGTGACGACGGTGACGGCAATCCCCAGAACCGGTGACAGCGGTGACGACGGTGACGGCAATCCCCGAAAGGGTCAGCGAGCGCGGAGGGAGCCGGACCCCCCTGCCCTACGGGCATCCCCCCTGCTAGGGGGGATAACGAAGGACGGCACCCCCCTTCGTTCACCCCCCGAGCAGGGGGGTCGTGAGCGCAGCGAGCGGGGGGGTCTCGGCAGCGAGGGGGGGGTGGCGGGCAGCCGCCCCCCCCTCGGTCACCCCCCTAGCAGGGGGGTCGTGAGCG
>CAUJGQ010000080.1 GCA_963170165.1 Chloroflexota bacterium | reverse complement strand
GCTGCTTGAGGCCGGGCTGCCACCGGGGGTGTGCAACGTGGTCAACGGCGCGCATGAGGCGGTAGACGCACTGCTCACCCACCCGCAGGTGGCGGCCGTGTCGTTCGTCGGTTCCCAGCCGGTGGCGGAGCACGTCTATCGTACGGCCGCCGCGGCGGGCAAGCGCGTCCAGGCGCTGGCCGGGGCCAAGAATCACCTGATCGTCATGCCCGATGCGGAGCTCGACCGCACAGTGGAGGCAGTGATGTCATCGGCCTTCGGCGCAGCGGGAGAGCGCTGCCTCGCCGGCTCGGTGGTGCTGGCGGTGGGCGCGGTGGCAGAGCCGCTGGTCGAGCGATTGGTCAAGGCCAGCGCGGCGCTGCGCGTGGGCAACGGCGCCGATCCCGAGACGGAGATGGGGCCGGTGATCCGCGCCGCCGCCTGCCAGCGCATCCATGCCGCCATCGATCGCGGCCTGGCGGAAGGGGCGCAGCTGGTGCATGACGGGCGCGAGGGCGTGCCCGCCGGTGGCTTCTTCCTGCGGCCGGCGATCTTCGACGGCGTACGCCCGGAAATGGCCATCGCCCAGGAGGAGATCTTCGGCCCGGTGCTGAGCATCATCCGCGTGGAAACGCTGGATGAGGCGCTAGAGGTGGCCAATCGTTCCCGCTTCGGCAACGCCGCCAGCATCTTCACCCAGTCCGGCGGCGCGGCCCGCGCCTTCCGTCAGCGCATCCAGGCCGGGATGCTGGGCGTCAATATCGGTGTCGCCGCGCCGATGGCCTTCTTCCCCTTCGCCGGCCACAAGCACAGCTTCTACGGCGACCTCCACGCCACCGGCAAAGATGGTGTGCAGTTCTACACCGAGCAGAAGGTGATCACCAGCCGGTGGTAAGCGAGCGCTCAGCAGCGCGGCGAGCGAACGTGAGCCCGGATGATGCATGCGGGGCCAACGAGCCCCAGCGTGACGCGCCGCACGCACCGGCCTGGGCATCGGGCCTGCGGCGATCCCGACCCGGACGGTGTGGCCGTCCATCCAGCATCCAGGCTAGAACCCGCCGCCGTTGACCGTCAGGCGCTGGTTGGTGATGTAGCGGCCATCCTCGGAGCAGAGGAAGGCGACAGCCCTGGCAATGTCCTCCGGCTGGCAGACGAAACCGAACGGCATAGCCGCATCGAGCGTACGCATGTCTTCAACGCCGCGGGTGAAGCTCATCAGCCGCCTGCCCATGTCGGTCTCCACCAGCCCGGGGGCGACGATGTTGACGCGGATGCCGTGAGCGCGTTCCTCTTTGGCCAGCGTGTAGGCCATCGCCTCCATCGCCGATTTGGCCATCGCGTATACGCCCATCCGCGGCCCGAACGACTGGGCGGCGATGGAGGAGATCATGATCACGTCGCCTCGCCCGAGCGCGCGCATCCCCGGCACCACCAGCCGGCACAGATGCAACGGGCCATAGACATGCGCATCGAGCAGGCGGCGCAGATCGGCATCGGGCATCTGGGTGATGGGCGGCTGGCCCACGGCCACGGAGCCAATGCCGGCGTTGTTGATGAGGATCCCGGGCTGTCCCAGCTCCGCCAGCACGGCGTCAACCATCGTCTTGCAGGCGGCCTCATCAGCGACATCGGCCTGGTAGATGCCGGCCTTTCGCCCCAGCGCCCGTACATCGGCGGCAACGGCCTCGGCCGCCGCGCGGTTGCTGTGGTAGTTGATGGCGACATCGGCGCCGCGGCGGGCAAACTCCCGCACAATCGCCGCGCCGATCCCGCGGCTGCCTCCGGTCACCAGCGCCACCCGCCCGTCGTAGTCCGTCATGCCCGCCGCTCCTCGTGGCTGTTGTCACCGGCCAGTGTAGCGGCAGCGCGGCGCAAGCGGACAACGCGGCCACGGCGCCCCCAGCCCCGGCCTCACCGCGGACGGTGTGACACAAGGCGAAGGCGCCGCGACAGAGACGGCAGGCGGAATGGGTTAGCCGGCGTGGAAGTTCGGCTCGCGCTTCTCCACGAAGGCGCGGCCCGCCTCGGCGAAGGCAGCCGTGCGCGTGGCCTGACCGAAGATCTCATCCTCGGCCTGGAGCACGGAACGCAGGTTATCGTTGGCGGCGTTGCTGTACACCAGCCGTTTGGCCCAGGCCACATGCTGTGTCGGGTTGAAGGCAACCAGCTCGGCGTAGGCCAGCGCCTCATCCAGCAACCGGTCGTGCGGCACCACCCGGTTCACCATGCCCAGCCGCCCTGCCTCCTCGGCATCGATGATGCGGCCGGTGAGGATCAGGTCCAGTGCCGCTCCCAGGCCGGTGATCTGCGGCAGGAAGTACGACGAGCCCAGCTCCGGTGTCAGGCCGATGCGCACAAAACGGGCCGACAGGCGCGCCTGTTCGGAGGCGATGCGCACATCGCAGCACAACGTCAGCGTCAACCCTACGCCGATGGCCGGGCCGTTGATGGCGGCGATCAACGGCTTAGAGCGTTGCATGAAGAATGGCAGCGGCTCGTCTTCGCCACGGCGGCGGGCGCTGGGGGTGGCGGTCCGCTCGCGCTTGAGGTCCGCGCCCGAGCAGAAGCCACGTCCAGCGCCGGTGATCACCACGGCGCCGATGCCGTCATCGGCGTTGCTCTCTTCAATCCCCTCCCGGACTTGCGCTGCCATCTCCATCGACCAGGCATTGAGCCGCTCCGGCCGGTTGAGCGTAATCAGCCCCACCCGTCCCCGCTTCTCGAAGGTCGCATGCGCTGGGGTCACCTGCGCGGTCATGGATTCCTCCTACTCAGCCGTCGTTTCCCCGCAGTGTGCGCTTCTCACCGCTAGGCGCAAGCGCTATCACAGTCGTGACACGGTTACGCCAATCGCCGGGTAGACGCCTGTCCAACTTGCTACCATACGACCACGAGGTACACGAGCACGACATGGCCGAGCAGAGCGCGGATATGCCCCGGGACATCGACGCCGCCGCAACCGCCCTCGATCACATGAGTGACGCCTTCTACGTGCTGGACCGCGACTGGCGGTTCGTCTACCTCAATCCGGTCGCGGCCACGCAGATGGGCAGCACCGTGGCGGACCTGCTTGGCACCGTGGTGTGGGAGTCGTTTCCCGAGGTGACGGGCACGACCTTCGAACAGCGCTTCCGCCACGCCGTGGCCACCGGTGAGCCGGCCGCCTTCGAGGCCCGGTACGAGCCCTTCGGGCAGTGGTTCGAGGTGCGCATCTTCCCGGATGACAGCGGGCTGTCGGTCTTTTTCCGGGAGGTCACGACCCGGCACGAGGCCGAGGCCGCCCTGCGCGACAGCGAGCGCCGCCTGCGCCAGGTGCTCGATAGCCTGCCGGTGGGGGTGTGGGTCGCCGATGCCCAGGGCACCATCCTCTCCGCCAATCCGGCCGGCAGCCGCATCTGGGCGGGCGAGCGGGACGTCGGCCCCGAGCAGTATGGCGTCTACCAGGGCTGGTGGCCGGAAAGCGGCGTACCGCTCGCACCCGAGGACTGGGCAATGGCGCGCGTGCTCAGGAGCGGTCAGAGCATCCTCGGCGAAGTCATTGACATTCAGGCGTTCGATGGCACGCGCAAGACGATCCGCAACGCCGCCGTGCCGATCCGTGATCCGCAGGGCACCCTGACCGGCATCATCGCCATCAACGAGGATATTACCGAGCAGCGCCGGGCTGAGCTCGAGCTCGCCGCCAGCCGCGCGCACATGCAGCGGCTGTTCGAGGCCGGCCTGCTCGGCATCGCCGTTGGTGACAGCCAGGGGATGATCCACGAGATCAACGACGAGCTGCTGCGGATCACCGGCCGCACCCGCGAGCAGGTGCAAGCCGGCCTGCGCTGGACCGACATCACCCCACCCGAGCACCACGAGCGCGACCGGCACGCCATCGCCGAGGCCACGCTCCACGGCCGCAGCACGCCCTACGAGCAGCAGCTGCTCCGCCCAGACGGCTCACGCGTGTGGGTAATGATGGGTCTGCTGAGCGCCGGCACGCACGGCGACGAGCGCATCAGCGTTGCCATCGATATCGACGCGCGCAAACGGGCAGAGGTGGAGCGCGAGGCCACCCTCGCACGGGAGCGCGCCGCCCGTGCCGAGTTGGAGCGCGAACGGCAGCGGCTGGTGCGGCTCCAGCGGCTGACCGCGGCGCTGGCTGCCTCCGCCACCGTCGACAGCGTGGCCCGCGCCATTCTGGAAGAGGGCATGACCGGCCTGGGCGCGATCTGCGGACTGATCTGCCTGCGCGCCGAAGACGACAACCAGGTGATCATGCTGGTACGCGCCGAGGGCTACGCACCGGAGACGGTCAGTGCGCTACAGCGGGTATCGCTGGCCACCCCCAGCCCGCTGACCGAGGCGATTCACACCGGCGCGGTGGTGATGATCGAACAGCAAGGCGCGATCATGAGCCGGTTCCCCACCTTGCAGGAGACTGTCAGCGGCCGGGATATCCACGCCATCGTGGCAGCGCCGCTGACTGTGCGGGATGCGACCATCGGCGGCATGAGCCTGAGCTTTGGCGTCCGGCCGCCGTTTACCCCGGAGGAGCAGTCGTTCTTTCAGGCGGTCGCCGGGCTGTGCGGCGCGGCCCTGGAACGAGCGCAGCTGTATGACGCCACCGGCCGCGCCCGCGCCGCCGCCGAGGCCGCCAGCCGCGCCAAAGACGAGTTCCTCTCCGTCATCTCCCACGAGCTGCGCACCCCACTGACGCCGATCGCCGCCTACGCCGAGCTGCTGCGCGGCGGCCGCCTATCCGGCGCTCGTGCCTCCGAGGCGTTGGCGGCGATTGAGCGCAACGCCCGCGTGGAAGCGCGGCTGGTAGAAGACCTGCTAGACGCCTCACGCATCATCACCGGCAAGCTGACAATCGTGCGGGAGCCGCTGAACATGGCCACCGCCATCGCCGCCGCCGTCAGCGCCGCTGCCCCCGCCGCCGAGGCCGCCGGCGTGGCGCTGGAATGGACGGCCCCCGCGGGAACGCTGATCGTCAACGGTGACTCCGCCCGGCTGCAACAGGTGATCGCCAACCTGCTCACCAACGCCATCAAGTTCACGCCCGCAGCCGGCCGCGTCAAGGTGACGTTGGACCAGGAAGGGCCCGATGCCGTGCTGACCGTGCGCGACACCGGCGCCGGTATCGCCCCCGCCTTCCTACCGTTCGTCTTTGACCGCTTCCGCCAGGAAGACAGCACCCACACCCGCCGGCGGGGCGGGCTGGGACTGGGGCTGGCGATTGTCAGTCACCTGGTGGAGCTGCACGGCGGCCGCGTGGCAGCGGCCAGTGGCGGGCCGGGTCAGGGCGCCAGCTTCACGGTCCGGCTACCGTGCACGGTCGCGCCGGTGCGTCCGGCCACCTCCCCGGATGAGGGCGCCACGGGCCGGGCGACCGGGGCACTGGCCGGCCTGCGCCTGCTCGCCGTCGATGACGACATCGATACGCTGCGCCTGCTGGATCTGCTGCTGACCAGCGAAGGCGCCACCGTCCACACCGCCACCTCGGCGCCGGAGGCACGGGCGCTGGCGGCACGCTGCGACCCGCACGTGCTGATTGCCGATATCGGCCTGCCCGGGGAAGACGGCTACGCGCTCCTGCATGATTTGCGCGCACAGCGCGGGCTGCAGAACCTCCCCGCAGTGGCGCTCACCGCGTACGCGGCGGAAGAGGACCGGCGGCACGCACTGTCTGCCGGCTTCCAGGCGCATGTCGCCAAGCCGATGCACCCGGCCGGCCTCGTAGCCGTCATCGCGCGGGTGGCTGGGGGACCGCCACCCTGACCGCCGCTGCGCGCTTTCCCCGCTCAGCCGCCCGCGCTAGCATGGGCGGGCCGTGTGGCTGCCGGAGGCCACAACGGCGGACAGGAGCGCATCGCCGTGAAGATCACTCGCCTCGGCCGGACGGGCCTCAAGGTTTCCACCATCTGCCTGGGCACCATGACCTTTGGCCGCCAGGCAGACGAGGCCGCCGCGCACGCCATCATGGACCGGGCGATGGACGCCGGCGTGAACTTCTTTGACACCGCTGATGTCTACCCGCAGGGCGCTGACGAGACCGGCGCCACCGAAGCCGTGATCGGCACGTGGCTGCCGCGTCATCGTGAGCGGATCATCCTGGCCACCAAGTGCGCCGGAAGGATGGGCCCCGGCGCCAACGACGTCGGGACGAACCGGCGGCACGTGCTGGCCGCCGTCCACGCCAGTCTGCGGCGGCTGCGCACCGATTACATCGACCTGTATCAAGTGCACAGTTGGGATACGACCACGCCCATCGATGAGACGCTGCGCGCGCTGGAAGACCTGGTGCGCGGCGGGCTGGTGCGCTATATCGGCTGCTCCAACTTCGCCGCCTGGCAACTGGCCAAGGCGCTGTGGACCAGCGACCGGCTGCGCATTACCCGGTTCGACAGCATCCAGCCGCGCTACAACCTGCTGTTCCGCGAGATTGAGCGGGAGATCCTGCCGCTATGCCAGGACCAGGAGGTAGGGGTTATCGTCCACAACCCGCTGGCGGGCGGGCTGCTCACCGGCAAGCACGTCCGCGGCACGCCCACGCCTGGCACGCGCTTCGGCCTGTCCGAGATGTATGCCCAGCGCTACTGGAACGACCGCAACTTCGACGCGGTTGAGCGTTACGCCGCCATCGCTGCCGAGCATGGCCAGGCGCCGGCCACCTTCGCCGTCGCCTGGACGCTGGCCCAACCGGGGGTGACAGCCGCCATTGTCGGCGCATCGCGTCCGGAGCAACTGGAAGACACGCTCGCTGCCGCCGGCGTGCGCCTGCCCCCCGCTGCCCTGGCCGCCTGCGACGCCGCCGCCGCGGAGGTGGGCGCCAGCTTCGGCCCGTTTCAGCGGTAACCGCGCCGGTCAGTCCACGACCGGCCGGTGGCCATTGGTGGGCGGCGGCTCTAGCGGCAGGCAGACGGTAAACGTCGCGCCCTCACCTTCCCGGGACTCGGCGCGGATGCTGCCGCCGTGCTGTTCCACGATCTGCTTGACGCCGGCCAGGCCGATGCCGCTGCCCGTCACCCGGCCGACATTCCCGGCGCGGTGAAACCGCTCGAAGATCTGCACCAGGTCCTCGGCGGGGATGCCCATGCCGCGGTCGCGCACACTCAGCAGCGCCTCACCGTCCGTGCTCCGTACCGCTACCGTCACCGGGCCGCCACTGGGGCTGTACTTGATGGCATTGGACAGCAGGTTGTCGATCACCCGCTCCAGGCGGACGGGGTCCCACTGCCCGACCACGCGCTCTGCGGCCGCGGCCAGCTGCACCTGGTGGTGCGGTGTGGTCGCTTCGAGCGCCTCCACACGCGCGCGGGCCAGCAGCACCAGGTCAACCGGCCGGGTATGCAGGTCCAGCGGCTGGCCGATCTGGAGCTTGGCCACGTCCAGCAGCTCGTTGATCATGCCGGTCAGCCGGGTGGTAGTGGCATCGATGGCGGACAAGCTCTCCTGGGCGAAGTCCACCTCCTTCAGCTCCAGCCGTCGCAGCTGCCGCTGCAGCAGCTGGGCCTGGGTCTTGACCACCGTAATCGGCGTCTTCAGATCGTGGGAGACCGAGGCCAGCACCTCATCGCGCGCCTGGACGGCATCGCGCGCCTCCAGATACAGCCGCTCGTTCTCCGCCGCCAGCGTCTCGGCCTCTTCGATGGCCCGCTGCTGCGCGGTCGAGAGCCGGTCCAGCCGCCGGCCGGCGGAGACCCCGCCCAGCAGCCCGGCCAGCGCCACCGCCACCAGCACCGCTGCCTCCGTCAGCAACGTGCCTCGCGCCGGGGCAAAGGCCTCCCCCGCCGGACGGGTGACAAACAGCACGCCACCCGCCACCGGCACCGGGGCAAAGGCCACCAGCCGGCCACTATTGCCCCGCGGATCGCGTGCCTCGGCCATCACGCCGCGTCCGGCGGCCCGCGCCTGCTCCACCACCGCGGCATCACCAGGCACCGGCTCGCCGCCGCTGTCCTCTCCATCCGTCGTGATCCGCCCGGCACGGTCCACCAGCAGGACCGCTCCCCCTGGATCCAGCCGGAATCCGGCCAGCGAGCGCCGCAACTGCGCCACCGTCAGCCCGCCCTCCAGCACGCCATTGGCACTGCCATTGAGGTTCTGCGTCGGCACCGCCAATGGCAGGTGGGGCGCGCCATCCACCGGCGAGATCACCCCCGCGCCGGCAAACGGCTGGCCGCTCTGCATCACCGCCTGGTGGAAGTCGTGGTCAGCCAGATTGAGCAGCGCTCCCGGAGGTCCGGGCCGTGCGCCCGCCCGCCGGAAGCCGGCCGCATCAATCCAGCCGATACGCTCCAGGCTGCGCTGGTTGGCCGCCAGATAGGTGAAATAGATCTCCATCGTTGCCGGATCGCCGGAGCGCACGGCCGGCGCCGCGGCGACGCTGGCCAGCAGGTCAAGCCGGTCGCGCAGCAGCCGGTCGGTCTCGGCGGCGGCGGCGCGGGCGATGGCGCCGGTCTCATCCATCACGCGGGCGCGCGCCGACTGGTAGTTGCGCCACGCCAGCACCGCCCCCACCGCGCCCAGCAGCAGCACGGCAATGGTCACGAGGGCGATCAGCCGCACCCCAGGCCGCTGCCACAGCAGCGCCGTCCCGTGTGCCCGGGGCCGGTCCGGTCCGATCATGAGCGCTTCCTTCGGTCGCGCGGCATCCGGAGAGAACGAGGAGCGCTGCCATACCGGGGTCTGCGTCCCCTCCGTGTTGCTCAGTGCGCGCTGCCCCGTCCGCAGCTGCCGGGAGAGACCGCACCCCGGCTGCCGGATGCCCGTTTCCCCCATCATGCCACGGCCGCCGGGGACCCTCAGCGGCCACAGCGTATCAATCTAGTTACGAAGGGAGTGCGGCCCGGCTGTCCCGCTGCTGCGGTATACTCCCCTGCGGGAGGGCCGAGACGATGGCAGAGAGCGCAGCTGGATTTCGCGTGCTGGGTACCACCCCGGTACGGCATGACGGCGTGGATAAGGTCACCGGCCGCGCGCGCTACGCCGCGGATGTACGGCTACCGCGTACGGCATACGCCAAGCTGGTGCGCAGCCCCTATGCCCACGCCCGCATCCTGCGCATCGATACCAGCAAAGCCGCCGCACTGCCCGGCGTGGTCGCCGTGATGACCGCGGCCGGTCTGCCGATCATTGAGGACCGCATCCTTGATCTGGCCGAGACGCAGGCCAACGCCCGGATGCTGGCCGAGAACCTGCTCGCCAGCACCAAGGTGCTGTATGTCGGGCACGCGGTCGCCGCCGTCGCCGCCACCGATGTGCACACTGCCGAAGAGGCTGCCCGCCTGGTGGAGGTGGAGTACGAGCCGCTGCCGGCCGTCTTCGATGTCCGTGACGCCATGCGCCCCGATGCGCCGATCCTCCATGAACGCCTGACGTCCCATTACAAGGTCGCACGCTTCGACCGGGGCACCGACACCGGCCAGCACGGCAACGTCGCCAGTCACCAGCAGATTCGGCGGGGCGATGTGGAGGCGGCGCTCGCTGCCGCCGATGTGGTGGTGGAGCGCGAGTTCACCACCTCGCCTGTGCACCAGGGCTACATCGAGCCCCCTTCCTCGACGGTGCTATGGCAGCCGGACGGCAAGATCACGATCTGGACCAGCACCCAGAGCACCTTCAACATCCGCACCAGCACCGCCGCCATGCTCGGTGTGCCCGAGTCCTCGGTGAAGGTCATTCCCATGGAGATCGGCGGCGGCTTCGGCGGCAAGAACATCACGTACACCGACCCAATCTGCGCCGTGCTCTCGCGCATGAGCGGCCGCCCGGTCAAGCTGTCGCTCACGCGCAAGGAGGTGCTGGAGACGGCCGGCCCGGCCTCGGGCAGCTACATGCGCTGTACCGCCGGCGCCACGCGCGACGGCCGCATCACGGCGCTGAAGGTCTACCTGGCATATGACGCCGGCGCCTACCCTGGCTCGCCGGTCGGCGGCGGCGTGGTCACCTGCACCGCCTGCTACAACGTCGAGAACGTGCAGGTAGATGGCTACGACGTCGTCGTCAACCGGCCCAAGACGGCCTCCTACCGCGCCCCCGGCCAGCCGCAGGCCACCTTCGCCGTGGACAGCGTGATCGATGATCTGGCGGAGCGGCTGGGAATGGACCCGCTGGAACTGCGGCTGAAGAACGCCGTCCGCGAGGGCGACCGCGACCCCAACGGCAACCGCTTCGCCCCGATCGGCTATGTCGAGCTGTTGGAGG
Organism: Chloroflexota bacterium; assembly: GCA_963170165.1. Lineage (GTDB taxonomy): Bacteria > Chloroflexota > Dehalococcoidia > CAUJGQ01 > CAUJGQ01 > CAUJGQ01. The sequence continues at coordinate 52,130 of CAUJGQ010000080.1, read as the reverse complement.
CGATGCGTGACCACCCGCACTACCGCGCCCCGCTGGAGGGGCCGAACCGCGGTCGCGGCGTGGCCGTTGCCTATCGCCACAACGGCGGCAACCGCTCCTCGGTGCAGCTGTCCGTCAACGCAGACGGAACCGTCAACTGCGTCACCGGCGCCGTTGATATTGGGGGCAGCCGCGCCACCTCCGCCATGGCCGCCGCGGAGGCGCTGGGGCTAGCCGCCGCCGATGTCCATCCATCGGTCACCGACACGGACTCCATCGGCTGGACAGGCGCCACGGCCGGCAGCCGCACGACCTATGACACGACGCTGGCCATCTATCATGCCGCCCAGGCGATCAAGCAGCAGATGACGCGCCGTGCCGCCCTGCTGTGGGAAGTAGAGCCGGAAGCGGTACAGTTCGCAGGTGGCGTCTTCTCCGCCGAAACAGCCGAAGGCGCCAAGTCCATCGGCTTCAAGGACCTGGCCCGGCGGCTGCTGGCAACAGGCGGACCGGTGGTCGCCTCTGCTATCAACGACAACAACGCCGTTGGGCCGATCTTCGGCGGCAATATCGTCGATGTCGAGGTCGATGCCGAGACGGGTAAGGTTGATGTCCTGCGCTGCACCGCCTTCATCGACGCAGGCCGGGCGCTGCACCCGGACTACGTGGCCGGGCAGGTGCAGGGCGCGGCGGTGCAGGGCATCGGCTGGGCGCTGCATGAGGAGTACTTCGTCGGGGATGATGGCGTGATGCGCAACGCGAGCCTGCTCGACTACCGCCTGCCCACCACGCTCGACGTGCCGATGATCGACACCGTGCTGCTGGAGATTCCCAACCCACGCCATCCGTTCGGTGTGCGCGGCGTGGCCGAGGTCCCGTTGGTGCCGCCGGCCGCTGCCGTGGCCAATGCCATCGCCCGCGCCACCGGCGTCCGGCCTGTCCACCTGCCGATGAAGCCGGGCGCAGTACTGGAGGCGCTGGCCCAGGGAGCGCTGCCGGTAGCCACCTCCGCGGACTGAGCGCCGCCTCAGCGCCCCCGGCCGGGCTGCCGCGCGATGCGCCAGGCGGCATAGGCGGCGTTCGCCACCAGCAGCCCCGCGGGCAAGAAGTACACAGCGCCGGTGGTCTCGAACAGGGCGAAGGTGGCGGCCGCGGTCAGCAGCCCGAACCACAACTGATCGCGGAACGGCACCGGAGAGGTCGGCGGGTCGGTGACCATGAAGAAGGCAAAGTACAGCGTCGCCGCCAGGAACGGCTGGCGGTACAGCTCCGCCACCGTCTCCGGCTGCACGAAGGCAGCGGCGGTGAGCAGGCCGAAGTACGCCAGCAGGAAGCTGAGCGCGGCGGGCAGCTTATTGGCGCGCTCCGCCACCAGCACATAGGGGACCAGCGCCACCAGGTTGACCCAGGCGGGCAGCTCGGCGAGCGCCCCCCACCAGCTATGGCCGGTGCCAAACAGGAAATACACGGCCACCAGGCCAGCCGCCGCCGGATTGAAGATGTGCGCCCGCCCAGAGCGCAGCAGGTGCTTGGCATCGGTAGCCAGCACCCCCGCCCCCAGCGCGGCGTACCAGGGTTCGGCGGCGCCCAACACCATACCGGTGATCAGCCCGGTGAGCAGGGCGCTGCTGGGGATACGCCAGCCGCTGCCGCGCAGCCGCACCAGCACCACTTCCATACCGGCAGCGCCCGCCGCTGCCCACACGAGCATGGACAGCGCGCCGCTGCCCGCCTGCACGACACCGGGAATAGCCAGCGCCACCAGCGCTACCAACAGGTAGCCCTTGGGTGAGCGGACAAAGCGCCGTGCCTTCTTCAGTTGCCGGTCCCACACCGGGGGCAAAACGGCGCGCGTCACGCCAATATTGGTGACCATTGCATTGCTCCTGGAAAGGCCCGCGTGAACCGCACCACCCCCTGCCGGGGCACGACGATCCCTGCCACGCCTTGTTCATCGAGAAGGTGCACCCCGCGCACCGGGCCGAGCACCATCGCCGCTGTGGCCAGCGCATCGGCCGTCATGGCGGCGGGGGCGATCACCGTCACCCCGCTGACGGCACGGGGAGAGCGGCCGGAGCGCGGATCAATGATGTGATGTTCGCCGTCCGTAGCCGCCGGCGCGGGGCGCTCATCGCCGCCGGAGCTGCACACGGCCAGGTTGCGCAGCGAGAGCGTGCCCAGCAGCCCATCGCCACGTGGATCGCGCACGCCAATCCGCCATGGCTCCGCCCCCGGCGCGGCCCCGGCGAACAGATCCCCGCCCGCCTCCACCGCGTACCGCTCCATCCCTGCCAGCTCGCGCGCCGCCAGATCCACCGCCAGCCCCTTGGCCACCGCGCCTAGATCAAGCAGCAGCGGCCGGGCCAGCGTCACCGTTCGGCGCCGGCGGTCCAGCCGCACCGCACGATATCCCGCGGCACGCGCTGCCGTCTGCTCGCCCTGCCCGCTGTCCGGTGTCTGCTGTCCATCCCGGTAGTTCCGGCGAAAGCCGCGCGCCTGCTGAGCCGCGCCGGCCGTGGGGTCAAAGGCGCCACCGGTGACCGCCGCAACGTCAAGGGCAAAGGCCAGCGCCTCGAACAAGAGGGGACCGGCGGCGATGGTCTCTCCCGGCCGGGCGCACAACCGCGACAACTCGCTGTCTGGGTCGAAACGGCTGCACACGCGCTCGACCTCCGGAAACCAGGCGAGCGCCCGTCGCAACGCTGCATCCAGCACGTCACCAGCGTCAGGCCCTTCGGCCCGCGCGGTGACGAGGGTATCCATTGCCACCAGCGAGCGGCTGGCCGTGCGGGGCGGGGTGAGGGGGGACATGGCGTTATCCCTGGGCCGCGGCTTGCGCCAGCGCCTGGGCGACGGCATCCCGGAAGGCGCGGGCGCTGGCGGTGGCGCCAGTGACCATATCGACATTGGCGCTCTGCCGCTCGACCACCTGGGCCGGCAGCCGTGAGACGCGCGACGCCGGGTAGCGGGTGGTGACCCTGGTCAGCTCCACACCGGTGATGCGGCCGTCGACAATGGTGACTGCCACCTCGAAGCCGCCGAAGCGGCTGGTGCCGGCGCCGGTGAAGACCCCGTCGCGGTAGGAGACCGGCGCGCTCGTGATCGGCGCGGCCGTCAGCACCGGGGTAGCGGTGGCGGTGTCGCGTACCTGAATCGCGGCGGCCGGGGTGGCGGTGGCGAGCGCCTGGGCGATGGCGGTGGCGGCATCAACCGGCGGCGCCACCGCCGCACCCGAGCCGGCCGAGTGCGTCCGTGCCAGGCCAATACTGTAAACGGTGACAATGGCGGCCGAGCCGAGCGCCACCAGGTTCTTGTTCAACTTGCGGGCCATGGGGGCCCTCCCGCTTCTCTGCTGTGATGTCCACAGCGTACCGGCGCACCAGATCGCGGAGTGTTAAGCCGCAACTAAGGTTCGCCGCCGCCGGTCACAGTTGCCTGCTCAGTACCGTCGCCTCCTCGCCTGAGGCCAGCGACAGCCGCTCGCTCAACTCCCACCCGCACGCCTGGTAAAAGGGTGCGGCCGGACCCGTCGCGACCCACAGCCGCTGATATCCCTGCGCCCGGGCCCAGTCCTCCAGCCGGGCTACCAGCCGGCGGCCGGTGCCTTGCCTGCGGCGGTCTGCCCGCACGATCATGCCCGCCAGCCAGGGCGAGCGGTCGCGCCGCTCGGCGATGTCATACGCGATCAGCGCCACCGCGCCCAGCGCTTCGCCGGCCGCATCGACCGCGACCCAGGTGATCGGCAGGCCACCGCGGCCGGCTTCGCGGGCGGTAACCTCGACCCAGAAGGCCTCCTCCACCGGCTCGGGTGGCCGGCCCCACTCCTGCCAGCGCATGTGGCCCACGGCCGCGATGTGCCGCGGGATATCTGCCAGGAGATGAACGGTCACCGGGCCGGGGTCGCGGTCGTTCACCTCAGCCCTCACTCCGGCATCTGCAGCGGCGGATAGTAGCGCTCAGCGCCAAGGCGCTGGACGTCGCGCAGCCAGTCCGAGTCGTAGTGCTCGGTCGGTCCCTGCTCTGGGTGGACGAGGATCCACGCCTGGCGCTTGTACGTCCAGTTGTCCGGGTCCAGGCGGTGGGCCTGGCGAAAGTGCGCGATGGCCGCCGCGGCGTCACCACTCCGATGAAGGTGCTGTCCGATCTCGAAGTGGGCCGCGGCGGTGGCCTGCTCCACGCCGCGCGGCCGGCTGCGCTCGATCACCTCGTCCGGCCCGAGGACGAAGCGGCTGGCCGCGCCGTGTGCCACCCAGTCGCGCAGGGCAGCGGTGTACTTCTCCCGCTCCACGCGGATCTTACGCGCTTCCGCCAGCACGGCCCGCTGATGGTCAGACAGATCGGGCACAGGCGCGGCGGATGCGGGCCGGGGGCCAGACACCGTGCCGGCGGGCCGCTCCGGGAAGGCCGGTTCCGCCGGGCGCACGATCATCCCGTCCTCATCAATCCAGATACCGTTGGGCACATTGACCACGCCCAGCACCTCATCGAGCACGTGAGCGCTATCGATCAGCGAGGGATGTTGCGGCTGGGCGCGTTCAATCCAGGGACGGGCGCGCTCTGGGTCGATATCGAGGGCGACGGTGACGACCTCCAGTCCGTGAGGCGCCAGCTCGGCGCGGAGTGCCTGCCACACGGGCAGGTCCATCCGGCAGCCTCACCAGGAGGCCCAGGCCACCAGCAGTACCTTCCGGCCATGCAATGAGGAGAGATGGAACGGCTGGCCCTCGAGGTTGGGCAGCGCGATCTCTGGCGCGCGGGCGGTGGTGAGGGCACGTCCCCCTACCTCCGGACCGAGCGCCCACAGGCCATGCGCCGCATCCTCCACCAGCGGCATCCCCAGGCGGGCCGCCAGTGCGCGGGCATTCGTCGGGTCCGTGCCCGCCAGCGGCACACAGACATCGCCTTTGCAGGCGCCCTCGGGCTTCATCTCCCAGCCGGTGCGCGCCGCCAGCGCCGGCAGATCCACAGTGAGTGAGGTGAGCAGCATGGCGCCTCCCACGGTTGACATCAGATCGGCGGAACTGTTCACGCAACGCTGACACACTTGTAACGTGCCGGCAACCCCACGTCGCTACGCTGCCGGTGCGGGCACGGGCAAGCGGGCCATGCCCGCGACAGGAGCGATGGCGATGCACGGGCCAACACGGGCGCAGGTACGGGCGGTGTTTGAGGTGATGCGCATCCTGCGCGAGGACGACCGCAGCCGCGGCCTGCACCCGGCCGCCCAGGTACACTGCACCACCTGCAACCGCGACCGCCCGGCCGCGGGCGCCATCCGCTACGACGGTAGCCTCCTCTGTAACGGCTGCGCGACCGACTACGAGCTCCTGCGCATTGCCCGGCTCACGCCGCCCCGCTGAGGGGCAGCGCACAGGATTCCCATCCCTGGGGACATCGGTAAGGAGGTATCTCCCCGGCTGCTGACAGCTGGCGGCTGATAGCTGATCGCTCGATATGATACGCTCGGTTCAACAATTACGGGAGGACGCGGGTGCCTGCGTCACCTCCGATGAGCCGGGCGAGCCTGCGGACACTGGCTGATGCGCGGCTGGCTGACGCGCGCGTGCTGCTGGCGGCCCGCCGCTATGCCGCGGCGTACTTCCTGTGCGGGTCGGCCGTGGAATGTGGCCTGCGCGCTGCCTGCCTGCACGCCGAGGTCGAGCCGCAGACGGATGACCTCTCGGCACTGGTGCAGGCGGCCGGCCTGGGCGAGGATCTGCACCATCTCGCCCGCAGCAACCTGCGCTTTCGCCGGCACTGGGCGGTAGTCAAGGACTGGACTCCGCTCAGCCGCTATCAGCAACGCTCCGCCGCGGAGACCGCCGACCTGTTCCAGGCGGTGGCGGACATGCACAGCGGAGTGCTGCCGTGGGTCAAGCGGTATTGGTAGATGCCGCCATCCGTGACGGCGGCCGGTTACTGCGGCAGCTGCACGAGAGCGGCGGCGGCTTCACCAGCGCCCTGTGGTATCAGCGCCTCCCCGGTGGTGCGTGGCAGCTCCTGGTGGAGATGCCCTCGGTGGCCGCCACTGGTCCACTGGCGGCCTACACGCACCTCGATGAACTGTTGATCAGCGCCCGTCCGCCGCTCAGCCTGCACCTGGCAGATATCTCGGTGGTCCCCTCCATCGCCGCGGTGATCGATGACCTGCCGGAGCAGCGGCCGTATCTGCTCGGCTCACCGGCGGCGGCGGGCATCCTCACCCACGGCGCGTTCATCTACTCGCTGCAGGAACTACGCACGCGCCGCCAGGCAAGCGCTCACCGGGCGGCTCCCGGTGGCCCTTAGCCGCCGCCCCAGAACCGGAACAGCTCTGGGTACTTCTTCAGGCTCTGGCCACCATCGAGATAGATCGTCTGGCCGGTGAGAAAGCCACTCTCGTCCCCAGCCAGAAAGTGTGCCAGCGCCGCCACCTCGGCCGGCTGAGCGTAGCGGCCCAATGGGGTCTCAGCCATGAACGCCTCGCGGATGCCCGGGTGCTGCCACAGCGACGCCGACAGCGGCGTCTCCACCAGGCCGGGGCCGATGGCGTTGGCGCGGATGCCGTGGCGGCCCAACTCCAGCGCGGCGTTTTGCATCAGCATCGCCACCGCTGCCTTGCTGGTGGTGTAAGCGGCCAGCCCTTCCGCGGGCTGGCGGGCGTTGAGGCTGGCAATGGCGATCAGCGAGCCGCCCCGTCCCTGGCTGATCATCTGCCCGGCCACGTGCTTGAGGCAGTAGAACACGCCGTAGACATTGAGCTTCAGCACCCGGTCAAAGACCGCGCTCTCCAGCTGGTGCACCGGCCCGGCGCCGCCGGTACCCGCCGCGAACAGCCCGGTGTCGATGCCGCCGAAGGCCGCCACGGTGCGCGTGATCAGCGCTTGCACCTGTCCCGCGTCGGTCACGTCACAGGTGACCGCCAGCGCCTGATCCTGCCCCAGAGCCGCCGCCAGCTCTTCCAGCGGCGCGGTGTGGATATCGGCCAGCACCACGCGCGCCCCCTTGGCGGCGAATCGCTGGGCGCAGGCCCGGCCGATGCCGCTGGCCGCCCCCGTTACCAGCGCGACCGTTCCCTCGAGTGATGCCATCTGCTTCCCCTCCTCAGCGCTCGGGCACAGCATAGCGTTCAGGCGAAGACGCCGCCGGTCCCGTATCTCGGCGCCGTGCGGGCGGGCCGCAAACCGGCGGTCTATCGCCAGCACACGGATATTGACAATCCAATATCGGGAGAGCAGAGTACGATCTGCCCCGCGCGTCCGTCGGCACAGGGGGAGATTGGGGTGACGGCTGTACAGATACCACAGGCGGTGCTATCCGAGGACATGCTGGAACGGTTCCGGCAGCGGGCGGCGGGATATGATCGGGAGAACCGGTTCTTCACGGAGGATTGGGAGGAGCTGAAGCAGGCAGGATACCTGCTGATGGCGGTGCCACGGGAGATAGGCGGCCTGGGGATGCCCCTGTCCGCGATCTGCCGTGAGCAGCAGCGGCTGGCAATGTACGCACCGGCCACGGCGCTGGCCACCAATATGCACCTGTACTGGACCGGCGTGGCGGCTGACCTGCTGCGCGCCGGGGATGACTCGTGCCGTTGGATGCTGGAAGAGGCCGCCCGGGGCGAGGTGTTCGCCGCCGGCCATGGCGAATCCGGCAACGACTTCCCGCTGCTGGCCTCCAGCGCCCGGGCCGAGCGGGGCGACGGCGGCTACACGTTCTGGGGGCACAAGATCTTCGGTTCGCTGACGCCGGTGTGGACGCGGCTCGGTATCCACGCCATGGATACCTCCGACCCTGCCAGCCCCAGGGTGGTCCACGCCTTTATGCCGCGCGACACGCCGGGGTACACCATCAAGGAGACGTGGGACACGCTCGGGATGCGCGCCACCCGCAGCGACGACACGATCTTAGACGGCGCGTTCGTGCCGGACCAGTACATCGCACGCGTGCTGCCCGCCGGCCTGGCGGGTGCGGACCTGTTCGTGCTCGCCATCTTCGCCTGGGCGGAGACGCTGTTCAGCAACATCTACATCGGCCTGGCCCAACGAGCGCTGGACCTGGCGGCGGCCGGGGTGAAGAAGAAGACCTCGGTGGCGATGAACGGCCGCTCGATGGCGTATCACCCGATGCTCCAGTACACCATCGCGGAGATGATCATCGAGCTGGAAGCGATCGGTGCGCACGCAGACCGTGTGTCCCAGGACTGGGAAATGGGTATCGACCACGGCGGCCTGTGGCCGGCCAAGCTGGTGGCACTCAAGTATCACTGCGTCGAGAGCGCCAAACGCGTGGTGGATCTGGCGATGGATGTCTCCGGCGGCACGGGGATGTTCAAGACGAACGAGCTGGAGCGCCTGTACCGCGACGTGCGCTGCGGCGGCTTCCACCCGGCCAACTCCGCCATTGTCCACGAAATCGTCGGCAAGACCGGCCTCGGCGTCCTCGGTGAAGAGCCACGCTGGGGGTAACCAGCGGCCGGCCGCGCGTCTCGTCCGCAGCGATGCCCAGCACCCCTCGGCCGGCCATCGCTGCGGTATCGTGACACGGGCGCCGCCTACCGCTGTAACCGGGACAGTGCAATCTCGGCGTCACGCACCCAGCCGGACATGACGTCCGCCACGGTTGTCTGTTCGTTGAAGTAAGCGACACCTTGCCCGGCGGGCGAGTGCATCAGCGGCACGACCTGGTGGCGCTCCACCGCGCCCAGCAAGTCACCGATGAGGATGTCCTGATACGGCATCTTCAGCGGCACGGGCGCACTGGGGGCCGCCCATTCCTCACTCCAGGCGGTGCGGATCTGGCGCAGCGTCTTGCCGGAATCTGCGCGAGAAATGACGGTGTCCTCTGGCCCGGCGGCGATCAGCTTCTGCATGATGACCGGGTCGGTGTGGTTCTCGCTGGTGAACAGCCAGGCGGTACCGGTCCACACACCGGCCGCGCCCATCGCCAGCGCCGCCGCGATATGCCGCCCGGTGGCCACGCCACCCGCCGCCAGCACCGGCACATCGCCGGCGATATCCACCACCTGCGGCACCAGCGAGAAGGTGCCGATGGCGCCGGTGTGCGCGCCGGCGTCGTAGCCCTGCGCCACCAGCACATCGGCGCCAGCGTCGATGGCGCGGCGGGCATGCTTGGGGGTGCCAACCAGCGAGATGATCGTTTTGCCCGCCTGCTTGGCCCGCGTCACCGCCTCCTCCGGGCTGCCGACGCCCATGGCGAAGATGTCTACGTCTGACGCAAGGATGACGTCAATCTGGCGGGCAGCCATCTCCTCGGAGCGGACGAAGCGCGAGCGCATCCCCGCGCCGCCGTCCTGCGGCACCTGATACTTCTGCTGGAGATGCTCGACGAAGGCGCGATGCGGGGCAGGCAACTGCGCCTCAATCTCCTCGCGGTTGTCGTGCTGCGGCATCCCCTTGGGAAGGACCAGGTCGATACCGAACGGGCGGTCCCCCACACCGGCGCGGATTGCCTTCAGCGCCGCGCGGATCTCCTCCGGCGTGTTGCGCGTACCGCCGAAGATGCCGATACCTCCGGCCCGGCACACCGCCACCGTCACTTCTACCGAGTGGCAAAACCCGAAGATGGGGTACTCCACGCCGAACCGGTCACAGATCGATGTGTGTAGCGCGCTCATGATTGCTCCTTATCATCGCGTTGTCCGGCACCCGGCAGCTTTGGGGATGCCTGGCGCCTGTTCCCTCGTCCCCGCTCCCAACCTTGACCATGACCAGCGCTGGTTGCTCGGCGCCCCACAGGGCCGGGGTTTCGAACAGGGGCGGGTAGCCCATCGCCCGCCAGCAGGCGCGGGGGCGGATGTACCCTGCGTCCGGGTGGCTGGGGCCAAGCGTGAGGGCGTAGACGAGCGTCCGTCCGCGCGCCTGCGCCCTGCCGGTGATGGGCGGGCGCCACGGCCAGTACCGGGATCTCCGCCACCTCCTCCGTGCGGTCCGCTACTGCGACAAAGCCGGTGATATTGCCGTCCTCCAGCGCCACAAACGCCGTCTCCGGCGCGAGGGCGGCGATGGAGGCGGCGTTGGCCTCGGCGAAGCCGAACCAGCGCGGCAGCGCCGCCGCACAGCCCGCGCAGTCAGCTTCGGCAAACGGCCGGACCGTAGCCATGGCAGCTCCGTTGCGTCACGGCACCGGCCAGCGCCGGTCCAGCTCGCCCAGCATCGCCGCTTTGGTGGCGGCATACGCCTCTGCGGGCAGGGCAGCGAGGCGCTGGACAAACTCTCCGGCAATGATGCGCAGGTCGCTCCCCGCTGGGTACAGCCGGTGCGCCAGCCCGATGCGGTACGCCTCAGCTCCGGTGAGCGGCTCCCCCAGCAGATGGAGCTTTGTGGTGTACCCCGCCGCCAGCAGACGCGTGATCTTGTATGACCAGCCCTCCGCCGCCCACAGCGCCCGATGGACGCGCGGGTCGCCCAGGCGGCAATCCTCGGTCACCACACGGAAGTCACAACTGGTGGCGTAGTCGTAGCCGGCGCCGAGGGCGTGGCCGTGCAGCAACGCCACTACCGGCCCCGGCCAGTTGCGGATCGCCGTGGTCACCTCATGCAGCAGCACCGGTCCCGAACCGATCTCCAGGGGCACCATCCGCGGACGCAGCCGCTCGGGGACGGCACGACCGCCACCGGCCAGATTCTCCCCGGCACAGAAGGCCCGCCCCTCGCCGGAGAAGGCCACGGTGCGGACGGCAGGGTCGGTGGCCGCCGCGCGCAGCGTGTCAATCACCTGCTCATGCATCTCCGGATCAAGGGCGTTCAGCCGCTCCGGCCGGTTGAAGCGGATGTGCAGCACGGCGCCATCGCGGCTGATGAGCAGGGCAGGGGGCGCAGCAGTCATGGGCCTCTCCTTCCTGCTAGCGGCCGGTATAACGCGGCGCGCGCTTCTCGGCGAAGGCGCGCTGCCCTTCCGCCCGATCCTCAATTACGTTGGTCTGGCGGACAGCGAGCGAGTGCAGCAACGCCATCTCGTAGGGCAGGTCCAGTTGCTCACGAATCTGCTGCTTGATAACGGCGTACGAGCGGGTCGCCATCGCTGCCACGGTCTGTGCCAGCTTCCCGGCCTCGGCCTCCAGCTCAGCGGGTGGCACGGCGCGGTAGGCCAGCCCGATGCGCTCCGCCTCCGCGCCATCAATCTGCTCGCCCAGAAGCGACAGCCGCATCGCCTGTGACAGGCCAATCAGCCGCGGCAGCACGTAGGTGATGCCGGTGGCGGCGTGGCGGCCCTGTGTCACCCGCGGGTCGCCGAAGCTCGCATCGGCGGCCACCAGGCGGATATCGCAGGCGCAGGCGATGTCGAGCCCCAGCCCCAGCGCCCGGCCCTGTACGACGGCGATCACCGGTTTGGGCAGCGCCCGCAGCGTGCGCACCAGCACCTGTTCCGGCAGCGGCGCGGCGCCGTGGGCGCCTCCCGGACGGCGGTGCGCCAGCGCCGCGGGCCATGCTCCCCGCTCCTCCGCCAGCGGGCTCTCGCCGGTGCAGAAGTCCGCCCCCTGGCCGCACACCACCACGCAGCGCACCTCGGGGCCATCACCGGCGGCAGCGAGGTGCGCAGTCAGCGCTGTCATCATCGGATAGGTGAGGGCGTTGCCGGCCTCGGGCCGGGCCAGTGTCAGCCGGAGGATGCCGCCGTCACGCTCTGCCAGGATCTCTGCCGTCATGCCCGCGCCTCCGCCGCCAGCTCTGCCTGCAGCGCCGCCGCCGCCCGCCGCCAAGCGGCAAGGATGCGGTCTTCCCGGGCGTAATCGAAGGCGCCGGCGCCTGCCACCGCCCCTTGATTGAGATCGGCATCGGTCATGGGGTTGTCCGCCAGCCAGCGGGCGGTGATGCGGGTCGCGGTCTCGACATCCACCACGTCGCGGTAGCCGAGCAGGTTCCGCGCCTTGGACATGTCCAGAATCATGTTGGACTTCTCCGCCAGCGGGTACACACCGCGGCAGAAGGGCGCGGGCACGCCCACCAGCTCCATGCCGCTGCCCAGCTCCTCGATGATCAGCTCTGCCACCCGGCGGGCAGAGAGCACGCGCTCGTCACCGCTGTTGAAGGCCTGCCCCGCCGCTTCCGGCCGGGTGGCGGCCAGGTAAACCAGGTGGGCGACGTTGTCGATGTAGCCGCGCTGAAAGTGGGTGATGCCGTCGTGCGGCAGGATCAGCGCCGGCCGGCCATCCAGCACGCGCTTGACGACCGCCCACTCGTGGTTGATGGGGGCGCGCGGGCCGAAGATGCCGGGATAGCGGACGATCACCGCCTCGAACTCGCGGCGGCCGTGCTGCTCCAGCAGTTGGTCTTCCCCTTCGGCCACCTTGCCCGTGTAGTTCTGAGCGTCACGCTGGCGCTCGGCATGCTCCGGCACCGGCAGCGGCAGCCGCCCCTCCGGTGTGGGGCGCAATGAGCCGCGGTACACCGGCTGGCCGGTGATACCCACCAGCCGCCCGGTGCGGCCGCTGAGCGTCTCCGCCAGCGCTCGCAGCCGCCCAGAGGTGCACACGGCGATATCCCATCGCCGCCCGCCCAGCTGCTCGGTGATATCCGCCGTGTCGCGCGGGTCGCCGTGCAGGTGTTCCACCTCCCCGGCAAACACCGCCTCGTGCCGGCCGGTGTGATAGATCGCCACCGCATCCCCGGCGCGCAGGAAGGCATTGACGATGGGTACGCCGGTGGGCCCCGTGCCACCAACGATCAGGACAGTGCGTGCTGGCATGGGAGCGCTCCTTTCTGGGCTCGTGATCCGGCTTCCGGTGCGCGCTGGGCGCCGCAGGCGGATGGACAACCGGCCGGGGTGATCCGTCGCGGTTCACCACCGGCGGTCCGCTGCTGGACCTGGGATGCCGCGTTCACCTCGATCGCACCACTCCAGCCGCCGCCAGCCGGTCGATGGTCTCCTCATCAAGCCCAGCATCGCGCAGCACCGAGCGGGTGTCGCGGCCGAGCGGGGGGGCGGCGCGTTCGGCACGCAGCGGTGACTTGCTGAACTGCACGGGCGGGGCGACGACGGTATGGCCGCCGACGACATCGTGCTCCAGCCGCACGAGGAAGTCATTGGCCCAGGCCTGCTCGTTATCCAGCATCTCGTCTTTGATGTTGACGGCAGCAGCGGGCACTCCGGCCTCGGTGAGGACGCGCGCCCAGTGCTCGGCGCTGTGCTGGGCCAGCTTGGCCGTCACCTCGGCGTAGATGCGGGCGGCGTGGGCCGGGCCGTCATCGGGCATCCAGCCGGGCTGCGTGACCCATGGGTCGTCGATGCCCAGCACCTTGATCAGCCGGAGCTGCATCGGCCGGCCGCCGGCGGAGATGGCGAGCGTGCCGTCCCCCGTGGGCAGAAAGCCGTAGTAGGAGCGGATGAAGACGTGGGGCAACATCGACTCGCGCTTGGCCATCACCTCGGACCAGGGGCGGCGCTCGGCCTTGGCCTGGTGATAGTACTCCAGGAACTGCGTGCGCCAGCCGTCCACGGCATCCACGTGGGTCAGGTGGTTGTTCTGCAACATCAGCGCCGCCTGGAGCAGGGCAACGTTGATCTTCTGCCCTTCGCCGGTGCGCTCCCGGTGGTAGAGCGCCGTGGAGATACCCCAGGCCAGCAGCATCCCGGCGGCGTAGTCGATGATCGGGTCCTGCAGCGGCTGTGGCCCCAACTCAGACAAGTGCGCGACGCCGCTGAAGGCCTGAAGCATCATGTCCATGCCCAGCGCCCCGGCCATCGGTCCCCTCGTGCCAAAGGCGGTGTTCTCGGCGTAGATGATGCACGGGTTGGCAGCACTGACGGTGGCATAGTCCAGCCCCAACCGCTCCCCCTGCCCGGGGCGGAAGTTAACCAGCACGATATCTGCCCCGTGCACCAGCGCCTGCACCGCCGCCAGCACCTCTGGGTCTGCCAGGTTGACAGACAGCGATCGCTTGCCCCGATTCTTGTTGAGATACTGGCGCGACTCGCCGGGAATGATCTGGCCGTTGCGGCGGTTGGGGTCGCCCTCAAGCGGCTCGACCTTGATCACATCGGCGCCGCCGTCCGCCAGCAGCTGCGCGCAGTACGGCGCGGCGATGTATTGGCCAAACTCCACCACGCGCAACCCGGCAAACGGACCCGCGGCGAGTGTCATGCATGTGCTCCCTTCGTTCGCGTGAACCCGTATCCGCCATCCGGGCCGGTAGCCTCATCCGCCGTCATCCCAGCGGCAGTCCCAGGCCGCGGGTGGCGATGACGTTACGGTTGATTTCGCTGGAGCCCTGGGCGATGGTGGCCGGGATGGCAGCGACGTAAGCTGGACCCCAGCCGCCGTCCGCGCCGTCGTCGTCGCCGCCACCGCCGCCGCCCGCAGACGAGCCAGGGTCCGTCCCCTGCATCGCGAACAGCCCGGCGAGGCCGTGGTAGTTGACGGCAAAGTTGATCAGGCGCTGGTGCGTCTCCGCCGCCAGGTTCTTCACCATCGACACCTCGTAGTTCGGCACCTTACCCGCCGCCTGCAACCAGCCGACGCGATAGGCAAGCAGTGTCACCGTCTCCACCGCCACCGCCAGCTCCGCCAGTTGCGCGCGGGCGCGGTGGTGTGCCGGTGTGCCGCATCGCCAGGCCGGAGCCGCGCGCATCGCCTCGAGCACACGGTCCAGTAACCTCCGCAGCGAGGCGATACGGGCGATGCCGGAACGCTCGAAGTCCATCGTGGCAGCGTTGACGTACCAGCCGCGGTTCTCCTCGCCCACGCGGTTGGAGGCCGGCACCCGCACCCCTTCCAAGTACACCTCGTTGAAGTGATAGCGGCCCATCGGGTCGATCAGCGGCCGGACGGTGACGCCGGGAGCGTCCAGCGGCACGATGATCATCGAGATGCCACGGTGCTTGGGGGCGTCGGGGTCGGTGCGGGCCACCGTCCACAGGTAGTCCGAGTAATGGGCGCCGCTGGTGAAGCGCTTCTGGCCGGTGATGACGTACTCATCGCCATCGCGCACGGCGCGGGTCTGGACATTGGCCAGGTCGGAGCCGGCGTCCGGTTCGGAGAGGCCCATGGCAAAGGAGATACGAGCAGCAGTGATGCCGGGCAGATACTCCGCCTTCTGCTGCTCGCTGCCGAACAGCATGATGCTCGGCCCCACCTGCTGGACGGCGCGGCGGTGGTGCTCCTGGGGCGCGCCGGCGCGGGCCATCTCCTCCATGTAGATCATCTGCTCGATGGTGCCGCGCCCCTGGCCACCGTACTGCTTGGGCCAGGCGATACCCAGCCAGCCGCGCGCCGCCGCCGCCATAGAGAACTCCGGCGACCAGCCCGGCTCGCGGTGGGCGGCGTGGTGCGCCCAGAAGGCAGGCGTCAACGTCTCGTCGAGAAATGCCCGCACCTCGGCGCGGAACGCCTCCTGCTCGGGCGTGAAACGAAAGTCCATGGGCGCTCCTTTCAGTCGCGGGCAGGCGGGGAGTGACCCTGTCCCCTACTTCCTGCTCCTCGGGTTCAACGCTTCGTTCAGGGTGTCGGCCAGGGAGTTGAGGCCCAGGATCAGGAGGGTCAGGATGGCGCCGGGGAAGAGCGGATAGTAGTTGTGGTCGCGCATGAAGCGGCGGCTGGTATCGAGGATACTGCCCAGGCTGGGGTTGGGCGGACGAATACCGATCCCCAGGAAGCTGAGGCTGGACTCCAGCAACACCGAGAAGCCCATGGTCAGCGCCAGTTGCACGGTCAGCGGCGGCAGGGCATTGATCAGGATGTGGCCGAAGATGATGCGCCCGCCTCCCGCGCCCAGCGATTGTGCCGCCGTCACGTAGTCCTTGTTCTTCTCCCCTAGCGTCACCGCCCGAGCAATGCGGGCAAAGACGGGGATCTGCACGATCACGATCGCCAGCATGATATTGGAGAGCCCCGGACCGAAGGCTGCCACCAGCGCGATGCCGAACAAAATCGTGGGAAAGGCGATCAGCCCATCCACCACGCGCATAATCACGGCATCCACCACACCACCGGCATAGCCGGCCAGCATTCCCAGCACCGCACCCAGCGCCCCGCCCGCCGCCGCCGCAAACACCCCGGCGATCAGGGAGATGCGCAGGCCGTAGACGGTGCGCGCCAGCAGGTCGCGTCCCAGCTCGTCCGTGCCAAAGGGGTGATTGACCGAGGGGGATTGCAGCTCCTGACCGCGGACCTGCTCGGTTGGCGATGCGCGCACGATCAGCGGCGCCGCCAGCGCGATCAGGATCAACGCGCCCAGCACCGTCATCGAGAGCAGGCCGAGCGGTTTGCGCGCCGCACGGCGCAGCGCCTCCACGTATGGGTTCTTGGACCAGCGGTCCCCGCGCCGTACCAGCCCACCGGCGGGCTGGGTGGGAGCGCTCACCTGGGCCATCGCCTCACCTCCCCAGCCGGATGCGCGGGTCCAGCGCGCCGTACAGCAGGTCTGTCAGCAGGTTGATCACCACCGAGGCCATCACCAACAGCAGGATCACCGCCTGAAAGACGACGTAGTCGCGACCACGGATGGCGTCCAGCGCCAGCCTGCCCATCCCCGGCCAGGCAAAGATGCTCTCCACGACGACCGTGCCGCCCAACAGCCGCCCAAACTGGATGCCGAGCACGGTAACCAGCGGCAGCAGCGCATTGCGCAGGGCGTGGCGCAGGACGATGGTGCGGCCCGCCAGCCCTTTGGCCCGGGCCGTGCGGATGTAATCCATGCTGTACACCTCCACCATCGCCGAGCGCACGAAGCGCGAGTAGACGGCAGCGGAGGTGATGCCGAGAACGGTGGCGGGCAACACCAGATGCTTCCAGGCCCGGAACGGATCCTCAAGGAATTCAATCCTCCCGCCCGCCGGGAACCAGCCGAGATTGAGGGAGAACACCAGCAGAAAGATGATCGCCAGCAGAAAGTTGGGGATGCCCAGCGCCAGCGAGGAGTAGCCGGCTAGCGCCAGGTCAAAGGGCGAGTTGGGCCGCAACCCCGCCAAGATGCCGAACGGCACGCCGATCAGCCCTGCTAACAGCATCGCGGCGATGGTTAGTTCCAGGGTGGCGGGTAGGGCATTGCCCACCAGTTCGGTCACGGTGCGGCGCTTGATATAGCTGCGCCCCAGGTCGCCGGTGAGGACGTCGCCAGCCCAGCGCACATATTGCACCGGCAGCGGCGCATCCAACCCCAGGTCCTTGCGCAGCGCCGTGATCTGCTCTTCGGTGGCGTCTGCCCCCGCCAGCAGCCGTGCCGGATCACCCGGTACCAGCCGCAGCAGCAGGAACACCACAAACGAGGTGATCACCACCACCGGCACCAGCTGCATCAACCGTTGCACCAGATAACGGCCCATGGTCGTTCTCCGAATGTGGGGACAGAAGCGGGCGAGGGGGAGCAGCGGATGGTTCCCTGTACCTACCCCAGTGACACTTCCTCATACGCGATCCAGCCGGCCATGTCGTAGGTGAGGCCCTTGACCTTGGTGGTGGTGACGGTCTGGCCGGAGGCGCCGCCGATCTGCTTGGCAATGGCGACGACGAACGCCTCATCCAGCATGATCTGGGTCAGCTCCTTGAGCTGCGCCTTCAGCTTGGTGTCGTCCGTCTCGGCGTAGGTCAGGTCGATCAGTTGCTTGTAGCGGTCGGAGACATAGTTGGAGGCGTTGGGGATGCGCACCGGGAAGGCGGAGATGAAGAACGTCGCCGGGTGGAAGTTCATGAAGCCGATGGTGCTCATCCACGCGCCGCCAAACTCACCGCGCTGGAGCTTGGGCAGGTAGACGGGGTGCTCGTACTTCTGGATGTTGATCTTTATTCCCGCCTTAGCCAGGTCCTGCTGGTAGACCTCGGTCATCGGGTGGGTGGGCGGATAGGCGTTAGACAGGGTAAAACTCACCGTCTGGTTGGTGTCGTATCCGGCGGCCTGGAGCAACTGCCGCGCCTTGGCCGGGTCGTAGCTGTAGAACTCGTTCTGCCCCTTGTCAAAGGCGGGTGAGGACTCCGGCCACAGGGCCGAGGCAGGGGTGCCAAAGCCGAACAGCGCCGTATCGATCAGCCGCTTGCGGTCGATGAGGTAACCGAGCGCCTGGCGCACGCGCTTATCCGCCAGCGCCGGCGCCTTGACATCCATGCCGACATACCAGAAGCCACCGCCGGTGTCGGCTACCAGCAGCTGGTACTTCTTGTCCTTCTCCAGCCGGCGGGCGTCCTGCGGCTCCGCGCCCGTCAGCCAGTCGATACCGCCGGACTCCAGCGCCAGCACGGCTGCCTGAGCATCGGGCGTGATCTTGACATCTACCTGGTCCAGGTACGGCTTGCCCGCCTGCCAGTAGTCGGGATTGCGCACCACGGTGAAGTGGTCGTTGGGCTGCCATTCCTTGAACTTGAACGGACCGGTGCCGACAAACGCCTTGCCATCCTTCACCTGGTCGATGGTCTCGCGGTCGGCCATGAAGGTACCGGGGATGGCGTCAAAGGCGGACTTGCGCGGCGCGTCGAATTTGATCACCAGCGTCTGCGCGTCCGGCGTCTCGAACTTGAACAGCGCGGCGTAGTTGCGCCACTGGGAGTTGAGCGCCGGGTCCTTGATGCGGTCCAGGTTGAACTTGGCGTCTTCGCTGGTGAAGGCCCGGCCGCTGTGGAATTTGATCCCCGGCCGCAGCTTGAAGGTGAGCTGGAGGAAGTCCGGCGACCACTCCCAGCTTTGCGCCATGCGCGGCACGACGTTGAGCTTGGTGTCGTAACTCACCAGCCGGTCATAGACCAGATTGTACAGGTGATAGTTGGTGGGGCTGAGCACGTATGGGATGCCGGCCGGCGCCAGGTCCTGCGGCTGCGACACCTTCAGCGTGCCGCCCTTCTTGGGCGCCGCTGCGGCCTGCTGGCCACCCGCCGCGGGACTGCCACCGGCTGCGGTGGTAGCCGCCGCCTGGCCGCCGCCCGTTGCCCCACCGGACTCCTTGTCATCCGAGCCACCACAGGCCGCCAGGAACGCCGCCACGCCCGTGGCCAGCGCCCCGCCCAACAGCGTCCGCCGCGTTGTCTTCCCCCGTTCCATCTCCGGTCCTTTCGTGAAAGCTGGTCAGCCGGTCCGGTGAAGGCCGTCCCTTCACCCCTCACTGCTGCTCCCGCAGCCAGGAGAGGGACACCACTCCTTGCCAGCGTCGCCGCCGTGCTGTGATCTGCCCGCTCCTGATCGACGGTTACTTGGCCGCTGCGTGGCCCTGCGCGGAGCGCGGCGATACGACAGAGCCGCGCGCCACATAGCGGGCAGGGTGGTGCTGCACGACCGGCCCGCTGGCGCCACCGATCAGTGAAAACAGCAGATCTGCCGCCCGCCGCCCGTATTCGTCGTAGGCATTTGCGACCACGTTGATCGGCGGGTTGCCCGCCTCCGCCCAGCGCGAATCACCGTACGTCACCAGCGAGAGATCCTCCGGAACACGCAATCCCAACTCCCGAGCCGCGAGCAGCACCTCGGGCGCGTCGGAGTGGATGCCGCAGATCACGGCGGCCGGCCGCTCCGCTTCTGCCAGCATTTGCCGCACGCGCTCGTAGGTCACACGGCCGCCTGAGGTTGGGATGATCAACCGCTCCTCCACCGGGATACCGAATTCGGCCAGCACCTGGCGGTATATGCTCAAGCGCGATTGGTGAGTGGCGAACCCCGGATTGCTGGGGACATCCCACCGCCGAGGTAGAAAGAGGATGCGCCGGTGACCAACGGCGATCAGGTGGCGAATCGCAGCGACCGAGGCGGCGTCCTCATCGACGACGATCTCGGTAAAGCCGCCGGAGGGAGCACGCTGGCCCATGATCACCACAGGGATACCGTCCTCACGCAGGGTGGCGACCTGGGAATGATAGGGGCCGATCGGGTGGATGATCACGCCGTCTACCCGCCGCTCGTGCAGCCGCTCCAGATGCGCCGCCTGCAAAGCGAAGGAACCGCCGGCGTCGCTGAGGAACATGGAAACGCCCCGCTCGGCGGCAGCGACGGCGATGCCATGCACAATCGAGGTGAACGGCGGGTTGAGCATCTCGGCGACGATCACGCCGACGGTGTTGCTCTTGGCCATCCGCAGGCTGCGGGCAGCAGCATTCGGCCGGTAGCCCGTGCGGCGCACCGCCGCTTCGACCACGTGGCGCAGGGCCGGGTGCACGGAGCTGTCGCCGTTCATCACGCGGGAGACGGTGGCGATGGAGACGCCCGCCTCCCGTGCGACGTCATGGATGTTCGGCATGGACGAGTAAACCTTGTCAGCGAGAAAAGCTTTTCTGCCAGAGGTATTCTGAGAGCAGGCAGCGTCTGTGTCAATGGCGGCGCCGCTGCCGCCCCCCGCTCCTCATCCCTGACCGTTGCGCGTCACAACGAGCCGGGGCTCCTCCGCGTAGCGATCCATGCCGTCGGTCTGGTAGATGTACGTCGTATCCGGGTAATTGCTGGCCGCGGCGGGGTTGCCGTCTCTGTCCAGGGCGACGATGTTCATCCGGCCCCAAAATGGGTCTTCCAGCGCCTCCAGGTCGCGCATCGCCTCCGCCAGCGCCTCCGCCAGCGACATCCCCAGCTTCATGTACAGCACCACGCTGCGGGCGGTGGCAGCGCGGATCGCCATCTCGCCACGACCGGTGCAGGCAGCGGCGCCATAGCGGTTGTCGCAGTAGTTACCGGCGCCGATGATCGGCGAATCGCCCGCCCGCCCCGGATACTTCCACGCCCACCCGGAGGTGGAGACGGCGGAGGCGATGGTGCCGTCACGGTCCTTGGCCAGGAAGTTGACGGTACCGCCCGCCTTCTCCGGGTCTGTCGCCAGTTGAGACCACTTGCGCATTTCGTCGAAGTAGCGCACGTCGGCGGGTGTGGCCCACCCCGGCAGCACGCCGGCCAGCCGCGACTCCCACACCTGGCGTGACGCCTCGGTCAGCAGCTCGGCCGTGTGGAAGCCGGACTCGCGGGCGAACCGCTCCGCCCCCGCGCCCACCAACAGCACGTGGGGCAGGTCCGTCATTACCCGCCGGGCGATGGAGATCGGGTTGGGGTAGCCCTTGACGCCGGCCACGGCGCCGGAGCGCAGCCCCTTGCCCTCCATGATCGAGGCATCGAGCTCCACGTCTCCCAGCAGGTTGGGCAGGCCGCCGGTGCCGACGCTGCTATCCTCGAGATTGTCCTCCACCAGCCGCGTGCCCGCCTCCACCGCGTCCAGCGCCGAGCCACCGGCCCTGAGAATCTCCATCGCCCGGCCAATGCCCACCCGGCCGTTGGCGCTGGCTACCACGATCATGCCCATTCCGCTGCCTCCATCTCGCCATCGGGCGGATTGTCGCATCTCCGCGCCGATAACGCGGAGCGGCACGCGCGCCGCAGGGACAGCTGCCCAGGACGCGACGCAGTAAGACCGCCGCCCCCTGGCCCTGCGGGCATCGAGGAGAGCCGCCCCCTGCCCTGCGGGCATCGCAGGCTGCCGCTGGCCGGCCTGCCCCTGCGCGTCGGGGGACCACCGCGCGGGGTGACCGCCGGTCCACCAGGTGCAACCTGGCCTAACGATCAGGCTTGACGCCAATGATGGCATAATGCCATCATAGAGCCATCGAAGCGATGGCGCTATGTAAGAAGGGTTGGGCGGCATGGAGTTGCGGACAGATGCGGTGTTCGAGGCGCTGCGCGCGCCGCTGGCGCTGGTAGAGGATGACGGCCGCCGCCAGGCCATCGAACGCTACCTGGAGGCGGCGCGGTTGCCGCTGGAGCGGGCGGTGTTTGACCTGATGGCCGGGCTGGCGGCCGCCGTCGATGCCAAGGCCGCTCCCCGCCTGCGCGTGCGGCTGGCCTACCGGCCCGGCGCGCTGGAGCTGGAGCTGGAGGAGCAGGCCGCCGCCGAGCCCTACACCCTCGCTGATGTCGAGTTCGCGCGCCCGGATGGTGAGATGGAGAAGGTCACCATCCGCATCCCGGCCGAGCTCAAAGACCTGGCCGCCCAGGCCGCGGGGGGCGCCGGTATCTCGCTCAACTCCTGGTACGTACGCGCGCTGGCCGGCGCCGCTCGCGCCGCGCTGCGCCGTTCCGAGAGCTTCGGTTGGGGGGAGCCGCCACCACCACCGGAGCCGGAGCGCGACCGTCCCGGCCGGTCAAGCCGGCGGATGAGCGGCTGGATTGGCACCGAGTGATGGAGAGGAAGACCGTGAACCTGAGCAATCTTGAGGCCATCATCATCGCCCAGCGGCTGGAGCGCGCCAAGATGATCGCGGACTATGAGCACCGCAAGAAACTCGGCTACTTCGACCTGCCGCCGGTCACCCCCGCCGGCCGCGGCCCCCGCACCCGCCTGGCCGGCACCCTGGTCGCCCTCGCCCTCCGCCTTGACCGCCGCAGCGTCCTCGCCGCCGGACACTAACGCGAGGGCGAGACACGGCGCCGGCACACGCACCGTCGTGTCTCGCCGCCGCCTACCGCCTCACCCCAGGAGCCAGCCATGGACTACGTACGCACGGTCACCCGCCAGTTCATCACCGGCCAGGAAGCGTCGCTGTATGTCGAGGGACGCTCGGGCAGCGTGGTGGTGGAAGGGCAAGAGACTGACCGAGTGACGGTGCAGGTGCTGGCGCAACTGAGCGAAGATAGCGCCGGCGCTGCCGACGAGGCACTCCGGCGCATCCTGGAAGGGATGCAGCAGCAGGGCAACGCCGTGCGCATCGTCACCCCGGAGTACGGCGGCGCCCGTTTCGGCTTCGTCTTCGGCCACGGCCGCCGGGTTGATTACACCATCACCGTCCCCCGTCTGACCGAGTGCCGTATCGCCAGCACCAGTGGCCGGGTGGAGGTGTGGCGCATCATCGGCCCGCTGGATGTCGGCCAGCGCTCTGGCAAGGTGAGCGTGCGCGATATCGGCGCCGATATCACCATTGCCACCCGCAGCGGCGCCACCGAGGTGGACGGCGCCGGCGGGCGGGTCGCCGTCTCCGCCCATTCCGGCAAGGTCAGTGTGCGGGACGTGCGCGGTGATGTCCGCGTCTCGACCCACTCCGGCTCGGTCCACCTGGAGCAGATCGGCGGCGTGGTGGAGGTACAGGCGCACAGCGGTTCGCTCTCTATCAGCCAGGTAGAGGGCGCGCTCAAAGCAGCCACCAGCAGCGGCCGCCTGCACGCCGCCGGCATCGCCGGTCCCGCCCGGCTCGATGCCCGCTCCGGCTCGGTCCTGCTGGCTGAGCCCGGCGCCGGGGCGCGCATCCGCTCTGCCTCCGGCTCCGTCACCGTCCGCGGCGCGCTGCGAGGCAACATGGATATTCAGACCGCCTCAGGTAGCGTCCGTCTCGAGGTGGACCCGGACTTCCCCTTCTTCTTCGATGCGGAGACCGTCAGTGGCGGCCTCCACTCCGAGTTGCCGCCCCGCTCCGGCAGCCCCCCGCGCGAGGATGCCCCCCGTGTCCACGTCCGCACCATCAGCGGCGGTGTCCGCCTCACCCGCTTCACCGGCTGAATGGGTACGCACCGGCCCCCCAGCGAATGCATGCATCCCGAACGGCTGACGGCCCCCCTAGCAGGGGCCACCGTTCCCCTTTCCCCTTCCCCCTGCTGGTGGGTTAGGGTGGATGTCGTATGCGGATTGCGCTGATTTCGCCCTACGACATCACGGTGCCCGGTGGGGTCAACGCTCATATCGCCCACCTGGCACAGGAGCTGCGCCGTACCGGTCACCGGGTGCGCATCGTGGCGCCGGGGATGCCGGGGCCGCACACCCCGCCGGACACCACGCTCATCGGCCGGTCAATTCCGATCCCCTCCGGCGGATCGCTGGCACGGATGACCGTTTCACCGTGGCTGGGGCGCACCGTCGGCCCGCTGCTGGAGCACGGCCGGTTCGATATCGTCCACCTGCATGAGCCGTTCGTGCCGGCGTTGCCCATTCATTTCCTGCGGCTATCCCGTACCACCACCGTCGGCACCTTTCATGCGGCGCATGACGGCGGTGACTGGCGCTATGCGCTGTTTCGCGGGCTGCTGACGATGGGCGCCCGCCGCCTGCACGGGGCGATTGCTGTCTCGCCGGCCGCGGCAGGGCTGGTCAATCGCTACGTCGGCATCAAGCTGGAGATCATCCCCAACGGTGTCGACGCCGAGCGCTTCGGCCGGCCGCTGCCGCCGCCGCCGCCGATGCGCGACGGCCGCCCCTGCATCCTGTTTGTCGGCCGGTTCGAGCCGCGCAAGGGGCTAGAGGTGCTGCTGGAGGCGTACGCCCGCCTCAAGCCGCAGCGTCCGGAAACCAGGCTGGTGGTGGTAGGTGCGGGCAAGCGGCGGGCGATGCACGAAGCGTGGGTACAAGAACGCGGCCTGCCTGATGTCCACTTCGCCGGCTACGTGCCGGACGCGCAGTTGCCCGCCTACTACCAGCACGCCGCCGTCTACTGCGCTCCCAACACCGGCAACGAGTCGTTTGGCATTGTGCTGCTGGAGGCGATGGCGGCCGGCGCGCCGCTGGTAGCCTCCGACATCGAGGGCTTTCGGGCGGTGGTGCGGGATGGCCGTGATGGGCTGCTGGTCCCGCCAGAGGACCCGGCGGCGCTGGCGGAGACACTAGCGCAGCTGCTGGCTGACCCCGCCCGTGCCCGCGCGCTGGCCGCCTGCGGTCCCGGCCGCGCCCGCGAGTTTGACTGGCCTCACGTCGCTGCCCGTGTCGCCCGCTTCTACGAGCAGGCGATCCGCCGCCGGGAGGCGCAAACACGCTGAGCGCCCGCCCATCTGCCGCAGGATGCGGAGACGGCGCGGGCGCCTGTTGTTCCGGCGGATCGGACCGGCTAGCGGGGGAAGAACTGGCTGCACATCCGGTAATACTCGGCGAGGAACCACGGATAGTTATTGCACATCTGGGCGAGCGTGGCGCTGCTGGTGCTGGAGACCAGCGCCGGCGCGTAGATGAAGCCCGCGCAGAAGGGATGTGTCCAGCCCCAGGGCCCGGCGCAGTTCACACCGGCGCCGTAGTAGGGCGCCGCGCCGGCGCAGCTCCAACCTGCCACCGTCCAGTAGCAGCCGGCGCCCGGCCAGGCTGCGCCGCTGATCTGCACCGTTGCCGTATGCTGCGCCACCGCGCCATCGATGTCTGTCACGACGAGCGTAGCGAAGTACGTCCCGGGAGCGGCGTAGACGTGGGTGGGGGTGATGCCGGCGCCGGTGGTGTTATCGCCGAAGTACCAGGTGTAGACCAGGCCGATACCGGTGCTGGCTGATCCATTGAACTGGACCGGTGCGCCTACCACACCGGAGTACGGGCCGCCGGCGTGGGCCACGGGGGTGCCCGCCTGCGCGCCGCGGGTGCCCAGCCCCACGGCGGCAGCCATAGTCGCGACGACCACCATTATCACTGCGAGTTTGCGGTACATGTGCCCTCCCTTGGCTTGGTGTGGGGAGGCCGTGCCGGGCCCCACCTGCTCGACTCCTGCGACTCCGAGTCTGCCCCATGCACCGGCGCGTGCCCACCCACTCGTGGACGGGAGCACGGGGATCGCTGGGCCCGGGCATGCCGGTGATCGCGGGTCCGTCCTCCACCGTCCCCGCGGCCCGAGACCTCTGCCCGAGATCTCGAGCGATGGCCGGCAGTGCTTTAGCCCTGGCCGCGCATCCGGCATGATACTACCAGACGGGTTATCGCTTGGCTGCCCGGTAGCCACGGACGGCGCCACCGCCTGGCGCCGGACAGCCCTGCGGTGCAGCGCCGGACGGCTCTGCTACACTGATGGCTACATGCTGGGTCCACCACCACCGTTGATTCATGAGCCCCGCGCCAGCCGTATCCACCTGCCGGCCGCCGCCGCGCCGGCCACGCAGTTGTGGATGGGCGGCGCCGACACCGCGCTGGGTGAGCCGCTGGAGCCGGTGCACCTGCTCAGCGCCTGGGTGGTGGATTGCGCCAACGATATGCCCGCCGCCCACCGCGACGCCGCCGGGCTCTGGCTGTACCGCGTCTTCGCCGATATCGAGGAGGCGCCGCACGGCTACGGCCGGATGGAGACGCTGGCAGAGAGCATTGCCCGCTGCCTGCGCGGAGAGCCGGGCGGCCACGGCTGGCAGCACCCCCCTGAGCCGCCCGCCCGGCTGTATGTGCTGTGCAAGCAGGGGTTGAACCGCTCCGGGCTGATGATGGGGCGCATCCTCCGCCATCTGGGCCTGCCCGCCGACGAGGCACTGGCGGCGATCACCCGCTCCCGTCCCGGCGCGCTGAACAACCTCACCTTCGCTGCCCTGGTGCGCGCCCCGGTCTGACGGCGCCCCGCCGGAGGACTGCGGTTCATGGATGCCATCCTCACCGCCTTTGGCCTCTCCGCCGCGGCCGGGCTGAACACCACCATCCCGCTGTTGCTGGCCGGGTTGTGCCACCGGCTGGGCTGGCTGGAGCTGGCGGCGCCGTACGACGGTCTGGCCTCGCCGCTGGTGCTGGCGGCCCTGGCGCTGTTGGCGGTGGTGGAGTTCGCGGGCGACAAGATCCCCGCGGTGGACTCGGCGGTGCAGGCCGTCCAATGGCCGGCCTCGGCAGCCGCCGGGGCGGTGCTGTTCGCGGCGCAGCAGGGGGCAATCTCCTGGATATCGCCCGAACTGCTGTTGGTGTTGGGGTTGCTCACCGGCGGCGGGGTGCACACGGCGCGGATGGCGGTGCGGCCGCTGGTCACCCTGTTTACCGGCGGCGCGGGCAATCCCGCGGTCTCGGCGACCGAAGATTTGTACAGCGCCTCGCTGGCGGGGGCAGCGATTGCGGCGCCGCTGCTGGCATTGCTGCTGCTGGTGGCACTGTTCGGTATCATCGCCTATGCCGGGTGGCGGCTGTCACGCCGGCGGCGAAGCCGCAGGAGGGGCGCCGGCTGATGGCCGTCCGCAACAACGTCACCCGGATGCTGGATGCGCGGAAGGTGGCATACACGCCGGTGGAGTACGATCCCAGCCGCTTTCACTCAGCCGGGGAGGTCGCGGCGCTGCTGGGTGTGCCCGCCGCCCAGGTGTTCAAGACCATCGTCGTGCTGCGCGAGGGACGAGGCCACCGGCCGCTGCTGGTGATCCTGCCCGCAGAGCAGGAAGTCAATCTCAAGGGGCTGGCGGCGGCGCTGGGTGAGAAGAAGCTGCACGTCGCCGCTCACCGCGAGGCGGAGGCGCTGACCAAGCTACAGGTGGGCGGCATTAGCGCCCTAGCGCTGATCGGAAAAGGGTTCGAGACGCTCTTGGACCGCGCTGCCGAGACGTATGCCGAGGACGGCATCTATGTCAGCGGCGGCCAGCGCGGGCTGAATCTCCGCATTCGCCCGGCCGATCTGCTGGCCATCACCGGCGGCCGGTGGACCGGCGCTCCGCAGGAGCGTTCGCAAACGGCTGAGCACAGCTGATCGCACGGTCCGCACCGGGGGTGGCGCGGTGCGGACCGCGCGCACCCACGCATCAGCGGCCAGCACGGGTGGCGGGGAACCGGTGCTGGCCGCTGATGCGTGGCGCGGGGGGCGCGCCTAGATGGCGGGATCTTCGGCGGCGGGCCGAAGCAGGACGCTGGATGGCGTGGCGCGGTTGGCCGGGGCGAAGCGCGCCAGCTCAGCAGAGAGGCGGGCGGCGCGGTCCGGCACGCGGGCGTCGGCCAGGCGGTTGAGGTAGTAGGCGACGAAGGTACGGCGCATTTCCTCCAGGGCGGCGCGGCCTTCGGCAGCAGTGTCGCCCAGCAGGATGATGAGCGCCTCGTTGACCGGGGTGTCCTTGCGCTGATCGGCGACAAGGAACAGCTCGGCGCGGCTCAGCCAGTTGTGTACCTGGTCCAGCATGCGCGGCTGGCGGCTGAGGTAGTAGGCGATATGGCCGACACCGTAGGCCATGTGCCGCTTGATATCCTTGAGGGTGAGAGCGATCAGGGCGCGGTCGGCCTCGGTGACGGCACGGCGGCGCAGCGCCTCCAACGTCACCAGGGTTTGGGTGCCGCGGATGACGTGAAGGTTCACCACCAGCTCGGTGAAGGTCATAGAGGTGGCGATCACGCGGTTGAAGATGCCTGGGCCCTCGATACCAAGGCCGCCGCCGTTGGCGAGGGCGCGCTTGCGGAAGGCCTCGTGATGGCGGGCGGTGTCGTACACCTGGGTGGCGAGGAAGTTCTTGACCTCGTGGAAGCCGTAGGCGATCTTCTCGAACCACGAGGAGATCACCTGCGCCGTCAGGTATCCCTGCTCGGAGAAGCTGGTGCACACCTGGCAGATGGCGCGCTCGATGTGCTCTGGGTTCTCGGTCAGCGTCTCCCAGGGGATATCAGCGGCGGAGGTCCAGCGGTCACGGATGGCGTCCTCGTACAGGGTACGGACGTTGTCGGACCAGACCTCCACTTTCTCGAAGATGGAGTAGGAGCCGGTCAGGGCGAGGTGGGGCGGCGGCGGATAGGCGCCGCGGGGCATGTCGCTCTTGTAGGGCCACACGTCCGGCACATCGCCGTAGGAGCGGACGTCGACATCTTCCAGCAGCAGCCCCTGGGGGCCGACGGCGGGCTTCATGCC
Source organism: Chloroflexota bacterium (assembly GCA_963170165.1). Classification (GTDB taxonomy): domain Bacteria; phylum Chloroflexota; class Dehalococcoidia; order CAUJGQ01; family CAUJGQ01; genus CAUJGQ01. The sequence continues at coordinate 23,746 of CAUJGQ010000080.1, read as the reverse complement.
GCGCTCGGTGGGCACCCGCATCCAGGGGAAGTCCGGCACGGGTGGGGTCTGGGGGTTCTCGGCGTTGGTCGTCATGGGTGTAAGCGTCCTCGTGTAGGTCGTTGGGTAGATGGCGGAGCAAGAAGGGCGCGTTACTCCCGCGGCGGGTTGAGGAACTGCTTGAGGTCGGGGTTCATGCGCTCGCGGCGGTCGCCCAGGCCCATGACCTCGAGCCGGTGCATGTACTCGTTGATCTGGCGCTTGCGGATAGCCAGCAGCTTCTGGTAGCCCAGGTCCACCTTGTCCACGCCGCCGCCCAGCAGGATGGCGAGCGACTCAGCGGAGGCGCCGCCGGCGGTGAGACCGGCCTGCGTCGTGCCGAGCAGGCCCTCGTTGCGGTCCAGGTAGTGGTGGATCTCCTCGCGCCGCTCCGGCTCCGTCTCCATCAGGTACTTCATGTGGGTGACGCCGAAGGCGACGTGGCGGGACTCGTCCTGCGCCGCCAGCCGGAAGATCTTCTTTTCGGCCTCGTTCTGCGCCAGCAGCTCACCCATGCGGAACAGCGACTGGATGAAGCCCTCGGCGACGACGTGCAACAGCGTGGTCATCTCGGCGAAGTCCGCCACCTGCAGCAGGGAGACGGCGCCGGCGCCGGCCTGGAGCAGGCCACAGCCGTTGGCCAGAGCGCGCTTGCGGAAGACGTCTTCGTGCCGTGCCTCGTCCATGACCTGGGTGGCGAGGAACAGACCGACCTCTGCATGGTCGGCGGAGATGTACTGCACCCAGCGGCCGGGCAGGTCACCCGCGATAAACTCGACCTGGGTGAGGAAGGTGCAAAGCTGAGACATGGCCAGTTCCATGTCATCCGGCAGCTGGGTCAGCTTCTCCCAGGGGACGTCTGTGGCGGAGGACCACTGGCGGGCGACGGCCTCTTCGTAGAGCAGGCCGATGGTGGAGTCCCACACGTCGGACTTGTGCGAGTAGCGCAGGCCGTAGCGGGCGGAATCGGCGCGCTTGGCAGCGCCGCGGGGGCGGACGGTGAAGTTCTGGGTGACGGTGGGGACATCGCCGTAGGAACCGAGCTGGATATCGTCCATGCGCAGGCCGCGACGGCCAGGCTGCGCGCGTACGCCCCATTCCGTGCCCGGGTTGAGCCATTCCAGGCTCAGGGGCGCGTCCGGCTCGGTCTTGAGCATCTGTAGCACTTCTTCGCGCACAGCCATGAGCGGGACATCCTCCCAGTGTCGGTAGATTGCGCAAAGGCTACTTGCGGAACCACCCGACGTCTGCCGGGTAATACCCCGTTGCCAGATGGGGGTATTGCCTGACACCCGTATACGGCGCACGCCCACCGTATACGGTCTTACCTTTAGTAAGAACCATCGGTCAGAGCGACGCCGCAGGCGAGCTGCCGTGGTGGCGGGCGGGCAGGTTCTGTCGCAGCCAGGCGCGCAGGCTGTGCGGGCCGCGTTCGCCGGCCCGGGCCACCGCCAGCGCCAGCCGCGGCAACTGCAGATCGCCGCGGTACACCAGATAGCGCGGCTCCCAGCGCGGCTGCCACTTTTCCTTGAACGTGCGCAGCCCTTGAAACCGGAAGGCCCGCTCGCCCCGCTGATACAACAGCCGCAGCGCCCGCGCCTTCAGGTCGTTGCCCTCGATACCGGCCAGCGGCGCCAGCCCCAGGCTCATCCCCGTACAGCCGCGCTGCCGAAACGCATCGATCAGCCACACGAACAGGTATTCAATCACCCCGTTGGGCGCGTCCGGCCGGCGGCGCATCAGGTCGAAGTTGCCATCGGCCGAGCGGAACGATGGCAGCAGATTGGCGAAGGCCTCGATCCGGCCGTCCGGCGCCCGCACAGCCACCACGCCAGTAGCGTCGAGGTAGTCGCGGTCAAACGCGCCGAGGGTAAAGGCCCGCTCACGATGCCCGCCATGCGCCAGCCAGGCATCCGACACGGCGGCCAGTTCGCGGTAGGTCGTGTCCTCCAACGGCCGCGGCAGCGCCTCCACCCGGTATCCTTCTCGCTCCAGCCGGTTGACGGCAGCACGAATGCTCTTGGCGGCACGCCCGCTGAGCGTGAACTGCTGCACTGGCACCACCGCCTCCTCGCCGATCTTCAGCGCCCGCAGGCCCGCCGCGGCCAGCATCTCCGCCCCGGCCAGGGTGACTTGGTAGAAACAGAACCCCCAGCCATTGAGGTCGCAGTACTCAGCAAAGTCGCGGGCCACGGCCTGACAGGCATCCGGTGCGCCGACAGGCTCACCCAGCGCCACGGCCACATGCTCTACCATCGTGTAGCCGATGAAGGCGCGGCCGTCGCCGGCGAAGAAGTACGACTTATCCTCCAGCAGGTGGAAATAGGCGAGCGAGGTCCTCGCGTACTCCTCCAGCACGGCGCGGACTCGCTCCCGCTCGGCCGTCGCCGCCGTGGCCCGGTGGATCACCGGATGGAGCAGGTAGCGCATCGCCACGGCCAGCACCACCACCGTCAGCACCCGCACCGAATCGATGAACCAGGCGCCGTGCCGGGTGAGCGGCTCGATCGTGGTCGATGGCAGCAGAAACAGCAGCCGAACGGCGTTCTCCAGCGCCTCACCGAGGTGAACCGGCCGCCGGAACTCGGCATCGAGCAGGTACAGGCCGGCAAAGCCGTAGGCCAGCACACCGGCCCCGCCGGCCAGCAGCCACCAGACGCCCTGTCGCACCCGCAACGGGTCGCTGCGCGCCGGAAACCGCCGCCCACCGGCCAGCAGCACTGCCAGCGTCACCAGACCGGCGCTGCTCCCCAGCACGTCGGTGCGCTTGAACGGGTGGGCCAGCGCCGAGGCGAGCGCCGCCGCCACGGCAATCCGCCAGGCCTGCCGCTTGCCGTGGGCCAGAGCCGGCGCCGCCGCCAGCAGCGCCAGCCCGCTGAGCAGCACCACATAGCGGGAGGTGGAGACGGCGGCATGGGGGATCAGGCCGTGCAGCGCCGCCAGCCGGAGCGGCGGGTGCTTGATCAGCACCAGCGCCACGTTCAGCAGACCGACCGCCACCGCCAGCGCCGCCACCGCCCGCCGGGGCGTTCTGCCTTTCAGCCCCGGCCGGCGACGGACCGGCGTCGCCCGCGCTTCCGGCGAAAAGATCAGGCTGCGGGCGCTCCAGGCGCCGGCCGCCAGCGGCAGCCACAGCTCGAACAGGCGGTAGGTCAGCACCACCAGCGCCGTCGCCGCCGGCGTCACGTTGAACGACAGCAGCACGGCGCCCAGCGACAGTTCGACGGCGCCCAGTCCGGCCGGCAGCACCCAGACGATGCCGAACAGCACCGAGATGGCGTAGCCGATCACCGGCAAGGAGACGCCGGCGTGCTGACCGAAGGCCCGCAGCGCCGCCCATAGCATCGCCACCCCCAGCACCTCCACGACGAGGGCGTGCGCTGCCGGACGCACCAGAGCCGCCGGCCGGCGACGCAGCAGGCGGATGGCGTCGTACAGCTCGTCGGCGGCAGCGCTGGCGGTGAGTGGGGTGGTAGCCGGCCGGCGGGCGAGACGGCGCGCAGCGGCAGTCAGGCGCCCCGGCAGCGCATACAACGCCCGCAGGGCCGGCCGGCTGACGGCGGCGGTCACGACCAGTGCGGCATAGCCGGCCGTGTACACGGCGAAGACGGCGGATGCCAGCGCCTCCGTCAACGTCAGCCGGGCGTCCACCCAGACGATGACCAGCCCGGCCGCCAGCAGCAGTGCGAAGGCGATGTGCCCGAGCAGGCCGCACAGCAGGTAGGCCGCCGTCACCGGTCCGCGTGGCTGGCGGCGGCGGCCGGCTTCTTGCAGGTGCACGGCGACACCGGCCACACCGCCAGCGGATGCCAGCGTGTTGAGGACGTAGCCCGCCGCCGCCAACCGCAGCATCCGGCGAAATGGCGCGGCCAAACCCAGGGCCCGATAGGCCGCCTGGTAAAACGCCGCCTGGTTCAGCAGGAAGGCGGCGCTGAACAGCACGCCGCACAGCAGGAACCACGGGTCGGCATCACGGGCGGCGGCCAGCGTCCGCGGGATCTCTGCCCGATTGGCGAGCAGGAACCACGCGGCCAGCAGCAGCAGCACCGCCATACCGGCCTGCCGCAGGCGCAGCCCCCCTCTGCCGGCTGCCGGGGAGGATGGCTCTGGATGCGGCGCCGTTGTGACCATGATGCGGGCACCTGTCCGATGTACAGCGCGGCGGGCCGCGGCGGTGTGCCTCTGGACCGAGCATACGCCGCACCGGCAGCACCGTCAGCCGCCGGCGCCTCCGCGCGGCAGCCTTCCCTCTCACCGGCCGTCGTGCCAGACTGCGCTGCGAGACACGGCTCACAGGTGAGGCACGGTGATGGCGGGTGCGCTGGCGGGGGTGCGGGTGCTGGAGCTCGGGGGCGGGGTCGCGGCGCCCTTCGCGGCCAAGCTGCTGGCAGACTACGGCGCAGACGTGCTGAAAGTCGAGCCGCCGGAAGGCGACCCAGCCCGCCGTCACGGCCCCTTCCTCAATGACATCCCCCACCCGGAAACCAGCGCCTTGTTCCTCTATCTCAATACCGGCAAGCGCAGCCGCGTGCTGGATCTGGCCACCCCTGCCGGCCGGGCCGCCTTCCTCGCACTGGTTACCTCCGCCGATATCGTGATCGAAGACCTGCCGGCGGGCACACCGGCGGCGCTGGGCCTGGGCTGGGAGGCCCTACACGCCGTCAATCCGGCCCTCACGCTCGTCTCGCTGACGGCCTTCGGCCAAACGGGGCCATACAGCCGCTACGCCGCCACCAACCTGACAGCCTTTGCCATGGGCGGGCAGATGGCCATCACCGGCGACCCCGGCCGCGAGCCGCTGAAGAACGCCGGCTATCAGGCAGACTATCAGCTAGGACTCAACGGCTTTGCCGCCGCCGCCATCGGCGTCTTCGGCGCCCGCCACAGCGGCTGGGGACGGCAGATCGACATCGCCGGCGTGGAGTGCATGGCTTCGGTGCTGGAGGCCTCGCTCAACACCTTCGCCTACACCGGCCGCTCGCTCGGTACCCGTCGCGGCAACATCCGCTCCTCCACCATCGCCGTCTACGAGTGTGAAGACGGTCACCTGGGCGTCCACGCCATGCCGCGCAACCTGCCCTTCCTGCTAGAGCTGATGGGCCTGCCCGACCTAATGCGTGACGAACGGTTCAGCACTCCCGCCGCCCGGCTGGCCCACAACGACGAGCTGATCGCCATCTACATGGGCTGGGCGCTGGGTCAGCGGAAGAAGGCGACGTACGCCCGCGCCGGACAGATGCGCGCCCCCGTGGCCTACGTCCACACCCTCGACGACCTGCGCGCCTCCCCCCAACTGGCGGCGCGTGAATACTGGCGGACCTGTGATCACCCCGCCGCCGGAACGCAGACGTACCCCGGCCCGCCCTTCCAGATGAGCGATACTCCCTGGCGGCTGGCGCCCGCGCCGCTGCTGGGCGACGCCGGGGAGGAGGGGTTCCCGGCACGGGAGACGCCCGTGCTGGCCATGCCCGCTGCCACCGGCGCGGTGCCGCCGCTGCCGCTGTCCGGTGTGCGCGTGCTGGATCTGACGATGGTCTGGGCCGGGCCATACGGCACCCGCCTGCTGGCGGATATGGGTGCAGAAGTGCTGAAGGTCGAGGCAGTCAACTTCTACGATCAGATCCGCAATCTCGGCTTTGCCGCGCCCGATACCGAGCAGCGCTGGAACAAGGCCGCCTACTTCAACCACAACAGCCGCAACAAGTACGGCGTGACGCTGGACCTGGCCGGCGAGGCGGGCCGCGACCTGCTGCTGGAGCTGACCAAGATCGCGGATGTCGTGATCGAGAACTACCGCGCCGAGGTGATGGACCGGCTGGGTCTGGGCTACGAAGCGCTGCGGGCGGTCAATCCCGCCATCATCCTGGTGTCGATGCCCGGTCACGGTAAGAGCGGCCCTGAGCGTGACTATGTGGCCTACGGCACCAACATCGAGCAACTATCCGGCCTGGTGTCGCTCTCCGGCTACGTGGACGGCGGACCCCAGGCCTCCGGCATTTCCTACGGCGACCCGATGTCCGGCACCGCGATGGCCGGCGCGGTGGCCGCCGCGCTGCTGCATCGTGACCGCACCGGCCGCGGCCAGTATGTGGAGCTGGCGCAGCGCGAGCTGCTCACCAGCCTGATCGGCGAGTACGTCGTCGCGCACAGCATGAACGGCAGCCAGCCGCCGCCGCTCGGCAACCGCCACCCATTCCACGCCCCCCACGGCGTCTATCCGGTGCAGACACAGCCCTACGGCAGCCGGGGCGACGCCGCGGCATACGTGCCACCTCCGCCAGAACCCAACCCCAACCCACCGGCGGAGGAGCCGTGGATCGCCATCGCCTGCGAGACGGACGCCCAGTTTGCCGCGCTGTGCCGCGTCATCGGCCGGCCGGAACTGGCGGCGGACCTGCGCTACGCTACCGAGCCGCAGCGGTATGCCCGCCAGGAGGAGCTGGATGGCGTGATCGCAGCGTGGACGGCGGCGCAAGACAAGATGGCCGCCTTCCACACGCTGCAAGCGGCGGGCGTCCCCTGCGGTCCCGTGCTCACCGCCGCCGAACTGATGATTGAGCCGCACCTGCGTGCTCGTGGCTTCTTCGAGCGCGTGACCCATCCCGACGCCGGCACCTGGGATATGGAGGGCCCCATCTACCGGCTCAGCCCGGGCCCGGCCCATATCCGCATCAATGCCCCCCGCTTCGGCGAGCACACCGCCTGGGCGCTCGGCCACCTGCTGGGTCTCCCCTCCGCGACGCTGGAATCGCTGGAGGCAGCGGGTATCACCGGCGACACACCCAATATGTCGGTGCATCAGTAGCGGCGTGCGGGCAGCCGGCATCCGCCGGCAACGCGGCTTGCACAGCGATGACGAAGACCGGCCGGCTGCGCCGGAACGTCGCCCGTCTGCGGGGGCCAGCTGCCACGTCTACGCCGTCACCATGCCGTCGCGGCCGGCTTCCTTGGCGGCGTAGAGGGCCTGGTCGGCACGCTCGAACAGGGTATGGCTGGTATCGCCGGGGCGGGCAAGAGCAAGACCGGCGCTGAGAGTAAGCGGCGGCTGGCCCTGGTTGATGCGCTCGGGATTGCCGCGTCGCAGGTGGGCGATGAGCCGCAGCACGTGGTCGGCGGCGTGCTGGCGGTCGGGCGCGGCCAGCAGCACGGCGAACTCATCGCCGCCGAAACGGGCGACAAAGTCATCCGCATCGAAGGCGCGGCCGCACAGCGCGGCGAACTCCACCAGCGCCGCATCGCCCGCCTTGTGGCCAAAGCGGTCATTGATCTGCTTGAAACGGTCGAGGTCGATGACCGCCATCGCCACGGCGTGATCGCCGCTGGCCAGTTGCAGGTCTAGCTGCTCCATACGGTTGTCCCAGGCGGCGCGGTTATTGAGGCCGGTGAGCTGATCGCGCGCGCCCTGCGCCACCGCCACTGCTAGCCGCGCTTCCAGCGACTCGATGCGCGACGAGAGCACGGTGACACGCTGGCTGTCCGCTTCCTGCTTGGCGACCGCGACAGCGCGCAGCCCTGTAATCTCTGACTCCAGCTTGCTGCGCAACGTGCGGATGTCGTCAATCCGCTTCAGGCCCTCTAGCCGGTCACTGCGGTCAAAGAGCTCGCTGGTGAAGGTGGTGTTGGCGTCGTGCAGTTGCACCACGGCATCGGTCAGCAGCGTAACGGTGTTGGTGAACTCCTCTTCCCGGCGGCGGAGCAGCGCTTCTTGGGCGGTGAGATGGCGGCGTGTCTCCTCCGCCACCTGCCGTTCCACCATCCGCACCGACAACGCGCTGGTGGTCTTCTCCAGCACGCCGATGGCCGCGTCGAGCGCCGCGCGAAAGGCGGAGGTGTCCAGGTCGTCCAAGTCTATGGCGCTCATCTTCAGCAGCGCGGCATTGATCACTGCCGCCCGCCGTAACGCGTCGTGCAATGGCTCATTGTCGTTCATGGCGTAAACACGGCTGGCTGCTGATCCCCAGCGCCGAGCACTCTGGGCACTCATGCACACTGCCCCCATTCCACCCTCGTTACAAGTATCGAACGAAATGTGTGGGGTTTTAGGGCCTACCAGCCCCTTCCTTTCTCGCGTTATCCACGCCTTGCCGCGGTCCTTCGGTCCAATTGTACCGACACGATATCGAATGATGCAATGATACGTCATTGTTGTCTGGATATCTTACCGGCCGGCATGCCGATGTGTTGGGGGTGGTAGCGCTTCAGTGGCCGCAGTCCGTCAGGGAGCTGTCAGCGGCCGGGAAGGGACGGCGGTGACAGGGAGGGAGTACGGTGCAGGAGTGGTGTGCGCGTACTCCGTGCGCTCCTTGTCCCGAGGACAGGCAAGCCGGTACGGTGCGATGCGGTGGCTGCCCGGCTATTGCCGGGGCGGCGCAACGGCGATACCTGTGGCGGGGATCACGGGCCGGTGCTCCCCAAGGCCAGGAAGATGACCAGGCGCCGGGCCGGCGCAACATGAAGGAGGGGCACATGCGATACGGACGGTTGGGGCAGCGCACGGCGGGGCTGGTGCTGGCGGCGGGGCTGGCGCTGGCAGCGGCCTGCGGCGGCGACGACAAAGGCAGTGCCTTCCCGGTGGGCGGCTCGCAGGCGCAGGCCACCCAGGCCGCCACGGCCAGCCCTGCGCGCGAGGCATCTCCCGCGGCCTCCGCCACGGCTACCGCCGCCCGCACCGGCACCGCGGCCGCCAGTCCGGCCCGCACCGGCACCGCAGCCGCCAGCCCAGCCCGCACCAGCTCGCCCACCACCGGCAGCGGCCGGCTGAGCGATTGTGACTACAAGAAGCGCGTCGAGCAGATCACCGAGCAGTTCCAGAAGAACGTCGAGAAGCAGGTCACGGATATCACCAAGTCCACCCCTGCCAACGCGTCCCAGGCCACCAACCAGATCAAACAGCTGGTGGTGGCGCTCGATACCGAACTGGGTAAGCTCGCGAGCGATCTGCGCGCCCTCAATGTTGATGGCGACCTCAAGCGTGTCAACGACGAAATGGCGGTAGCGATTGATGACTTCCGCAAGAAGATGCCGGAAGCGCTGGCTGCAGCGGAGAAGGGCGACTTCCAGAAGGTGATTGAGATCCTCAGCGTCGTCAGCGAGGATGTCGGCACCCGCTTCGAGAAGATCGAAACCAAGTACCCGGACGTCTCCAAGCGCCTGAACGCCTGCCCGGCGTAGGCGGGGCGCGAGCAGCGCGGGGGCGGGGAGCGAGGGGGCTGCTCTCCGCCCCCGCGCTTTGTCACTGCGGGCGCGGGCTGCAGCACGAGCACGGTGCGGCAGCAGCCCGGCGGCAGCCCCGCAGCCACCGGGCCGGCGATGCGCCCATCCCTGCTGACGGTGAGGGTGGGCTCAATGCTGCGCCTCGCGGCCTCCCCCACCACTGGCGGTCATCCGGCCGCGGCCCCGGCGCCATTCGGCGGCAGCGGCGGGGGTGTCCAGCCGGACGGCACAGACCTTGTACTCGGGGATGCGCGAGGTCTGGTCGTAGACGTTGTTCGTCAGCCAGTTGGCGGCATGCTCGGCCAGCCGCACGAACGGCACGAACACCTCCCCCTTGCGCACCACATCGGTGACGTTGACGGTTGCCGTCATCTCGCCGCGGCGGGAGGAGATCACCACCTCCGCTCCGTCGGCCAGCTCCAGCGCGGCGGCATCCTGCGGATGGACGGCCACCGGCACCACCGGCGCCCGCTTCACCAGACCGGGGACGCGGCGGGTGATGGTGCCGCCGTGCCAGTGATAGAGCATCCGCCCGGTGTTGAGGATCAGCGGGAAGCGTTTGCTCGGCAGCTCCGCCGCCGGCTCGCCCTGCGTCACCGGCGCGAACCTGCCCAAACCACGCGGGAAACTCTCGCCGTACATCCGCGCCGTGCCGGGATGATCCGGCGTGGGGCAGGGCCACTGCAGCCCGCCCTCGGCGTCCAGCCGCTCGTAAGAGATGCCGGCCACGTTCGGCCACACGCGCCCCAGCTCGGCGAAAATCGCGGACGGGTGGCGGTAGTTGAACGCTTCGGGGTCGCGGTCGAGGCGGATAGCGACGCGCCGGGCCAGGTCGCAGACGATCGCCCAGTCCGGCCGCGCCGCGCCGGGGGCGGGGATGGCGGCGCGCACCCGCTGTACCCGCCGCTCGGAGTTGGTGAAGGTGCCATCCTTCTCAGCGAAGGCAGCGGCGGGTAGCACCACATCCGCCAGCTGCGCCGTCTCGTGCAGAAAGATATCCTGCACCACCAGGAAATCAAGCCGCTCGATGCCCTCGCGGGCGTGGGCGATGTTCGGCTCGGACAAGAGCGGGTTCTCGCCGACGATGTACATCGCCCGGATCTCCCCCGTCACCGCCCGCTCGATCATATCGGTGGCGCGCATGCCCTCGCCGGCGGGCAGCGACGCGCCGCCCCAGGCCGCCTCGAACTTGGCCCGCGCCTCCGCCCCCAACCGCTGATAGCCGGGCAACGAATCCGGAATGCAGCCGGCATCGCCGCAGCCCTGCACGTTGTTCTGCCCCCGCAACGGCGACACCCCCGAGCCGGGGAAGCCGAGCTGCCCGGTGACCAGTGCCAGGTTGAGGATGGCGTGAGCGTTGTCCGTGCCGTTGGTGTGCTGCGTCACCCCCATCCCCCAGATCAGGCAGGAGCCCTTGCGCGCCGCGGCGCTGCCGCCCGGTGCGGCGTACAGGCGGGCGGCGCGACGGATGAGGGCTTCATCGACGCCGGTGATGCGGGCGCACCCGGCCACATCCACCGTGTCCATGGCAGCCCGCCAGGTGTCGTAGTTCTCGGTGCGGGCGGCGATGAAGGGACGGTCCTCCAGCCCTTCTTCGAGGATGACCTTGGCCAGGGCGTTGAACAGCGCCACATCGGTGCCGGGGAAAGGCCGCAGCCACAGGTCGGTGTAGTTGCACAGGTCGATGCGGCGCGGGTTGACGACGATCAGCTTGGCGCCGTGCTCCTCGACGCCGCGGCGGATGCGGGCGGCGATCACGGGGTGGTTGGAGGACGGGTCGCAGCCGATCACCATCAGCGCCCCCGCCTGTTCATAGTCCTCGTAGCTGTTGGAGGTGGCGCCAGAGCCCAGCTGTTGCAGCATCGCCTCCACGGACGGTGAATGGCACAGCCGCGTGCAGTGGTCGATGTTGTTCGTGCCCATCAGCATCCGCACGAACTTCTGCTGCACGTAGCCGTCCTCGTTGGTGCCCTTAGCCGACGCCAGTGAGGCGAAGCCGCCGCGCAGCGCCACCAGCCGCTCGGCGGTGTAGTCCAGCGCCTCATCCCACGAGCAGGGGACCAGCTCGCCATTCCGGCGGATGAGCGGCGCCGTCAGCCGGTCTGGGTGGTGGACGTACGTCGTGCCGAACCGGCCCTTGACGCACAGCATCCCGTCGCTGGAGCGGTTGGCCGGCTGATCATCGACAAAGCGGATGATGTCCTCACCGTCAATGCGCAGCCCCACGCCGCAGCCCACACCGCAGTACGGGCAGGTGGTGTCTACGGTGCGCGTGACGTTTGCCAGGAGCGGAAGCGCCGTCTGTCCCCCGCCATTGGCGCTCCCAGCCACCAGCGGCACATCGATACCCGCGCCCTCGCCGGTGGTGGCAGCGGGCGGGCGAATACCGGACCGCACATCGTTCGGCAGGATCGCGCCGGTGGGGCAGACGGAAACGCATTGCCCGCAGGAGGTACAGATCGATTCCAGCACCGGACGGTCCATGAACGTGCCGATGTGCGCCCCGGTCCCCCGGCCCAGCACGGCAATCGCGCCGATGTGCTGTACATCCTGGCAGGCCACCACACACCGCCCGCAGAGAATGCAGTCATCGTGGTTCAGCGTAAAGAACGGGTTCGACCGGTCCGCCGGCCGTGCGCCGCGCGCTGGGAACCGCGGGCCCGCGCCTTGTTCCCGCACCGCGGTCAGCAGCTCGCTGGGGCCGGGGGTGGCAATCGGGCTGTGGTCGGGGGCGCCCATGCCCCAAGTGAGCTCCAACACCGTGCGGCGAACCTGGGCGACGCCGGGGCTGTCGGTGCGCACCTCCATCCCCTCGCGCGCCGGGGTGTGGCAGGAGGCGGGGTAGGGGCGCATGCCGGTAATATCAACGATACAGGTGCGGCAGGCGCCGATGATGCCCTGGTCCTTGTCTTTGCACAGCGACGGCAACACCGCCCCGGCGGCCCGCACCGCCTCCAGCACCGACGCCCCCTCTGCCACCGTCACCGCCTGGCCATCAACCGTTAGCGAAACCGCCATCACCCGCCTCCCCGGAGGACACCGCGCCCTGCATGCCCATTTTAGGGGAGCGCGAAGCGAAGGAGGGAACACCGTGATCCCCCCGCATCCGGCAGCCGTACGGGTGAACAGCCAGGTCGCATTCCCCGCTGATACCAGGGAGGAGCAATGTCTGTAGAGGCAAACAAACAGGTCGTACGCCGGTTCATCGAGGAGATGCTGACGCAGCAGGACCTGGAGGTTGCTGCGGATCTGTTCACCGAGGACTTCATCGACCACGACGCCGACGACCCGGACGGGCGGTTGTCCGGGGTGGATGGGGCACGGGCCGAGGTGGCGGTGTTCCACACTGCCTTCCCAGACATGCGCGTCACCGCCCACGAGTTGATCGCTGAGGGTGACCGGGTAGCGCTGCGTGGCGAGCTGGCCGGGACCAACACCGGACCTTTGTTTGGGATGCCCGCCACCGGCAAGGCGGCGCGGGTGCCGGCCTGGCAGATCTACCGCCTCCGTGACGGCAAGATCGCTGAAGCCTGGCTGAACATCGACCGCCTCAGCCTGCTCCAGCAGCTCGGCGTCATCCCCATGCCCGAGCCGGCGGTCATGTAGGGCACAGCGGTGAGGGGCCGCCCGCTCACCGCTCCCCCTACGCGAACAGTTGCAGCGCCGAGCGGATCGGACCGGGAGCCATCTGGCCGAGGCCGCACAGGGACGCCGTTTGCATCACCTCGCACAGGGCGAGCAGCTCCGCGCGGCGCTCTGGGGTAAGCGGGCCGCTCTCCAGCAGCGCCAGCGCGCGGGCCGTGCCCTCACGGCAGGGGGTACATTTGCCACAGGACTCGGTGGCGTTGTAGGCCGTCAATTCCCGCAGCGCTGTCGCCACCGGCGTGCGCTCATCCAGCACGACGATGCCGCCCGCGCCCAGCACCGCGCCGCTGGGGTGCATCGTCCCCGGTACCAGCGGCGCATCGAGCAGCTCGGCCGGAAGGAAGCCGCCGGAGGGACCGCCGAGAATTGCTGCCGTAAGCGTCTGTCCTGGCTGCACGCCGCCGCCGCATAGCTCGATCACCCGACGGACAGGCGTGCCGAGCGCCACCTCGTACAAGCCGGGGCGCTGCACCGCACCGCTGAGGGAGATCAGCTTGGTGCCGGGGAAATCCGCCGTGCCTGCCTGGCGGAAGGCTTCGGGCCCTTCGGTCAGGATCAACGGCAGGCCGGCGAGCGTCTCGACGTTGTTGATGACGGTAGGCCGGCCCCACAGCCCCGCCTCCACCGGTAGCGGCGGTCGCGGGCGCGGTACCGGCCGCTCCCCCTCGATGCTGTTGAGGATCACCGACTCCTCGCCGCAGACATAGCCTCCCGCACTGCGATACACCTCGATCCCGACCGAGCCCAGCAGCCCGGCTGCGCCGCCTTCGGTCAGCGCCTGCTCCATCCGCGCCGCCGCCAGCGCCGCCTGGCCGTTGATATAGAGGAAGATGCGCTCCACCTCCAGCGCGTGCGCTGCGATGAGCATCCCTTCCAGCAGGGCATGCGGGTCGCTCTCCATCAGGTGGCGGTCTTTGAAGACGCCCGGCTCCCCCTCCTCGGCGTTGACGACGAGATAGCGGGGGGCGGGCAACGCCAGCGCCGTGGCCCACTTGACAGCCGTGGGGAAGTACGCGCCGCCCCGCCCGCGTAGCCCGGCGGCGCGCACCCGCTCCACCACCCCGGCCGGGGGCAGCGCCCGCGCCTGCTCCAGTCCCAGATATGCCCCGGCGGCCAGCGCTTCATCGAGACTCTCCGGGTCGATCACGCCGCAGTTGCGCAGCACGCGCCGCACCTGGCCGGGGTATGGTTCCGCCTCCGGGGCGAGACCGCCACGTAAGGCCGCCACCACCCGGCCGGCGTCCGCCCGCTTCACGCGGGCAAACCGCCCCTCGCTACCGTCAGCGGCGCGGACGGTGATGCTGCCATGGGCGTGGCAGTTACCGTCACAGCCGGTACGGATCAGCAGCGGGCCGGCGCCGGCGGCCTGGGCGGCGGCCAGCAACGCCACCTCGGCGGCCGCCGTGCCGGCCGCACGGGCGCACAGCGCATCAGCGACGGCGATGCGCACGCGGGCGGCCAGCATCTGAGCCCGCTCCACGGCGGCAGCACGGCGCGCGGGCATGGCGCCGTCCAGCCCGGTAGCAGCCGGCAGCGTGCTCCGGCGCTGTGGCGGAGCCGGCGTTGCTCCGGCCCAGCCCGGCGCCAGCCGCCCATGATAGATGCCGTGCTGCTCGGCCACTGGCGCCACCCCGCACAGAAAGCGGCAGGAAACCGGCTCAACATGCGTACCGGCGGGCAACGCCTCCCGCACGGCGTCTGCCCCCGCCACCCGACAGGAGAGGCCGGTACACAGCTCGATGCGCCCCGGCTGTGGCGCGCTCAGCCGTAGTTCGCTGTAGCCGGTAACCGTGCCGTACACCTCGGACAGCGGCACGTAGACATGGCGGGCAGCGGCGGTAATCGCTGCCTCTGGCAGCCAGCCCGCTACCGCCTGCACGGCGAGCAACGCGGGTAGCAGCTGGTCACGGCGGCGGGGCAGCGCCGCCAGTGCGGCGGCATACGGCGACGGCTCCATACGGCTTCGGCTCCTCGCTCGAAGTATAGCCGGGGGTAGCGAGGAGAGGTGACCGGGGCACCGGTGGCCCTGCCCCGCGGGCATCCCACGGCCACGGGGATCACGCGGCCGCCGCGGACAGACTGGACCCCCATCAGGGGAGATGCCGGGAGGCAGCGCCCCCTCGCACTAGACCCCTAGCAGGGGCTCGCGAGCCGCGCGAGCGGGGGGCCGCCGCCGGCGGGTCGCGAGCGCAGCGCGCGGCGGGCATGGCCCTGGTCTCGTCAGATACCTCGCTCCGCGGGTGGCGCGAGATCCGCGCGGGCTGGCAGGATGGGTTCATGACAGGCGGCGGCTCTCCCCGCGGGCAGCCGGTGAGGAGTAGCGAATGCAGCGGCTAATAGTGGCGCTGGCGCTGGCAGCGCTAACGGTGGCGACGGTCGGGCAGGGGAGCGCGCGGGCGGACGGCGCCTGGCTGGACAGCCCGCAGCCGCCGGCGAACTGGAATCAGGAGCGGATGGCGATCCCCGCGCCGCCCCGGACGTTCGACCCCGACGCCAACCCGCGCTGTCTCGATCTGGGTGTGCGGATGCCGGAGACAGACGAAGATGAGGCGCTGGTGCAGGCCGGCTGGGTGCTGGCGGGCGCCTATGAGGCGGGCTGGGGGACGAAGGTGATCCTGGGGCTGAGCGGCTTCGACGGTATGTGCCGTTACTGGGGCTACAACTACTTCGTCTTTCAGAATGGCCTCTTTGCCGGGACACTCGCGCCCCAGCCAATGGACAGCCGCACGGACGGCGCCGCCGACGACATGATGCTGCTGGGGCGCGAGCGGATCCGCGTCACGTACCGGCGCTATACGGCCAGCGACCCGCTGTGCTGCCCCTCCGGCCGCAGCGCCGTCATGTTCTCCATCACGAATGAGACAGGCGCGCCGCTCGTCCGGCCGGAGAACGTCACCACCGAGGCTCTCGCGCCGTAGCGATACCGGAGGTGGCGATGGTTGAGCAACCCGCAACCATCCGCGAGCACAAGCACCTGCTCAGCGGCGCCGTGCAGCGGTTTGACTGCCGGCTGGTGGCGCACACGCCGCGGTTGGTGATCGTGCGGTTTGACCTGGCGGTAGCGCGAACCGCCGGCGGCTTTCAGCTCCCGGCGGGCTCCTACACACTCGGGCTGTTCTGGGCGAGCCGCCACTACAATCTGTACCGGTTCACCGCGGCGGACGGCGCCGTCATCGGCTACCGGTTCGACGTGGTAGACGGCGTGCGCATCCGCCCCGGACTGGTGCGGTTTACCGATCTGCTGTTGGATGCCTGGCGCGGCCCGGCGGCGGGGGACCCGCTGCGCGTGGAAGATGAGGAGGAGGTGACGGCCGCCGTGGCTGCCGGCCTGCTCTCGCCCCGCCGCCGCCACATCATCGCTTCCACCCGCCGCCTGCTGGAACGCGCGCACGGGCGGATCATCGCCGAGGCCGAGGCTGAATTACGGCGGCTGGAGCCCGATTGTTCCAACGGCGCAGCTTGCCTATGCTTGGCTCAGACACCGCTGCCGGCGGGCGGCGGTGAAGGGCTGAGGGAAACGAGCGATGGCGCGGGGATGCACGATTCCGTGTGATGCGGGCGGGCTGCGGCTGGCGCTGCAGCGGCGGCTGTTCTGGGACGGCCTGACGGAGCGGCTGCCGGCCCTGATCGCCATGGGGCTGGTGCTGGGAGCGGCGGCAGTGGCGCTGGTGTGGGCCGGGCCCATCACCGCGCTTGTCATGGTGGGTTGGGCGCTGGCTGCCGGCGCGGTGCTCACCGGCCAGGCCTGGTTAGGCGCCGGCCCGCCTGCCACCGCCGCCATGCACCGGGAGACGCTCCAGCTCGTCGAGCGGCACGCCGCAGAGATTCACCCTTCCCGCCTGGCCGAACTACGCACTCGCGCCGCGGAGCTTGAGCCAGCTCACGCCTTCTTTGGTACCCACACCACCCGCATTCTTCAAGACCTGCGCGAGGCCACCGGCGAGGCCTTCCGCTGCCGCTGCTAACGGCGGCCACACCGCCACCCCCGCATGCCCGGCCAATCGCCTGGCAACGTGGAACAGATGGGTGAGGGTGCAGCGCAGCCCCGCGCTGGGGGCACACATGCCCCGACAAGAGCGCGCGGGCAGACTGGAGACGGCCTCCTGCCGTGCCGGATACACGGGCAGGCGTGCCGGCCAGGGGAGGACGGGCGATGAGTGACCTGCTGGACGGGCTGGTAGAAGGCGTCCTGGAGACCGTGATCGACGGCGCGTTGGAACTCGCGGGTCATGCGCCCGTACTGGCGGAAGGCGCGGCGCGCGGGGCAGGCAAAGCCTATCGCAAGGGGCGCGAGCTGGGCGTCACGGGCGTGGCCGCCGCCGGCGCCCTTGCGGCCACCACCCGCACACGCGCGCTCCGGGTCGGAATCACTCCAGAGCGGCTACGTGCCACCGCTGAGCCACTACTCACCCGCGCGCTCCAGGGTAGCCGCCAGGCTGCCGAGCAGGTGCGAATGGGTAGGAGCGGGCAGCGGGCCGTCAGGAATGCGGGGCGCGCTGCCCAGCGCCTTGCCGGAAGGTTGCCGAAGGCGGCGGGACGCCGCTGACCGGCAGGCGCCGGCGGCGCAGGACCGGTCACCCCTGTCTCCCCCTGCCACCTGGCCCCAAGAGCGCACCGCCAGCCGCGGTGGCAGCGGCGGCTCAGCGTACCCCGGCGCGGCGCATGTAGTCCGCCACCATGCGGCTGGCGGTGAAGCCGGCGCCTGCCGTCCGCAGCGACGCCTTTACCATCGTCAGCCAGCGGTGAGGGATGCCGCGGGCATCGCGCTCGTAGAACAGGGGTAGCACCGCTCGCTCTAGCAGGGTGAACAACGCATCGGCGTCGTGGGCGTCCTGGGCGGCGGCGTCCAGCCCCGGCGGCGGCTCGATGCCCCAGCCGTTCGTGCCGTCGTACGCCTCCCGCCACCAGCCGTCCAGCACGCTCAGTTGCAGGCCACCGTTGAGGGCGGACTTCATGCCGCTGGTGCCGGAGGCTTCCATCGGCGGGCGGGGGAGGTTAACCCACAGGTCGCAACCGCGCACCAGCCGTTGAGCCAGGTCCATATCGTAGTCCTCCAGGAACACCGCTCGTCCCGGCACGCTCGGGTTCTCTGCCAGGGGGAACAGCCGCTGAACGCTGCGCTTGGCCTCCTCGTCGCTCGGGTGGGCACGGCCGGCCAGCACCACCTGGAGCGGATACGTCCCCTGCACCAGCGCCAGCGCCCGCGCCGGGTCCAGCGACAGCAGGTACAGCCGCTTGTACGTGGCGATGCGGCGGGCAAAGCCGATGGTGAGGGTGTCGGCGTTCCATGAGCGGGCAGCCGCCTCGGCGAAGGCGGCAGGGTTGCCACGTCCCAGCCGGTTGAGCACGCTGCGCTCCCGCACGAACGCCACCAGATCAGCGCGCATCCGCGTGCGCAGCTCCCATAGATCCTCATCAGGAATGCCGGCCACCGGGTCCCACATCCCCGGCTCGTCGGTGTGCTCCTCCCAACCGGCGCCCAGGTGGCGGTCCAGCAGCGCGCGCATCGCCGGGTGCATCCAGGTAGGCAGGTGGACGCCGTTGGTGACATGGCCGACCGGCACCTCGGCAGCGGCGCGCCCGGGGAACACCTCCCGCCACATCTCACGGGCCACCTCGCCGTGGCGGCGGGAGACGGCGTTGGCGGCGCCGCTGGTGCGCAGGGCAAACTGGGTCATGCCGAAGCACTCCCCCTCCGGCCCGCCGCCGCAGTGCCCCAGTTCTTTGAACTGCTCCCACGTCATGCCCAGCCGCAGCGGCGTGTCATCCAGGGCGTGGCGCACCTCGTGGAAGCCGTACAGCTCGTTGCCGGCGGCCACCGGCGTGTGCGTGGTGAAGACGGTCCGCTCGCGGGCAGCGGCCAGCGCCTCTGGGTACGACAGGCCGCGGGCCACTCCGCCGCCGATCAGCTCCAGCGCGGCGAAGGCCGGATGCCCTTCGTTCAAGTGCACCAGTGCTGGGGTAATACCCATCGCCCGCAGCGCGCGGATACTGCCCAGCCCCAGCACAACGTATTGCGCGAGCCGCGTCTCGCGGTCACCAGCGTACAGGCGGGCGGTGATCCAGCGGTCGGCAGGGACATTATCCAGCCGGTTGCTGTCCAGCAGGTACAGCGGCGTGCGCCCCACATCCACCCGCCAGATTTGCAGCGTGACGTTGCGGTCGCGTACCGGCACCGTCACCGTCAGCGGGTGGCGGTCCTCGCCTGTCACCAGCGCCATCGGCAGCCGCTCCGGGTCAACCGGCAGCCAGTACTCGTGCTGCCAGCCACCGGCGTCTACCCGCTGGTGAAACGACCCCTCCCCATACAGCAGCCCTACTCCAGCCATCGGATACGCCCGGTCAGACGCCTCTTTGAGGATGTCCCCCGCGAGCACACCCAGGCCACCGGCGTACAGCGGCAGCGAGGCATGCAGGCCGAACTCGGCGCACAGAAAGACGATGGGATGCTGGGCGGAGGCATCCGGCAGCCCGGGGATGGCCGCAGGCGGGCGGGCGAAATCCGTATCCTGCTCCCCGGCCAGGTCGCGGATGCGGTCCACCAGCACCGCATCGCCCGCCAGCGCGGCCAGGCGTGGTGGGGCGATGTCATCCAGGTAACGCACGGGATTGTGGGCAGAGAACGGCCAGCGGTGCGGGTCCAGCTCTTGGAACAGAGCCGCGCCGCCTCGCGCCCAGGTCCAGCGGTAGTTGTACGCCAGCCGTGCCAGTGGCCGCAGCGGTCCGGGCAGTTGCGAAGCCAGGATCTCCACCGCCCGTCGCAGGTCGCGGCTGCCGTCGTTCACCATCTGCCCCACCGTCTTTCTGCCTGCCGTGCGTGGCGCCAGAGTGCGCCGGTAGCAATAGTAGAGGACGAAGGGCGGACCGTGAACGATGACCAGCCTGCCCCCGCGCCCGGCTCCGGCGGGTCGCTCGTACCGCCGCATCCTCCTGCAGAACACCGTTACCCCAATCAACACGGTGCTGTTCGCTATCGTTGCGGCGCTGCTGGTGTTGGGACTGGCGGGTGACGCGCTGATGACCGCCGGGCTGGTGGTGGCGAACGCGCTGGTGGGGACGGTGCAAGAAGCCCGCGCCAAGCGCCAGCTGGACCGCATCGCCCTGCTCACCCGCCCCACGGCCACCGTGTGGCGCGACGGCAAAGAACAGCCGCTGCCGCGCGAGGCGCTGGCGCCCGGCGACATCATCATCCTGCGCCCTGGTGACCAGGCGCTGGTAGACGGTGTGGCACTGAGCGGCGGCAGCCTGAAGATGGATGAATCGCTGCTCACCGGTGAGTCCGAGCATGTCGCCAAGCGGCCGGGAGACGAAGTGTATTCCGGGAGCTTCTGCGTGGCCGGCAGCGGCCGCATCCGCGCCACCGAAACGGGCGAGGCCAGCTTTGCCGGACGCATGACGGCAGGCGCCCGCGTCGAACGCACGGTGCTCACGCCGCTGCAGCGGGAAATCGGCTTGACCATCCGCGTGATCGTAGTGCTGGTGGCGGCGCTGGCGGTGCAGGTATTGGCCGCCTCGTGGGATGCCGAGCCGGGTGTGACGCTGGCCGACCGGCTGCGAGCGGCGGCAGTGCTGGCAGCGCTGGTGCCGCAGGGGCTGGCGTTCATGATCACCGTCACGTATGCCATGGCCGCCGTGCGGATGGCCGGGCATGGCGCGCTGATTCAGCGGATGAACGCGGTGGAATCCACCAGCCATGTCGATGTGCTGTGCCTGGACAAGACCGGCACGCTCACCACCAATGCCCTGGCGCTGGAGGCGGTGTGGCCGCTGGGCGGTACCCTGGAGCTGGACGCGCGGGCGGCGCTGGCCTGCTTTGCCCATCTGGGCTCCACGCCCAACAAGACGGCCGCCGCGCTCGCCGCCGCGCTGCCCGCCCCGCCCGCGCCGCCTGCCGTGCTGGGGGAGACACCGTTCGACTCGGGCAGCCGGTGGAGCAGCCTGACACTGTCGATGCCCGCCGGGGCAACCACGTACGTCCTGGGCGCGCCAGAGGCCCTGGCCACGCGGCTGCCCGCCGCCGCCATCCCCGCGCAGGCTGCGACCTGGACGGCGCGCGGACTGCGCGTGCTCCTGTTCGGCGCAGCGGATGCGCCCGACGGCCAGGGCGCGCTGCGGCCACTGGCGCTGGTGGCACTGCGCGATGAACTGCGTCCGGAGGCGGGCGATGTGCTGGCGGCATTCGCCGCACTGGGTGTACACATCAAGATCATCTCCGGCGACAGCCCGGATACGGTGGCGGCGCTGGCACGGCAGGTAGGACTGGCCGTGCCGGCCGATGGCGGCGCCCTCACCGGGGCGGAGGTGGAACGGCTGGATGACGTGGCGCTGGCCGGAGCGGTGGAGCGTGCCGCGGTCTTTGGACGGATTGGCCCGGAGCAGAAGGCGCGGATCGTGGCGGCGCTGCGCCGGCGCGGCCACTACGTGGCAATGACCGGCGATGGTGTGAATGATGTCCCTGCGCTCAAGCAGGCCAACCTGGCGGTGGCGATGCGTTCCGGCAGCCAGGTGACGCGCGGCGTGGCCGATATCGTGTTGCTCAACGATTCCTTCGCCGCGCTGCCGCCAGCGCTGCGCGAGGGACAGCGTATCCTGCGCGGCATGGAAGATGTCATCCGCCTGTTCCTGACCCGGACGCTGACGGTGGCGCTGGTGATCCTGATTGCCTCGCTGTTAGGTAGCCGCTTCCCGCTGACGCCGCGGCAGAACGCGGCCCTGGCCTTCATCACGGCCGGTATCCCGGCGTTCGTGCTGGCGCTCTGGGCACGGCCTGGTGCAACGCCGCGGGCACTGCTCCCGGCCGCCGCTCACTTCGTGCTGCCGGCAGCGTTGACGCAGACCGCGCTGTCCATCGCCGTGTACGAACTGTTCTTGGCGCTGGGCGGCGGGCTGGGACCGGCGCGGACGGCGCTGACGGTGACGACGGTGCTCTGCGGCGTGCTGTTGGTGCCGTTCGTGCGGCCACCCGCGCCGGAGTGGACCGGCGGCGTGCCGCTGGCGGGCGACCGGCGGGTGCTGGCACTGGCGGCAGCGCTGGCGGTGCTGGCGGCCATCAGCTTCTTTGTCCCGTCGCTGCGCCGGTTCTACGAGCTGGAGCGGCTGCCATGGAGCGCCTATGCCGTCATCGGCTTCGCCGTGCTCGGCTGGGCGGCAGCGCTGCGCTGGCTGTGGCGGCGGCAGAGCGATTGGAAGCAGGTTGCAGGGTGAAGGATAAGGGCCGGCAACGGAATCTCATTGCCCCGTTCTCCCCGTACAGCCATTGGCGGTTTTGGTCGATGATGAAAGGGTAGAGGTCTGCGCCGGGCAGACGGAGCGGATGATGGATGTGGCGCCATCCTGGCAGTGGGCCGCGCGGCTGACGGGCGGGCGGTTTGTGCGCGCCGTGGCCGTGCTGCTGGGCGGCAGCGCGCTCGGCCAGGCGCTAGTGCTGGTGTTCTCGCCGGTGCTCACCCGGCTATATGCGCCTGCGGCCTTCGGCGAACTGGCCGTCTTCACTGCTTCGTTGTATGTGCTCACGGTGATCTCGGCGCTGCGCTTCGAGATCGCCATTCCGCTCCCGCGCGATAGCGAGGACGCCACGGCGCTACTCCGGCTGGCACTCACGGTGGTAACGCTCACCACCGCGGCGGTGACGGTGCTGGTGCTGGTGGCGGGCAAACGCGTGGCCGGGCTGCTCAACACACCTGAGCTGACGCCGCACCTGTGGTTGCTACCATTGACGTTGCTGCTGGCGGGCTGGTACGCGTCTGCAGCCTCGTGGGCTGTGCGCGAGCAGCGCTTCCCCTGGATCGCCCGCGCGATCCTTGCCCAAAACGGCGTGATGGTGCTGGTGCAGGTCGCGCTTGGGCTGGCGGGATCCAGCGCCATCGGCCTGCTGGCGGGGGTAACGCTCGGCCAGGCAGCGGCCACGGCGACGCTGGCGCTGCTGCTCTTGCGCAGCGGCGAAGCGCGCCGGCTGCTGGTCATGCCTGCCGCCGCTGTGCGCGTGGTGGCGGGGGGATACCGCCGCTTCCCGCTGCTCAGCTTCCCCGCTGCGCTGACAGACAGCTTCAGCCTATCCCTGCCGATGCTGGCGCTGGCCGTGCTGTATGACCCGCATGTGGTGGGGCTATACGTGCTGGCCCAACGGCTGCTGGCGCGGCCGGTGGAACTGCTGGCCGCGGCGGTGTGCCAGGTATACAACGCCAACATCGCCCGCGCCGCTGTCGATGCGCCCGAGCGGCTGATGGGGCTGTTTCAGCGGGTCTCCTGGACGATGCTGGCGCTGAGCGTGCCGTACGTCGCCGGCTTGTCTGTGGCGGCGCACTGGCTGGTGCCGGTTATCTTCGGCGATGCCTGGGCCGAGGCGGCCACGTATATGGCGCTGCTGGCGGTGATGTACACCGGTCATGCCCTCGCTAGCCCCACGGCCGGTACGCTCGACCTGCTGCAGCGCCAAGACCTGAACCTGATGCGCGAGCTGGCCCGGCTGGCGCTGCTGGCCACCGCGATCGGCGTTGCTAGCGTGCTGGCCGTGCGACCCGCCGTGGCCGTTGCTCTGCTGAGCGCCGCTGCCGCCACCGCCGCGCTGTTCTACGTCGCCCTGGCCGCCTACGCCATCGCGCGCAGGAAGGATGAAGGGTGACGGCGACCGAGACGCGCTTCCCTACCCTCCGGCCATCCTGCAGGGGGCCGGCCTCTCTCCTGTGCCAGGGAGCCGGACCCCCCTGCCCTCCGGGCATCCCCCCTGCTCCTCATCATTCATCACATCTTTGGAGTCGTGAGAGAGCTAGGGGCATGCTTTGGGCGCATGTCTCTGCCACGAATGGAGATTGGTTATGCGCAAGGCGCATGCATCTGGGCAACTGGGCTGTCCTCAGCCGGGTGGGCGGCA
>CAUJGQ010000079.1 GCA_963170165.1 Chloroflexota bacterium | reverse complement strand
CCGGCGCTTCAACGAGGAGAACAACGAGGAGGCGGGCGAGCATTTCACCCCGCGCGACGTGGTGCGGCTGATGGCGGACTTGATCTTTCTGCCGGTCGCCGGGCAGATCGAGTCCGGCACGTATCTGCTCTACGACGGCGCCTGCGGCACGGGCGGGATGCTGACCGTGGCCGAAGAGCGGCTGCGCGACCTGGCGGAGCAGCACGGCAAAGAGGTGTCGATCCACCTCTACGGTCAGGAGGTGAACGGCGAAACCTACGCCATCACCAAGGCGGACCTGCTGCTCAAGGGCGAAGGCGCCGAAGCAGAGAACTTCCGCAACGGCTCTACCCTCTCGCAGGACGGCTTTCGCTCACGCCAGTTCGACTTCATGCTCTCTAACCCGCCCTACGGCAAGAGCTGGAAGACCGATCTGGAGCGGATGGGCGGCAAGGATGAGCTGAGGGACCCACGCTTTCTGATCGCGCACGCCGGCGACCCGGCATACAAGCTGATCACCCGCTCCAGCGACGGCCAGATGCTGTTTCTCGTCAACCTGCTGGCCAAGATGAAGCAACAGACGTCACTCGGCAGCCGCATCGCCGAGGTACACAACGGCTCATCGCTGTTCACTGGCGACGCCGGCAGCGGCGAGAGCAACATCCGCCGCTGGATCATCGAGAACGACTGGCTGGAGGCGATCATCGCCCTGCCGCTGAACATGTTCTACAACACCGGCATCGCCACCTACGTGTGGGTCCTCTCCAACCGCAAGCCGGCGCACCGCCGCAGTTACGTGCAACTGATTGACGCCACCGGCTGGTCCCGGCCGCTGCGCAAGAACCTGGGTAAGAAGAACTGCGAGCTGTCGCAAGAGGACATCGACCGCATCACCGCCGTCTTCCTCGCCTTCGCTGAGACGGAGCAATCCAAGATCTTTCCCAATGAGGCGTTCGGCTACACCAAGGTGACGGTGGAACGGCCGTTGCGGCTGGCCGTGGAACTCTCGACCGAGAACCGCGCCCGCTTCGCCCGCGCCTGCGCCGAGGCCGGTGAGGCGCCGCTAGCGTTGCTGGTGGACCGGCTGGCAGCCCAGTTCGGCGCGGTGCGGCTGCGCGACTTCGGCGCCTTCGTTCAGGCGGCGGAGCGAGCGGCGCCGGCGCTGAGCGTGAAGCTGACGGCCAAACGGCTGAAGCTGCTGCAAACGGCGCTGGCCGAGCGGGACGAGACGGCCGCGCCGCTGATCCGCAAGGTGCACACCGGCGGGCACGCCGAGCCAGACCCGCTCTGCGGCCGCTCTGTGGCGAAGGTGGACGGCCGTGAGCGGGTGGTGGAGTATGAGCCGGACCCGGAGCTCCGCGACACCGAGCAGATCCCGCTGCTGGAGGAGGGCGGCATCGCCGGCTTCTTCGCGCGGGAAGTGCTGCCGCACGTGCCGGACGCCTGGATCGCCCCCGGCTCGGCGCGCATTGGCTACGAGATCTCCTTCACCCGCTACTTCTACAAGCCCAAGCCGCTGCGTTCGCTGGAGGAGATCCGCGCCGATATCGAGGCGCTGGAACGAGAGACCGAGGGGCTGCTCGGCCAGGTGCTGGTGGAGACGGGGGCGGCGCGATGAGGGAGATCCAAGGCAACGCCAAGACCGTTCGCGCCCTGCTCAAGGGAGTGAAGTACGCGATTGACTACTACCAGCGCGAGTACAAGTGGCAGGAAAAGCAGATCCGCGAGCTGGTGGAAGACCTCGCGGACAAGTTCCTCGACGACTACCGGCCGGAGCATGCGCGCGGTCGGGTGGCCGAGTACGCCCATTACTTTCTCGGCTCAATCATCATCAGCAAGAAGGACGGCGCCAACTACATCGTTGACGGCCAGCAGCGCCTTACCAGCCTCACCCTGCTGCTCATCCTGCTGCGCAATCTCCAGAAGGACCGGCCCGACCGCGTTGACGTGGATGAGCTGGTGATCTCCACGCGCTACGGCGCCAAGTCGTTCAACCTTGACGTCGATGAGCGCGCCAGCGGCATGGAGGCGCTGTTCGATGGCACGCCGTTCGACAGTACCGACCGGCCCGAATCGGTGGTGAACATCGTCCAGCGCTACCAGGACCTGGACGCCTGCTTCCCCGAAGACCTGCGCGGCGACGCGCTGCCCTACTTCACGGACTGGCTGCTGGAAAACGTCCACCTCGTTGAGATCACCGCCTACTCCGACGACGACGCCTATACCATCTTCGAGACGATGAACGATCGCGGGCTGTCGCTTAGCCCCACGGACATGCTCAAGGGCTACCTGCTGGCGAACATCGATGACCCGGCCAAGCGCACCCAGGCCAACACCCGCTGGCGCGACCGCGTGCATGAGCTCAACGATGCCGGCAAGGAGGTCGAGCCGGACTTCTTCAAGGCATGGTTCCGCAGCCAGTACGCCGAGCGCATCCGCGAGCGCAGGAAGGGGGCGCGGCCGGAGGACTTCGACCGCATCGGCACGGAGTTCCATCGCTGGCTGCGGGACGCCGGTGATGCCATCGGCCTGCGCGGGAGTGCTGGCTTCTACCGGCTGATCGACCGCGACTTCGACTTCTACAGCCGCGCCTACCTGCGCTTGATGCAGGCCTCGGCGGGACTGGTCCCCGGCCTGGAGCACGTCCGCTACAACGCCGATCACGGCTTCACGCTCCAGTACATGGTGTTGCTCGCGCCGCTGCGGCCGGATGACCCGGAGGCCGTGGCGCTGCAGAAGCTGCGGCTGGTGGCCCGGTACATCGATATCCTGCTCGCCCGGCGCATCTGGAACTTCCGCAGCATCCAGTACTCCACCATGCAGTACGCGATGTTCATCGTGATGCGTGACATCCGCGGGCTGGCGCCGGCGGCGCTGGCCGAGCGGCTGTATGCCGACTTGGCACGCGCCGAGGACACCCTGGAGGGCGCCGGCCGGCTGCGGCTGCACCAGCAGAATCGCCGGGCGATTCACCTGCTGCTGGCCCGCATCACCGACTACGTGGAGCAGCAATCCGGCCAGCCGTCCCGCTACCTGGAGTACACCACCGACACCGGCAAGAGCCGCTTCGAGATCGAGCACCTGTGGGCGAACAAGCCGGAGCGGCACCGGGATGAGTTCCGGTCCGATTGGGACTTTGAGGAGCACCGCAACCACATCGGCGGCCTGCTGCTGCTGCCCAAGAGCTTCAACGCCAGCTACGGCGACCTGCCGTACGCGCAGAAGCTGGCGCACTACAACAGCCAGAACCTGCTCGC
>CAUJGQ010000078.1 GCA_963170165.1 Chloroflexota bacterium | reverse complement strand
TCGATGGACTGGGCGTTGCCCAGCGTGTCCGCCACCGTCAGCTTGACCTTGCCGGCGCCGGAGCCGGCGGCGGTGGTGATGGTGTAGCCGGTGGCGACGTTGGCGGTGGTGGCCTGGATGCCGTTGACGCCGTTGCCCGAGGTGATGTTGGCGCCCAGGTTGGCGGTGGTGCGCCCGCCCAAGGTGCCGTTGAGCAGCTTGGAGCCGTTGAAGTCGGTGACGTTGGCAATGCGGTCCAGCTCTGCCGAAAGCTGCGTGACCTCCGCCTGAATCGCCACGCGGTCGCCGCCCTGCAGGGTGGCGGTGCCGGCCTGGACGGCCAGCTCGCGCATGCGCTGCATGATGGCATGGGTCTCGTTGAGCGCGCCTTCCGCCGTCTGCAGGAGGGAGATGCCGTCCTGGGCGTTGCGTGAAGCCTGAGTCAGACCGCGGATCTGGCTGCGCAGCTTCTCGGAGACGGCTAGACCAGCGGCGTCGTCGGCGGCGCGGTTGATGCGCAGGCCGCTGGACAGTTTCTCCAGCGTCTTCGCCATCTTGGAGGCGGTGACGCCCAGGTTATGCTGCGCGTTGAGCGCCATCACGTTGGTGTTGACAGAGATCATGACCGGTACGCCTCCGATGCGTTGTCGTGTGACCGGTTCCATCCGGTTCACCTTATGCTTCGAGACTCCCGCGCCGTCTTGGATTGGGATCGATCCCTAAAGACCGCATCGGGGAACGACGCGCTCCCCTATTGGGCGGCCGCTTGACAGCCATGGATGGCGGTCCATACGGTAGCGGCGCTGCTGGGCCAGGCATTTGCATGGGGAGGGAAATACTCATGCCAGCGGGAATGCGGGGACGCATCCGGTACTCACGCCGCCGGCTGTTAGGCGTGGCAGGGACTGGGGTGGCGGCTGCCTGGCTGGCCGCATGTGGTGACTCCAAGAAGCCGGGTGGCGCCCAGACCGAGGGCGTGACCGGCGTCGCCACTCCCGGCGGCGCCGCGCCGGCCACGACTGTGGTGCAGGCGCAGACCGGCGGCATCTTCCGCAGCCTGATTGACGAGGAGCCCGCCACACTCGACCCTATCGCCCCCTCCGGTGGGGTCGGTGCGCAGCTCGGCGCCTTCACCTACAGTCGCTTACTGCGCTTCAAGGCCGGCAAGAACGCGCTGGCCGATGGCTCGGTGGAAGGCGATATCGTCTCCCGCTGGGAGCAGCCGGACGCCGGCACGCTCGTGATGACCCTGCGCGACGGAGTCAAGCTCGACCCGCGTGCTCCTACGAACGGCCGCGTGCTGACGGCCGAGGACATCGTCACCACCTGGGAGACGTTCGCCGCGAAGGGCACCTATCGCACCGATCTCGCCAACGCCGCCAGCAAGGACGCGCCGATCACCTCGGTGCGGGCAGTGGACGGCAAGGCCATCGAGTTCAAGCTCGCGCAGCCGGACGCGCAGTTGCTGACCACGCTCGCCAGCCGCTTCGGCTTGTGGATTCTGCCCAAGGAGGCGTTCTCCGGCGGCTTCGACACCAAGACCGAGATGCGCGGCAGCGGTCCGTGGCTGCTGGAGAAGTACACGCCTGCCGTCGGCTTCTCCTTCAAGAAGAACCCGAACTATTGGGAGAGCGGTCATCCCTTGCTGGACGGTGTCGAACTACCGGTGGTGATGGATACCGCCCAGGCTGAAGCGCAGTTCAAGGCGAAGAACATCCACGGCGGCCCGGCTTTGGGCGGCGGCGCCGTCTCCGAGACGAACATCCTCACCTTCAAGAAGGATCTCAAAGACACCCGAATTGATCTGCATGCGCCGCAGCTCATCGGCCCCACGCTGGCATTCGGCTATCGCGAAGGGAGCCCCTTCCGCGATAAGCGCGTGCGCCAGGCCGTATCGCTGCTGATTGACCGCGACACCTTCATCGAGGTGTTCACCAACCTCAAGGCGTTCCAGGACGCCGGCGTCAAGATGAAGGGCTACTGGGCCACGCCGCTGTCCGCCGGCTGGGGGCCGTTCTGGCTCGACCCCAAGGGCAGCGCCTTCGGCCCGCACGCCGCCAACTTCAAGCTCAACGTTGCTGAGGCGAAGAAGCTGCTGACCGCCGCCGGCTTCGAGAACGGCTTCGAGACGCCGTTTACCTTCCTGTCCGGCTCCAACTGGGGACGGGATTGGGGACAGCGTGGTGAGGCGCTGATGACGATGCTGGGGCGGGGCGGCATCCGCTGCAAGCCCAACCCTGTAGACTACAACTCCGTGTTCATCCCCCAGTACCTGCGCAAACGCGGCGATTTTGACGGCATTGCCATGCAGCGTACGGGCAGCCGCGGCGATCCCGGCCAGTGGTACTCGATCTTCTTCGGCTCCTCCGGGGCGAACACGCAGCTGGGCAACATGTTCCCCGAAGTAGACGCGCTGATCCTCAAGCAGCGACGCGAGACCGACCGCGACAAGCGCATTGCGATCGTGCATGAGCTGCAGCGGTACTTCGCCGAGCATATGCCGAGCGTCCCCCAGGGCGGCCATACCGAGGAGCCGATCATGTCCTGGAAGGGGTTGCACGGCCCGGACGAGTATTTCACCTGGGGCGGCGGTGATCTGGGTGCGGACGCCTTCCCGCTGTACTGGATCGATAGCTCGCTGCGCGGCTAAGGGCGACCCCCGGCCGGCGGATTGGCAGGCTGTTCGTGGCGTACCTCATCCGCCGGCTGATGCTGACGATCCCGACGGTGCTCGGCCTCACGGCGCTGGTGTTCTTCCTGCTGCACGCCGTGGTGCCGAGCGACACCGTCGATGTGCTGGTCTCGTTCTATGGCATCAACGATCCCGAACTGGCCCAACAGCTGCGAGAGGAATTTGGCCTCACCGGCTCGCTCCTCTCCCAGTACGCGGACTGGCTGGGCAGCGTGCTGCGTGGCGACCTGGGCGCCTCGCTGTTCACCAAGCGCTCCGTGCTGGAGGAACTCTCCCGCCGCCTGCCGATCAGTCTGGAGCTGGGCCTTGGGGCGATGCTTGTGACGCTGGCCGTCGCGATCCCCGCCGGCATCATCTCGGCGGTCAAGCGCGATGGCCCGCTGGACTACCTGCTTCGCGGTGGGGCCGTGCTCGCCAACGCGTTACCCGACTTCTGGGCGGCGACGCTGGTGCTGGTGCTGGGGAGTGTCTGGTTCTCCTGGGCGCCGCCGCTGGAGTACCGCACCCCCTGGGAAGACCTGGGCGAACACCTGCGGCTGATGGCGGTGCCGGTGCTGCTGGTGGCGGTGACGCCGGCGGCGGCGCTGATCCGGCTGATGCGAAGCCAGGTGCTGGAGGTGCTGCGCCAGGACTATATCCGCACGGCGCGGGCCAAAGGGCTCGATGCCCGCCGCGTTTACGGCCGCCACGTGCTGCGCAACGCGCTGTTGCCGGTGGTCACCTTTGCCGGCCTGTTGCTCCCACGCCTGATCGCGGGCACGGTGATCGTCGAGCAGATCTTCGGCATTCCCGGTACCGGCCGCTATCTGCTCCAGGCCATCGGGCGGCTGGACTACCCCGTGATTCAGTCCACCAACCTCGTGATCGGCCTGCTGCTGATCCTGGTCAACGTCGCTGTCGATATCAGCTATACCTGGATTGACCCGCGCATCCGCTGGCGCTGATGGGGTGGTGAGTGGAGACAAGCGCGGCGCTGGACCAGCTAGGGCGGAGGGCGCCTTCCGGGCGGCGCCGGGCGTGGCGGATGGCCCGCTCCCGGCCGCTGGGGCTGGTATCCCTGGTGATTCTGTCGCTGCTTGGTCTGTCCGCCGCACTCGCACCGGTGATCGCCCCATATGGCTATGATGAAGCCGACTTCCTCTACCGGCTCAAGGGCCCCAGCGCCGCGCATCCCTTCGGCACCGACAACTTGGGGCGGGACCTGCTTAGTCGCGTGCTGTACGGGATGCGGGTGTCGCTGTTCATCGCCGCTGGGGCGGTGCTGCTGGCGGAGTCGCTGGCGCTACTGATCGCCGTCGTCACGGGCTACTTCGGCGGATGGCTGGATGCGGTGGTGCAGCGGATCATCGATATCTGGCTGGCAGTGCCGGTGCTGGTGCTGCTGGTGAGCCTGGTGGGTGTGGCCGGCCCGGGGGTGCGCACCGCCCTCGTCGCTACCGGCCTGCTCAGCGTGCCCGCCTCCTCGCGGCTGTTGCGCAGCGCCGTGCTGGGGGTGCGGGCCGAGCCGTACGTCGAGGCAGCGCATGCGCTGGGCGCGTCGCACACGCGCGTGCTGCTCATCCACATCGTTCCCAATATTGCGTACTTGGTCGTCTACTCATCCACGATCGCGTTGGGGGCGGTGATGATGCTGGTGGCGTCGCTTGGCTTCCTCGGGCTGGGCGTGCCGCCGCCACAGCCGGATCTGGGTGGGATGCTGAGCGGCGCCGGGCTCCAGTTCATGCGCCGCAGTCCCTGGCTGGCGCTATGGCCCGGTCTGGCCATCATGCTGATCGTGTTCACCGTCAACATCGCCGGTGACACGCTGCGCGACCTGTTCGACCCACGGTTACGGGGCTAGGCCGGCCTCACCCCCCGCTCATCGGCGCCACGCATTCCAGCAGGTCGCCGTCGCGCAGCGTGTCGTGAGGGCGGGCGACGTGGCCGTTGACGGCCAGCAGCCAGTACTCGCGTTCGGGCAAGCCGAGACCGGTAAGGACGCTGTGCACGGTCGCGCCCTCGCCGACCTCAAGCCGGGCGATATCGCTGCCGGTCCCGAGATAGCGGCTGGGCTCGCCGTGCAGCCGCACCGTCACCGTCATTGCTACCTCCCGGGGAAGCCGCCACCGTCCACGTACAGCACGTCGTTGGTGATGTAGCGGCCCTGCTCCGAGCAGAGGAAGGCGACGGCGTTGCCGATGTCCTCCGGCTGGCAGACGAAGCCAAACGGCGAGGAGGAGTCGAGGTCGCGGATGTTCTGCACGCCGCGGGTGGCGCGCGCCAGCCGCTTGCCCATCTCCGTCTCCACCAGACCGGGAGCAACGACGTTGACGCGGATGTTGTCGCCGCGCACCTCTTTTGCCAGCGACTTGGCCAGCGCCTCCATGCCGGCTTTGCCCACATTGTAGGGAGCGCCGTTGCCGGCGAAGGTGCGGGTGGCGCCCGACGAGATCATGATGATGTCGCCACGCGGCCGGGCCCGCAGCAGCGGCACCGCCAGCTTACTGAGATAGAAGGCGCTGAAGACGTGCGTCCGTACCACCCGCTCGAACTCGTTGGGATCAGTGTCCGCCACGGACTGGCCGCGCGAGGCGATACCGGCGTTGTTCACCAGGATATCGAGCCCGCCGAAGTCCGCTGCTATCTGTTCCATCATCTGCCGGCAGGCATCCCAGTCCGACACGTCGGCGGCATAGGTCTCGGCACGGCGGCCCAGCTCGCGCACGGCCTCCGCCGTCTCCTTGGCGGCTTCCTCATCGCGCCGGTAGTTGACCGCCACATCCGCCCCATCGCGGGCCAGCGCTAGGGCAATCCCCCGGCCGATGCCGCGCCCGCCGCCCGAGATTAGCGCCACCCGTCCTTCCAGTCCCATGCCAGTCTTGCTCCCCGTTGTGGTTTCTCACCCAATCTGCCGGGCGGACCGGCCAGGGTCAAACCTCAGTTGTGCGTGCCGGGCAAGGCAGCAACGGACTCCGGCTCCGGACCGGTGGCGCGGCCCCATGTGCGCGTGGCGGTAGCGAGGGCAGCAAAGCCGGCTAGCAGCCCCGTCCACAGGGTCAGGAAGCGCATGATCAGCGCGGCGGCCGCCGCCATGGGGGCCGTGGCGGCCAGCAGCGAGCGGGTGAGCGCGGCGATACCGCCCTCGGCCACGCCCAGGTTGCCTGGCACCATAAACACCGCGCTGGCCAGCATGCCGGCCGTCAGCACGAAGCCGGCGCGCAGGTACACATCCCAGGTCACCGGCAGCCCCGCGCCGTGCAGCGCCAGCGCGAACACGCCAACCTCCAGCGCCACTGAGGTGACGCTCATCAGCGCGGCGGGCAGACCGATACGTGGCAACATGAACACCCGCAGATCGTCGCTGGCCCGCTCCAGGCTGGGCACATAGCGGCGGATCAGCGGCGTACGTGCGGCCGCGAACAGGGCGGCGCGGTGCAGGTGATGGCTGGCGAGGGCAGGCATCAGCAGCAGGCCGGCTGCCAGAAGCACCAGGCCGGCGGTACCGCCCAGCCCGAGTGTCACGGCGCCGGGCAGCGCCAGCGCGAACAGCCCCACACCGTCCATCACCCGCTCGGCCAGCATGATCGGCGCGGAGCGGGCTACCGGCGTCCCCGCCGCCCGGCGCAGATAGGCGCAGCGCACCACTTCGCCGACCCGTCCCGGCGTCAGGTGGGTGCCCAGCCCCGCCAGGTAGATATGCAGGCTGTCGGTGAGGCGCAAGGCGCCGTCGGAGACGTGGCCGGCGTACAGGTGCCAGCGCCAGAAGCGCAGCCCGTGCATCGTGATCGCCATGGCCAGCCCCAACGGTAGCAGCCGCCAATCGAAGTTGCGCAGCGCCGCCGCGACGGCGGGCACATCGTGGAAGGCGGTAACGACGGCGATCACCGTGACGGCCACCGCGGCGGCGATGAACAGGCGTCGCGCCGTGATCCTCGGCATACCTGTAGCTTAGCAGCGGTCAGTAGCTGCGGAGGAGGGGTTGGGGTGAGAGCCTGTCCCGGCTGACTACCGCCCTACTCATAACCCCACCGTACGCTATGCTTGCCCCGTGGATCTGGGGAAGCGCGTGTGCGTGGCAGTGCTGACGCCGCGCCACGGGAGGGAGTGACCGATGCCCTTTGGCTACAACAACCGCATCCTGCACGTTGACCTCACCGCCCGCTCGACGTGGGTGGAGGAGCCGGGCGAGGAGTTCTTCAAGACCTATCTCGGTGGGCGGGCGCTGATCGCTCACTATCTGCTGAAGCTCGTGCCCGCAGACGCCGACCCGCTGGGACCGGATAACGTCCTGGTGTTCGCCCCTGGCATCGTCACCGCTGCGCCCTTCTCCGGGCAGGGGCGCAACGGCGTCGGTGGCAAGTCGCCGCTCACCGGCGGCTTTGGCAACAGCGAGGTCGGTGGCTACTGGGGGGCGGAGGCCAAGCGTGCCGGTTTCGACGCCATCGTCATTCGCGGCAAGTCTGCCTCGCCGGTGTACCTCTACCTCAACGAGGGCACAGCCGAGATCCGCGACGCCGGCCACCTCTGGGGCAAGGAAGTCCTGGAGACCGAGGAGGCACTGCGGGCTGAGTTGGGCAAGGGCATCCGCACGACGATGATCGGCCCGGCTGGCGAGAACCTCGTCCGCTTCGCCGCCATCGTCAACGATGTCTCACACTTCGCCGGCCGCACCGGTCTGGGCGCGGTGATGGGCAGTAAGGGCCTGAAGGCAATCGCGGCGCGGGGCAAGGGCGCCCTCAAGCTGGCGGACCCCAAGGCGGTGAAGGCGCTCGCCACCTGGCAGACCTCCAATCTGCAGCTGACCATGAACTTCCACGAGCACGGCACCGCCGGCGGCGTGCGCGGCCTGCACCTGGCCGGCGGCCTGCCCACCTTCAACTTCCAGGACGGCTCCTTCGCCGGCAATGAGAAGATCTCCGGCCAGACCATGACCGAGACCATCCTGGTGGACCGCGACACCTGCTTTGCCTGCGCGGTGCGCTGCAAGCGGGTCGTCGAGGTGACGACGCCCGAGTACACCGTCAACCGTCGCTACGGCGGCCCCGAGTACGAGACGCTGGCCGCTGTTGGCTCCAACTGCGGCATCGACGACCTCAGCGCCCTGGCCAAGGCCTCGGAGCGGATGGCGGCGCTGGGAATGGACACCATCTCCGCCGGCATGACGATCTCCTTCGTCATGGAAGCCTTCGAGAAGGGGCTGATCACCAAGGAGGACACCGGCGGCGAGGATATCCGCTTCGGCGATGCCAAGACGATGCTGCGGCTGCTGGACGACATGGCCTACCGCCGCGGCTTCGGCGACCGCATGGCGGAAGGCTCGCAGCGGCTGTCAGCGGAGCTGGGCCGCGACACCGACGATCTGCTGTTGACGGTCAAGGGGCAGGAGCTGCCAATGCATGAGCCGCGTATCAAGCACGGGCTCGGTGTCGGCTATGCCCTCTCGCCCACCGGCGCCGATCACATGCACAACATGCATGACACGGCATATCTTGCCGATGGCCCTGGGCTGAACCGGATGCGGGAGTACGCAGGCGATCTCACCACCATCCAGGCGCACGGCTTCGCTGACGAGAAGATGCGGCTGTTCTTCTTCCACAGCACGCACCGCCATTTCCTGGACAGCGTCGGCATGTGCCACTTCCTGCCCTACTCGCCGCAGCAGATGGCAGACGTGATCACCGGCATCACCGGCTGGGAAACGTCGGTGGAGGATGTGCTGACCTGGGGTGAGCGCGCCGCTACCCTGGCGCGGATGTTCAACAATCACTGTGGGATGACCAGCAAGGATGACGGCCTGCCCAAGCGCTTCTTCGGCGCCTTCCGCGCCGAGTCGGCCACGGGCAAGCCGCTGGACGAAGAGGGCTTCCGCAACGCCGTTCACGCCTATTACGCCTTGATGGGCTGGAACACCGACGGCATCCCCACCGCCGAGAGCCTGCGACGGCTCAAGCTGGGAGATGTCGCGCAGGCAGTAGGGTGACGGGGGAGAGGGTCCGCCCTCGCTCACTGCTCCCCGCTGACAGGGTTCACCATGTCGTTGTCCGACGCCGCCGCCCGCAACCGGCTGTTCTGGGACCGGGTGGCAGACGAGTACCAGGCGAAGCACCGCGCGTTCATCGGCCGGCCGGAGCCGCGCTGGGGCGTGTGGCAGATCCCCGAGGCGGAATTGCACGTGCTCGGGGACGTGGCTGGCAAGGACGTGCTGGAGTTGGGCTGCGGCGCGGCGCAATGGTCGATCCTGCTGGCGCGGGCCGGGGCGCGGCCGGTGGGGCTGGACAACTCGGTGCGTCAACTGGAGCACGCCCGCGCGGCGATGACCGCGGCGGGCGTGGATTTTCCGCTGGTGCACGCCAGCGCTGACGACGTACCGCTGCCCGACACCTCCTTCGATATCGTCTTCTGCGACTACGGCGCGATGCACTTCGCCGACCCGCACCGCACCGTGCCGGAGTGCGCCCGCCTGCTGCGCCCCGGCGGACTGCTCGCTTTCTCCAATACCGGTCCGCTGCTGGATCTGTGCTGGCCAGGAGAGATGGACGAGCCGGGCACGGTGCTGGCGCAGGATTACTTCGGCCTGCACCACATCGAAGACCCAGACGGCTCCGTCTACTTCAACCTGCCATACGGCGAGTGGATCCGCCTGTTTCGTCGCCATGGTTTTCTGATCGAAGACCTGATCGAGACGCGTCCGCCCGAGGGCGCGGCCTCCACCTACCGCAGCGAGGCGGCCAATGCCTGGTCACGGCGCTGGCCGGCCGAGATCATCTGGAAGGTGCGGCGCGGCTGACGGCTGCGCCCGCTCCCCCACCCGCTCTCCATCGCGACGAAGGGGCTGTGCTCCGCCTACCCCTGCACTTCCACCGTCCCGGCAACGCCATCGACGGTGACCATCGCCCCATCAGGGATGCGCGTGGTGGCGCCGGCCGCACCGACCACGGCGGGGATGCCAAACTCGCGGGCGGTGATCGCCGGGTGAGAGCCGGCCATGCCGGTGTCGGTGACGATCGCGCCGGCAACCGCGAACAGCGGCGTCCAGGTGGGTGTGGTCATTACACAGACCAGCACCTCCCCCGGCGCCAGCCGGTCGCCTTCGTAGGGGTCCAGGATGACGCGGGCGCGGCCGGTGTGGACGCCACGGCTGGCCGGGATGCCCTTGATGGCCACCGTTCCAGGTGCTGCCGCCGGCGTTGCGACAGCAGGCGGGGTAGTGGCCCCGGCTCCGATGGTGGCCGGGGGCGTACGCGCCGCCCATCCCTGCCAGTCGCGCCGCCGCTGCTCAATCAGGTCCTTCACGTGGGCGGGCGGCCGCTCCACCTCCTCGGGCAGCAGAAAGAAGATGTCTTCGACGGCGTCCAGATGCTGCTCGCGCACCAGCCGCTCACCGTGGCGAAGCAGCGCCCCGCGCAGGCTGCCCGTTACCGTCTGCTGCCACAGCGCCCGGTCTTCGCGGATGGCGACGTAATTCGCCACGGCCGCCAGCAGTTCGCGGAACCGCTCGCGCTCCGCCGCCGATGGCAACCGCTGCATCACCTTCTGTGCCGTCTGTTCCCGCCGCTCTGCCCCCTGACGCGTGAGCGCCGCCGGCTCCGGCGAGTCGTTGAGCACCATCGCCCGGATCAGCCCGAGTGGCGTCTCCGGCCGCTCCCGCCAGGCCGGCGAGGAGAGTTCCCAACCATCGGCGCGCCAGCCGTATCGTTCGAGCAGCCCGTCGACTGCCGCCGTCACGGCGTGCGCGCCGGCCGCTGCCAGCGCGGGCCGCAACTGTTCCAGCGGCGTGCCACGCAGAACGCGCTCGGCCCCCGGCGTGGCGCGGACCTGCTGGGCGATCTGCCACAGTGCCTGGTGGATGTCGATGGTCGTGTTTGGGTAGCCCTGCATCAGCTCGTTCGTCAGCAGTTCGGCCTCCGCGCCGTCGTACCCGCTCAGGAAGCCGGCCAGCGCTTGCACGTTGTACATCAGGGCGTGGATGTGCGTATGCGCCCAGGCGTATCCGGCGCGCCGTGCCAGCAGTTCCAGCGGAGTGGTGTCAGCGGCGCCTTGCAGCCAGGCGCAGACCTCGCGGATTCGCGGCAGGCAGTAGCCTTCCCAGAAGCTCAGCGGGCCGCCGAACTGTGCCGTCAGCCGCCGTGCTGCCCGCTCGCGCGCTGCCATCTCCTCGGCGGTCGCCGGCGTCCGGCGCAGGTACATGAAGCCATTGACCATCAGCCGCGGCTGGAAGAACGGCGGCGCCGGCACACCGCTCTCCGTGAACGTGTCTTGACCACCAGCGATGAACAACCGCTCCACTGCTGCTGCCAGCGGCTTCCAGGCCGACGGCCAGTGTGAGGCGTCCCGGAAGAAGGTGAACACGGCATGGGCAGGGTCCTCCCACCGCACGGGGAAGTCCGTGCCATCCGCGCACTGGTACACGGACACCGACGACGCCTCAGACACCATCGCCCACCCCTACACGAGATATCCGATATCGACTTATCAAGCCCGGAGTGTATGGCGCCCGCTAGCCGCTGTCCACGGATGGCTGCAAACTGTCAGGATGTTGCCATTCCCGGCGCGTTGGGCTGGTGGTGGGGGTGGCTGGTCGCGCCGGCGAACGCCTTCCCCCTTGCGCCGCTTTCCGGCATCCTGTCCCCGTTGACCGGGACGCGAGCGGACGGAAGCGGAGGGGATCGAGTATGGCTGGGAACGGTGCGTTGCCGCTGGCGGGCGTGCGCATTCTCGATATGACGATCTGGCAGCAGGGGACGCATGCAACGGCGCTGCTGGCGGACCTCGGTGCGGATGTGATCAAGATCGAGGGGCCGGCCAACCCTGACCCCGGCCGCGGCGTGAAGCTGGCCACCAACGAGCTGAACGCCTATTTCGAGAATCACAACCGCGGCAAGCGGTCGCTGGTGCTGGACTACAAGCGTCCGGAAGGACGCGACCTGCTGCTCCGCTTGGCGCGCACCGCCGACGTGTTCACCAACAACTTCCGCAAGGGCGTGCTGGAGCGGGCAGGGCTGGCCTATGAGGACTTCCGCGCCGTCAATCCGCGGCTGATCTATGCGGTCGCCTCCGGCTACGGCAAC
The DNA here is from genome assembly GCA_963170165.1 of Chloroflexota bacterium. Taxonomy (GTDB): domain Bacteria; phylum Chloroflexota; class Dehalococcoidia; order CAUJGQ01; family CAUJGQ01; genus CAUJGQ01. Next base: position 12,760 of record CAUJGQ010000078.1, on the reverse strand, counting down.
GAGGGACCGGAGCGGACACTGCCCTCGATGGACATCATGGGCCAGGCGCGTGGCGGCATGATGAGCCAGAACGGCGATCCCAACGGCCCACCCATGCCGCTGCCCGCCGCCGTCGGTGATCAGGTCGGCGCCTATTTCCTCTCGCATGGCATTCTTGCCGCGCTGTACATGCGTGAGCGAACCGGCGAGGGCCAGCAGGTGGATGCCTCGCTGTTGGGCGCGCAGGTCGACTTCCAGTCGCACCTACTGCAGGGCTATCTCTTCACCGGCGTCACCCCGCCGCGCCGCCACCGCAGCCAATGGCAGCCGATGTGGAACGGCTACCAGGGCAGCGATGGCCGCTGGTTCGTGATGGGACTGATCCCCCAGGAGCGATGGTGGCCGCAGCTGGTGCGTGTTCTCGGTATCGCTGACTGGGAGCAGGACCCCCGCTTCGCGACCGCCGCCGAGCGGCTGGCCAACGCGCCGGCGCTGGTGGAGCAGTTTGACGCGTTGTTCGCCACCCAACCGCGCGATCACTGGGTGGCGCTGCTCTCCCAGCACCAGCTGATGGCGGCCCGCGTGCAGGACTATGACGAGCTGCGGGCCGACCCGCAGGTGATCGCCAACCGCTACATCGTCGAGATCGACCATCCTATCGGCCGGCGGGTGGCGATGGCCAACCACCCGGTGCGTTTTAGCGCCGCGCCGGGCACCGGTGTCCAGGGACCGGCGCCGGAGTTCGGCCAGCATACCGAGGAGGTGTTGCTGGAGGCGGGTCTTACCTGGGAGGAGATCGCCGAGCTACGGGAGAAGGGCGCAATCGGCGGCTGAGCAGGGGAGTTGTGTACGCGACATCCCGGTCCCGGCATCGCCGATGAGCCGGCCCAAGACGGAGGCCGCCCGCTGGCACCGGGGGTTTTCTGAGCACGCGTATGCTATTGCGATGACACGTGCATCCTGCGCGTAGCACACGCGGAAGGATGGCATGCCGCTGACGTGGTGTGCGAGCCGCCATCGACTGCACACCTGCCTTGTGCGCCGCTACCGCGCCAGGTGGTGTGACACACCCGCGGGAACGGACGGCGGGGAGGCCCCACGGCATCACGCGCCGACTGGTGGTATCGCCGCCGGCTGGCTACGGACGCGCCAGCCGCAGCGCCCACAACCGCAGCAGGCCGGCCACAGCCAGCACCGCAACGCCCATCGCCATCAACGTGGCCCGCTCACCGATGGCGTCGCCCAGCGCCCCGATGGGCAGCGCGACCAAGCCGTTACCGGAGTAGGCGAGCATGGTCACGGAGAGGACGCGGCCGTAAAACGCCGGGTCGGTCTCGCGCATGGAGACGGCGCTGTTCAGCGTCTGGAAGGCGCTGGACGCCGCGCCCAACAGGAACATGGTGACGAGCGCCACAGCGAACGTCGGTGCGAGACCGGTGAGGACCAGCCCCAGGCTGATCGCGGCGCTGCTGAGCACGAGGATGCGGGGAGCGCGGGGCGAGTCCGCCATGGAGGCGACGGCCAGGCTGGCGGCCAGCCCACCCAGCGCTGAGACACCGAGCAACAGGCCGTACGCGCCGGTACCGATGTGAAGCTCGTGCTGAGCCAGCCCGGGCAGCACCGTGCCATAGGGTAGCCCCGTCATTGTCACCAGTACAAACCCGACCACCAGCTGCAGCAGCCGCGGGTTGGCGGCAATGTGCGCCAGTCCGGAGCGGATCTCCGCCAGCACACCCCGCCGGCCGGCGGTGGCGCCCTGACTGGGGGGCAGCTGGGCCATGGTGCCCACCACAAACACGAACAGCAGCGCCATGAAGAAGTACGTTCCGGCCGCGCCGGTGTGCCGCCACGCCAGCAGGGAGCCGGCCAGGAATGGCCCGGCCACCCGCGTCAGGTTCATCGCCACCTGGGCCAGGGCGACGGCATTGCCGCGCAGGCTGGGGGCAACCAGCACACCGATATAAGCCTGCCGTACCGGTCCCAGGAACGAGAACATCATCCCCAGCACGAACGAGCCGGCCGCCAGATGCCAGACATTGATCATGTCTGCTGTGATCAGCACCGCGGTCGCCAGCATTGTCAGGCCGATGACGGACTGGCAGGTAAGCATCAGCGCCCGTTTGGAGACGCGATCGGCCATCGCGCCGCCCACCGGAGCGAGTAGCAGCATCGCCACGCCCTGCCCGAACATCACCGCGCCCACCGCTCGGTTGTTGCCGGTTAGGTCAAAGGCGACCAAGCTCTGGGCGGTACCGGACATCATGAAGCCGAGATACGACAGCAGCGTGCCGGTCCACAGCACCCGGAACGTCGGGTTTCCCAGGGCAGCGAAGGTGTTGCGGAGCCAGGTATCCCGGCGGCTCGGCGTGTGTGACTGAGTACGGGTGCGAGCCATTGATCCGGCTCCGGCGGTGGACTCCGGCCACCATCCTACCCGCCGGGCACGGTCAAACACAGGGCATATCCTCCCGCGGTGACCGGCGGCGCGACGGTACACTGACAATCAGCAGGCGACTGGGGTGACTGCGATGTCAGATCTGCTGGCCGGCATCGTCGAAGTGATGGCCGGGGCGCTGCTCGTGACGGATGCCGAGGGCCGGTTTGTCCGCGCCAATGCCGCCGCCGAACAGATGCTGGGCATAGAACGCGGCCGGATTGTGGGCGCCTCGTATGTCAGTACGCCCTGGCGGCGGTTGCGGCTGGACGGCGCCCCGCTGCCGCCGGACGATCATCCGTTTGTGACCGTGCGGCGGACCGGCAGGCCGGTGCTGGATGTGCAGTTCCAAATCGAACGCGACGACGGATCGCGGATCACGATCTCGGTCAACGCCGCGCCGCTGTGGGAGGGGGCAGCTTTCGCCGGTATCGTGGCGATCTTCACCGATGTCTCTGAGCGCCGCCGGACCGAAGAACGGCTGCGCGCGCTTACTGAGGAACTGGAACGGGAGGTGCAGTTTCGTACCGCCGAGTTGCTGGCGGAGAACGCCGAGCGGCGCCGGGTGCAGGAGGCGCAGGCAGCGCTGCTGGCGGAGAACCGGCGGCTGGTGCAGGCCCTGGAGCGCCAGTTGGAGCAGGTGCGCCGCGCCCGCCGGTTGGTGGTGGAGGCGGATGAGCAGCTGCGCAAAGATATCGCGGAGCGGCTGCATGGCGCGGTGCAGACCCGCCTGCTGGTCGCCTGGCACCGGCTCGGGCAGGTGCGCACGCTGCTGGGGACCGACCCCGAGGCCGCGGCCGGCGTGCTCGACACGGTGCGCGACGAGCTCGACCGGATCCGCGAGCACGACGTCCGCGAGGCCAGCCACCTGCTCCATCCCTCGATCATCCGCGTCGGTCTGGTCCCGGCAGTGCGATCACTTGCCGCGCGCCTCGGCGGGCCGCTGGAGCTGATCGTCGACGTCACCGAGGAGATCCGGCGGCTCGATGACCCGGCCGGCAACGCTATCGCCGAGCCGCTGCGGCTGGCAGCCTATCGCATCCTGGAGGAGGCGCTGAGCAACATCTACCGTCATGCCGGGGCGTCCTGTGCCACTATCCGCCTGGCGACCGAGGGCGCTGCCCTGCTGGTCGAGGTCGAGGATAACGGCCAAGGCTTGGACGGCGGTGGCCAGCCAGGCGTCGGCCTGGCCAGCATCGCCGCGCGTGTGGACCAGTTTGGTGGCGATTGGTCGCTGTCCGGCGTGCCGTCTGGGGGCGTCCTGCTGCGTGTGCGGCTGCCACTCCGGCAATCGGGGGTCGACGGCGACCATCGAGCCGGCGCCGGCGCTGCATCAGGCGAGCAGCGCGGCCAGGGCATCGGCTGAGAGCAGCTTCTTGGAGAGGAAGCCGAGCGCGCCGGCCGCGGTCGCGAGCATCGCATACTCCGTGTCCGGCGAGGCGCTGACCATCACCACCCGCAGACCAGGCGCGGCAGCCATCAGGCGGCGTGCCGCCTCAAACCCATGCATGCCGGGCATCTCGACATCGAGCAGCACCACATCCGGGTTGGCGTCGGGCAGCAGCGCAAGTGCCTGTTCACCACTGCCGGCCTCACCAACGATCTCGAAGCCGCGGTGCCCCCAGAGTATGGCGCGCGCCAGTTCCAGAAACACCGGCTGGTCATCTACCAGCAGGAGCCGGTAGGTCGAAACGGCGGCCGATGGCTGGTTGGGGCACATGGGCACGTTCCCCACAGGTCCGGTACCTGGATGTTTCTCCGAAGGTAGAAGGACCGTGTCTTCGCCCTCAAGGGTGCATGCACCCGGATGCGGACCGGACCGCGGCCGGGGCGCCGGGGGAACGACAGTACCGGCCACCTCCCGGCCACTTATCCCGGGGTACCTTCCTCCAGATACATCAGCACCGCTTTGACCCGCGGCTGAATCGTGTGGTCATCACGGTCGATGGCCAGTTGCTGGTAGATGGCGTTGATCTGGTTTTCTACCGACTTCTCCGCCAAGACCAGTTGCCGGGCGATGGCGCTGTTGGTCAGCCCCTGGGCGATGAGGCCGAGAATCTCGCGCTGGCGGGGGGTGAGCCGGCCGGTAGCGCTGCCCTCACGCGGGCGCATGGCCGTCACCAGCGCCGGATCGAGCACGACGAAGCCGGCCTGCGCACCGGCAATCGCGCGGCTGAGCGCGCCGACATCTGATACGGACTTCTTGAGCAGGTAGGACCAGCCGGCGATGACATCGTGCGGCAGTGATGCGACGAACTGCGGGTCACCGTGGTTAGACAGCAGCACGATGCCCAACTGGGGCAGCCGCCGGCGTAGTTGCAGCCCCAACTGGATACCGTTCATGCCGCCGCGCAGTTCAATGTCGAGGATCGCCACGTCCGGCGCCAGCTCGGGAATCTCGCGTATGGCGCTCGGACCGTCGGCGAAGGCGCCCACGACGGCGAAGCGTGGCTGCTGGCCGAGCACGATCCGCAGTAAGTCGCGGTAGAGGTCTTCGTCCTCCACCAGGGCAATACGTGTTGCCTGCTCGCTCATGAACGCCTGCTCCCCCGGTAGTATGGCCCGGGGCATGTGGTGGCGGAAGCGCGTCTCCGCCTGCAGCGGTAGCCTGCGCCCCAGCGGCTACCACGGCCGCTCGTTGCTTGCTCTGCGGTACGCTCGCTACGATCCGGCTACAGGCAGCGGACCGCGGGCAGATGGAGGGGCGGCATGATAAAGCAAAGCTGGTGGATGGCGGTTGCGCTGGCAGCGTTGCTAGCTGTGGCTGGGGGCGCAGAGCGCGCCCGTGCCCAGTCGGGGCCCATCGGGCTAACGCTTCAGATCGAAAACGTCAGCACCGGCCAGACCGGCACTGCCACCGCCCGCTTCAACCGCCGGCTGTTGCCCTGCGGCGCCGGGGGCAGCGCGCCGCTGTGCACCGACCCCGTGACCGGCCAGCCCATCGTCTTCAACGAGGGGTCGGTGCTCAACGGCAACGTGGTGTTCACTATCTCCGACGCATCGGTGGCCACATGGGATGCGGCTCAGCCCAACCCCCAGGCCGGACCACCATCCGCAACCGCCGGGTTTGTCGCCACGGCCAATCAGATCGTCCGCCGCTGCGGCTTCTTCCCCACCACGGGCCTCCCCGGCGTTGGGACGCCCGCAGCGCCGGGACCCATTGCGGGCTACTTCGGTGGTTGCGAGTCGGTCTCGGCCGTGTATCGAGCGCTGCGGCCGGGTGTCACCCAGATCACCGTCACCTTTATCCCGGATCTGCCGGGAGCGTTCAGCAGCCGGGCCGGCTTTCCGGCGAACGCCGGCGTGCTGCTGGCGCTGTTCGCCGGGTATCCCAATCCCACCGATGTCAAGACCCTGGAAGTGACCGGGCCGGCGCCGGCCGGCGACGTCCAGCTCGTGGCTGGCTGCAACAATGTCACGCCGGCCGTGACGGAGGCGGCGGCGGTGTTTGGTGCCCGTGTCAGCCCACCGGCCGCGCTGGTGGCGGTATGGGAGCATCGTGCCGCGACAAATACTTTCGTGGGGTTTAGCCCGCTGCCGGGCGCGCCCAGCGATCTCCCCGGGGTGACGCGCCTGCGGCCGGTATTCGTCTGCGTCACGGCCGCGGCGGCGCTCACGCAACCCCCGGTGTAATCGGTCCAACTGGTGGCCGCCCAGGGCGCTATACTGTCCGGGAAGCGCCTGCCCTTGTACCCCGTCTATGGCGGTGCTCGTCACATCCCGTCATGGGGAGGTCCCGCGGCGTCCGCCGGGCCGCGGGCGGGATGAGTTCATGAGCGCCTGGGTCACGTCCAGCGCGCGCCGGCCGTTTTGGTCCGGCGGATGGCCCGCGCGGCCCAGCGTACGGCTGGTCGCCACGGCCGCGGTCCTTGCGGTACTACTGGTGGGCGCCGGCGTGACGGCCGCCTATGCCAATCTGCGTAGCGAACGGGAGCGCATCACCCGTGAGGCGCTCCTGCACACCCACGCCGCCGGCGCATCAACGGAGGAGTTTGTCCTCAGCCAGATCCGGTTGATGCAGGCCCTCGCCTCTACCCCAGCGCTGCGCTCTGCCAATCCAGATACGATCACCACGGTGCTCGCGGGGCTGCCGGTGCTGGACGCCACGCTCAACGCCGTGGCCTGGATTGACACCGCGGGCGATGTCCGCGCGCGCACACCGCCGCAGACGGCCGAGCGCGTCAACGTCGCGGATCGCGAGCACGTGCAGGCGGTGCTGGCCACCGGACGGCCCTACGTGTCCTCGGCGCTGATCCCGCGCAACCCGACGGTTGCTGGTCCGTCGGTCGTGATCGCGGTCCCGGTGTTTGATGACCAGGGTCGCATCAATGGCCTGCTGGGCAATACCATCACGCTCGATGCGCTGGCCGGGGTGCTGGCGCCGTTTGCCGATGCCACCAGCGCCTTGGTGGTGGTGGACCGCAGCGGGCGGGTGCTGGTCAACAATCAGACGGGCGAACGCAACCAGGATGTCAGCGGTGCGCTGCTTTTGCAGGATGCGCGCCGGGCGCCGAGCGGCGTACGCGCCGGAGCGCGCAATGTATTGGGCGGCCCTGACCGGCTGATCGCCTGGCAGGCGGCGCCGTCAGCACAGTGGCTGGTGTTCCTGGACCGTCCGACGGATGCGGCGTTTGGGCCGGCGCGGCGCACGTTCTTGGCGGTGCTTGCCGGACTCCTGGCCGTGGCCCTGGCAGCAGTGGCGGTGGCCGTGCTGGTGGGCCGGCGCCTAGACCGGCATGATGCCGAGCGGAGCAGGGCGGCGGCGGCCCTACGTAGCTCCCGAGACCAGCTCGATGTCGTGTTGCAGAGCGTTAACGCCGCTATTACCGCGCGCGACATGGACGGGCGCTACCTCTTCGCCAACGCCTCGGCCATGCAGCTGCTGGCCGTACGCAGCCCGGAGGAAATCAGCGAGCTTCCCACGACCGCTTTCCCCGCAGGGTTGGAGTTGTTTGAAGTTGACGGCACGCCGGTGCCGCCGGAGCACTCACCGTTTGCGCGGGCCCGCCGGGGCGAGCAAGTACCGGACCGGCTGCTGCGTTGGCGCGTCGGTCCGCGCGGCCGCGACCGCTGGATTCGCACCCGCTCCACACCGATCCGGGATGCGCAGGGGCGGCCAGTGCTGGTGGTGTCGGTCACCACGGACGTGACCGATGAGCAGCGGCAGGAGGCGGCTCAACAGGCGCTGGCCGGCGCCGGCGTTGCGCTGGCGGGCGACCTGGATGTGGTGGCACGGCTGACGGCGCTGGCAGGCGGGCTCGTACCTGACGTCGCCGATTACTGTGCGGTGCACCTGCAGGAACCGGACGGCCCGGTGCGCCGGGTGGCGGCGGCGCATCGCGATCCCGACCGCGAGTCCCGGCTGCTGCGCCTCTACCCGGCGATGCTGCCGGGCGGTGGTAAGGGCCCGGTCACGCGTGCGCTGGAGACCGGCAAAGGTGTGCTGGCCGGTCAGTCCGAAGCGCTGTCGGGACCGGAGGCCAGTGCTGATCCGGCGTTCCGCACCTACCTCGATGAACTGGCGCCGGAGAGCGTGATTGCCGCGCCACTGGTGGCGCGTGGCAGGACACTGGGAGTGCTCACCCTGGTGATGACCGGGTCAGGGCGGCAGTTCAGCACGGCCGATGTGCCGCTGGCGGAGGAGCTTGGCCGCCGCGCCGGTATGGCGGTGGACAACGCGCGGCTGTATGAAGATGCCCGCAGTGCGGAGGAGCAGGCGCGCCGCTACGCGGAGCGGGTGGCGGTGCTGGCGGACGCCTCACAAGCATTCGCCGAGGCTGGTCTTGAGGGGCCGGCCGTGGCCGAGTCAATCGCCCGGACGGTTGCGGGTGCGACCGGGGACGGCTGCATCCTCCGGCTAATCGGTGGCGATGGCGCGCTGGGACCGGCGGCGGTCGCCCACCCCACTCCGGACGCAGCGGCAGCCCTGCGTGCCGCGCTGGCTGCCGCCGGAGAAGAGCCGATGGCGCGCCGGCCGGGCGATGCCGTGCGCGCCGGGCGGACACTCCGGCTTCCTGCTGACGATGCTCCGCTCGCCGCGGGCATCCATCCAGCGTTTCATGGATACGTTGAGCGGTTTGGCGTGAGCGGAGTGCTGGTCGCGCCGCTTCGGGTCCGCGGGCGGGTGACAGGGACATTGACAATGGCACGGGAGGGAGACCGTCCTCCTTACACTGACGTCGATGCGCAGTTCGTGCAGGAGCTGGCCGATCGGGCAGCGGTCGCCATCGAGAACGCGGTGCTGCACGAGGCAGAACGGCGGGCACGGGAACGGGCCGAGGCGGTGGCGCTGCGCATCACCCAGTTGCAGTCCGTGACCGCTGGGCTGAGCGAGGCATTGACCGCCGGTGATGTGGCCGCCGTGACGCTCAGTGAAGGACTGGAGATGCTCGGTGCGGCGGCAGGCGCCGTCTTTCTGCTCTCGCCCGACGGCGCCACGCTGGAGGCCCTCCAGTTCCAGGGCTACCAGGCAGCCGTCACTGATACCTGGCAACGATTTGCGGTGATGAGCGGCTCACCTCCGGCCGAGGCGGTGCGTGAGGGGCGTGCCTGCTGGCTGGGAGACATCACCGCCCGCAGCGATGGCGTTCCCATGATGATGGAGGCGGCCCAATCCGGCGCCTTCTCGGCGCATGCGTCCATACCGTTACGGGTCGAGGGGCGCTGCGTCGGCGTGCTGGCGTTGAGCTTTCGCGAGCCCCGCGACTTTGCATCGGACGATGAGGAAGCCGGCGCGGCGCTCGCCCGGCAGTGTGCCCAGGCGCTGGAGCGGGCACGATTGTACGAGGCGGAACACCTTGCCCGCGCCGAAGCCGAGGCTGCCAATCGGGCCAAGGATGACTTCCTCTCCACCCTCTCCCACGAGCTACGAACACCGCTGACCTCGATGCTGGGATGGGCGCGGTTGTTGCGCAGCCGCCGGCTGGACGCCGCGGCTACCGACGAGGGCCTTGCTACCATCGAGCGAGCCTCTCGTACGCAGGCACGGCTGATTGAGGAGCTGTTGGATGTCTCCCGCATCGTCAGCGGCAAGCTGGCGCTGGACCTGCACCCGCTGGATCTGGCGCCGGTGGTGCGTGCGGCGGTCGACGCGATCCGGCCGGCCGCGGATCTGAAGGGTATCTCGCTGACTATCGCGCTAGAGCCGAACGCGGGCGCCGTTCACGGTGATGCTGAGCGGCTGCAGCAGGTATTCGGCAATCTGCTTGGCAACGCCATTAAGTTCACGCCGCCGGGCGGGCGTATCGCGGTACGGCTGCGCCGGGAGGGGACGATGGCGCGCATCTCGGTGGAGGATACCGGCGCCGGATTCGGTAGCGATTTTGCCCCGCACCTGTTCGAGCGCTTCCGGCAGGCGGACGCCTCCAGCACCCGCGAGCATGGCGGGCTCGGCCTCGGCCTGGCAATCGTCAAAAGCCTGGTAGAGCTGCACGGCGGCTCGGTCCAGGCGGTCAGCGGCGGGCTGGGTCAGGGGGCGACGTTCACCCTGGCGCTGCCGCTGCGTTCGCCAGGGCCCGGGGCGGTAGCGCCGCCGAACAGCACTGATGACGTGTCCGGGCAGCAGGCGGCCCAGCCACTCGCCGGCCTGCGCGTGCTATGGGTTGAGGATGATGCCGGGATTCGTGGCGTGGTCACCGCAATGCTGGAGGGTGCCGGCGCTGCTGTTGAATCCTGCGCGGGTGGTGACCAGGCGCTGGCTGCTGCCGCCCGGTTTTTGCCTGACGTGCTCATCTCGGATATCGCGATGCCGCGGATGGACGGCTACGAGCTGCTGCGGCAGCTGCGCCGGAGCGACCCACGCTATGCCACGCTTCCGGCGCTGGCACTGACCGCCCACGCCGGCGCCGCGGACCGCATCCGGGCGCTGGAGCTCGGGTTCGACCGCTACCTGGCAAAGCCGGTCGAGCCGGCGGCGTTGGTGGCGGCCGTCACCGCCATGGCCGGGCGCACACTCACGGCCTGAAAGCGATTGACGTGCGGCCGCGCACGGTCTATCGTGCGGGCATCTTCATCGGGGGGCGTGTCATGGGCGGCCAGCGCATCTCGAACGCCCTCATCACCACCTGAACGCGGACTGCTCCCTTGGGGGGCCAGCGCGGGCCGTGGGCGGAGGTGCTCACGGCATACAGGTGTTTGGCGCAGCGCCCGCCTTCGCAGAAAGGAGCCACGCATGACAGCGAACCGAGGCATACCTGAGCAGCGTAGGTGGCCGGGCGAGAACCGGCATGCGACAGAGGGATGAAGCGACCGCATGGAACTTGAGCTTGGGATCGCGCGTGCCTGCGGCCCGGACGGCTGCCACGTGCAAGCGCTCGACGGCGCATCGATGATGTGTGCCTATGCGCCGCCGGTGTACAACCGCATCAAGGTACGCCCTGGTGATCTGGTGGCGGTTGACCGGTCGGCACCGGTGCCTGCCGTTGTGTGGCGCTGGCGGCGGGCACAGGTTATCGCCGTGGAGGGGGAAGCGGCGTTACTCACCCGCCGCGTGACGCGCCGTACCTCCGATGACCCGGTGATGGCGACGTTCTCCGTGCCACTGGCGCCGGTGGTGCGCGGTGTGCTCCAGGAGGGCGACTTCGTGTTCTACGGTGATGACCAGGTGCTGGCGCAGGCGGCCGGGGACCTGCCAGCGACCGATGCTCCGTTCCGGGATGCGTTCGCGCGTATCCGGGCGGCCTATGCCGCGTAGCCGTGGCCGGGAGGAGCATAGCGCCGCAAGATGGGGGCAATACCCACTAGCGTGCCGGCGCCGGCTGTGCCATGATCGTTCGTGCACAACTTCACAGAAGAACGCGTGTAGCCCTTTCGCTGGCATCTCGGCGGCAGTGACGCGGCACGGACGCCGCGTGAAGGTGAGACAGGACGTATGACGCCTGAGTCGATTCTCCAAGATGAGGAACGGCAGATCATCAGCCGGCGCAACGCCATCGCGACGTTGAGCGACCACGGCGTCGCACGCGAGCAGGCGGTTCAGTTGGAGGAGTGCCTGCGCATCATCCACGACGTGCGCGGGCTGTTCCAGGATCTGCGCGCGGAGAAGGCGCGGCTCGCCTAGCCCGCGCTTTCACAAACCGTCCCTTAGTCCGGTCCGGCGGCGCGCCGCCGCATGCTAAGGTGAGACCCGGCTGCCTGGGCCGGGAGTTGGTTGAATATGGATAACCACCGCGAGCGCACCTGGCTCGCCACCCACTCCAACAAGAACGGCTAGACCGCTGCTTACGACAACCGCGTCGGTGTAAGCAGCGGGATGGCAGGCGCACGCTCGGATGCCCGTCCGGGCTGGCATGCCTCCTGCGCGACTCCCCTTGAGGAGCAGGAGTGCATTGCCATGCCTATGCCACATCGTGTGCAGATGCAGGTCATCAAGCGCCGGTTGGTGGGAACCGAGGGTTCTGAGCGGGTGCGCGTGCTGAGTGGCATCCTCGCGGAGCTGCCGGACTACAAGAACGGTCCGTACGCCGATATCCGCAAGTGGGTGCTGGCTGAGATCGAAGCAACGCGCACACGTAGCCGCGTGCTACATCGTGACTCGATTGCCGTGCGCCGGGAAGGGGCAGCGCAGGTGGCGCTGGTTGGCCCGCCCAATGCCGGCAAGTCGTCCTTGCTGCACGCCTTATCGCACATCCAGATCAAGATCGGCAACTACGCCTTCACCACGCTGCGGCCAGTACCGGCGCTGACCCGCATCGGCGGCGTACTGGTGCAGCTGGTCGAGATCCCTGGGCTGATCGAAGGTGCAGCTGTGGATCGCGGTGGCGGCCGGGCGCTGCTCGGGGTGCTGCGCGGTGCAGATGCCATCGTCTACTGCCACGACGTCAACGCCTCGCCCCAGGGCCTGCGTGCCGTGCGTGCCGAAGTCGCCGCGGCGGGCATCACCCTGCCGGCGCTGGTCGCCGCGACGAAGCTGGACGACGCTGCGCCCGGAGCGCTGGAATCGCTGCGCAGCGCCGTACCCGATCTCCCCATTGCCGGCGTGTCCGTGCTGGACGATGACAGCCTGGAGACGCTCAAAGAGGCGATCTGGGGGCTCACGGGGCTGATGCGGGTGTTTCTGCGCCATGGTGGGGAGACCGCGGCGGAACCCCTGGCGCTGCCGGAGTGCGCGACTGTGCTGGAGGTGGCGGCGGCTATCCACAATGATCTCGTGGTGGCCTTCCGGGCCGCGCGGGTGTGGGGGCCATCTGCGCGGTTCCCCGGCCAGCAGGTGGGGCGGGATCACCGCCTGCGAGACGGCGATACGGTGGAGGTGCTGGCGGGATGAGAGGAGGGATGAGGACTGCGCCACTGCTGCTCCTCCTCGGTGGCGCCGCTCGGCCCCTCCCGCAGTTGCACCAGGGGCAGGCT